>NZ_JBHTMT010000015.1:0-1031 GCF_042679465.1 Lactobacillus melliventris | reverse complement strand
ATTAATGGTAAAAGCTACTATCCTTTAACCGGTGGTGCCTACGTTAAGGCGGCTAATGTTGGTGTTGTCAACAAACAGGTACAAGATGGCAACTTGGAGCTCAATTACAATTCTTATGTTTACGATAAGAATGGTAAACGGCTATACAAATTCCGTGGCAGTAAAAAGAATACGCATTTGCGCAAAGGAACCCCTTTGAAATACTCTGGCTCTGTAGAAAAAATTGACCGGAATAGCAAACAGTATTTCTTAGTCAATGATGACAACTATAATCAGTCATGGCTCCCTTATAAAAAAATCGGTGGTAAATATTACTACAATATTGGAGCCGGTGGCTATGTTAATGCGGCCAATATTGGCAACATTGATAACAAGCCCCTTTATGTCGCAGAAGCAACCGTGACAATTAGTCCAAAGGATATTGACTCCAAAGGAGTTCAGATTGGCTTGGGCAAAGAACAAATCACGGTTAAGCCTTTACAAAAAATAAAAGTTAACCGTGAAACCCTATTTAGGTATGATCCAACCAGTTCACCAAGTTACATTATTAGTGGGACAAAAACTGGCTGGTTTCCTAAATCGTACGTACAAAAAGAGCCAAGACAAAGGCTGCTGACTTTTACCGCTGACACCTATGTTTTAATTACTGCTGGAACTGATATTTTTGATGCTAATGGAGACTTACGACCAAATCAGGTTGATAAAGCCGGTCTAACGACCTTTATTGAGGGCGAAAAAATTCCGGTTGATGAATTGTTATACATTTGGTCGAATAAGGACAACAAAGCTGAACTCTACTATCATTTAGGTGACGTAAATGGCTTTACGCACACGAACTTTGAAGAAAACAATGAAGAACATATGTCATTCATCAAAGCTGCTGACAGTAAATATATTTCTGGTCCATTTTTGAAACCTCTTAATACGGTTGATGAAGCTAAAGCAGATGCGAAAATAGCAACTGCAGCAGATAAAAAAGACCTCCAAAAGGAAATTGATCAGGAAAATGCAGTTCACAATACTGATGGATA
>NZ_JBHTMT010000014.1:0-1388 GCF_042679465.1 Lactobacillus melliventris | reverse complement strand
TGAAGCTAACCCCTAAAACTGGACGTTAGTTTTATATCGTTTTACTTAAGGCTTGATTCCGATATTGAATCGGAGTTAAGCCTTTTAGTTTGTGTCGAATTCTATCTTCATTGTAATAACTTATCCATTCTTTCATCGCCTTAACCAATTGTTTCTTAGTATCAAAGTGATGTGTAAAATAATTCATTTCAACTTTCATAATGTGAAAGAAACTTTCCATAGCTGCATTATCATGACATGTAGCTCTTCGTGACATGCTTTGAAATACTTTATGTTTTCGTAAAGCATGTCGATATGGATTAGATTGATATTGAATTCCTTGATCACTATGGATTGTCATTCGATAATTTAATAGCTTGGGTCTTGCAGTAAACACTCCCTCTAATCCTTCTAGAACATATCTTGTTAATGGACGATCGGTGATCGTATAACTAATAATTTCACCGCTGAATAAGTCCTTAAATGGCGATAAATATACACGATCACGGATAGTCATGTTCCCATATCTAAATTCACTAATATCAGTTACGACCTTTTGATATGGTCTATCAGTCTTAAACTTTTGATGGAACCGATTCTTAGCTTTCTTATTTTGTGGACCCTTTGAAGAATCATATTTACCGGCTCTCAGATTATATTTATTAGCTCCTAAATTGTTCTCACGCATTAAGCGTTGAACACGTTTATGATTAACCATTAGGTGATAAGTCATCCTCAGAGTATCAGTTACAGGCCAGTATCCATAACTGGCATGATGCTTCTTTATCATTTTGATAATTGAAACAAGTGCTTTATCACTGATCAGCTTCTTTTTTGGATGAGGATGGTACTCGCATGTACTTTTAGACAAACTTGTGTAGGGTAATATTTCTTTTAATTTAAAGCCAAATTCTTGCCTTAGTTCATTAACTATAGATCTTTCTTCGTCCGATGTCCGCGTTTCTGAACTAAGGCATCTAGTTTTTTTAGATATTCATTTTCTACATGTAATGCACGATTCTCTAAACGTAGACGTTCAAGTTCAGTTAACTCTTGAGAAGTATATTTATGCTTCTTTGCTTTAATTTTCTTTTTATGCATTAATGGTCGTCCTTGCTTAATAAATAAAGCATCAACACCGCCTTCATTTAATTTTCTTTGCCAATTCGCAATAGTGGAAAGTTGTTTAATATTAAAATGATTGGCAGTAATTTGATAGCTGGCACTATGTTCTTTTCTCCAGTTTAAGACTTCTAATTTAAATTGACCACTATATCTTGTCTTAGAAAAGCTTTTTTCCAGGCCTCTGTTACCATACTGTTGATAATTATTGATCCAACCATCAATAGATTTACGTGATGTGATATGTAATTTCTCTTGAATTTCTTTTGTACTAAATCCTCTTTGAT
>NZ_JBHTMT010000013.1:0-1493 GCF_042679465.1 Lactobacillus melliventris | reverse complement strand
TGAAGTGCAACTAAAAAGTTAGACATTTTAATATTACGCAAGACTCAATGCACGATTTCGATATTTGATCGGGGTCGTGTATTTTAGTTTGTTTGATCTTCTAATATGATTGAACCAGTAAACGTAATCATGCAGTACTTCCCGCATTTCTGCTAGTGAACTGATCTTAATGCGGTTGAGCTTCTCCCGTTTCATTAGGTTGAAGATGGTTTCTCCCGGTGCATTATCGTGGCAATTACCCTTGCGCGACATGCTTTGCTTAATCTTCATCTGTCTTAGTTTGGTCTGATAGCCGCTGTGGCGGTATTGAAAACCCTGATCTGAATGCAAAATAGGCTGGGCTGTTTTAGGCAGCTTGTGCTTAAGCTCTGCCAGCATATCATAAACCAGCTTCATGTTAGGCGAATAGCTGACTTGACAAGCCAGTATTTCCAGTGAGGCCTCATCAATGACCGGTGAAATATAAACCTTTTTGCCTGTGGTCAGCTTGTATTCGGTAATATCCGTGTGTAAGACGTGGTAGGGTCTGGTTTCATTAAACCGCTGCTTTAAAATGTTTTCCTTGATTACGCCTGCAGGGCCCGCATAAGAACTGTAGCGTGCAGTGCGCCTACTGTAGACTCTGGTCTTTAGTCCCAGCTGCCGCATCAGCTTGCGCACGGTATTGGGCGCATAGCTAAAGCCTTGATCTAAGAGTGCACCATGCATACGTCGATAACCGTAAGTCTCATCACTTTCTTGGTAGAAGATAGACTTGATTACGCCTTTAACAGCAGCGTATTTATCTAATCGGTTCAATCGGTGACTGCGGTTGTCGTAATAAGTTTTGCGGTTAAGGTGCAGCTTGGCAAGCAAAAGCTTTAACGGCACCTCAGGTCGCTCAGCCCGAATCTCCACGACTATTCTGGTTTTTTGCCGGTTGGTGAGCGTGGATATCGGGCAGCCACTTTTTTTAGGATTAAGTTATCCAATTCTAAGTCGGCTTTTTGTGCCTCTAGCTCAGCAACCTGACGACGCAATTGTTCTACTTCGGTTAGCTTCTTAGTGGGTTTAAGCTTCTTCTGACGCTTCTTTTTAGTCATGGTTGGTGGTCTCCCCTTGGATTTTGGGAGCAGCCCAGAGTAGCCTGCAGCCTGATAAGCCGCCAGCCATTGTCTTACTACTGACCGCGAAAGATTAAAAACTGCAGCTACCTGGAGTACTCCCATGTGATGTTCATGATAGAAGCGTACCACATTTAGCTTGAATTCAGGCAAATAAGTTTGTCGGGTGTGAGTAACCTTTAAAGCGGCTAAGCCATGTTTACGGGCACGTTCTGCCCAGGCCCTAATCTCGGTATGATCAATGCCGTATTCGCGTTCTAGTTTAGCTAAAGAGGTTTGGTGGGATAAGTATTTACTGCAAATTTCCATTTTCAAAGTAGTTGAATATTTAGTCATGAAAAAAGTGCTCCTAATAGTCAGATTAATGTCTAACTATTATGGAGCACTTCA
>NZ_JBHTMT010000012.1:0-5274 GCF_042679465.1 Lactobacillus melliventris | reverse complement strand
CGTCCTACCCTCGCAGGCAGTCTCCCACCAACTACTCTCGGCGTGAAGAAGCTTAACTACTGTGTTCGGCATGGTTACAGGTGTTTCCTTCTTGCTCTTGCCACCGTACTTTTCCTTGTGAGCTTTTACACTCAAAACTAAATATAATCCGCTAAAAAAACCTTAATTGCCTTCAAGCTTTGGTCAAGTCCTCGACTGATTAGTACTGGTCCGCTCCAAGCCTCACGGCTCTTCCACTCCCAGCCTATCTACCTCTTAGTCTTTGAGGTGTCTTACTACTTGCGTATGGGAAATCTCATCTTGAGGGGGGCTTCGCACTTAGATGCTTTCAGCGCTTATCCCGGCCATACTTAGCTACCCAGCGATGCCTTTGGCAAGACAACTGGTACACCAGCGGTATGTCCATCCCGGTCCTCTCGTACTAAGGACAGCTCCTCGCAAATTTCCTACGCCCACGACGGATAGGGACCGAACTGTCTCACGACGTTCTGAACCCAGCTCGCGTGCCGCTTTAATGGGCGAACAGCCCAACCCTTGGGACCGACTTCAGCCCCAGGATGCGACGAGCCGACATCGAGGTGCCAAACCTCCCCGTCGATGTGAACTCTTGGGGGAGATAAGCCTGTTATCCCCAGGGTAGCTTTTATCCGTTGAGTGATGGCCCTTCCATACGGTACCACCAGATCACTAAGCCCGACTTTCGTCCCTGCTCGAGTTGTCGCTCTCGCAGTCAAGCTCCCTTATACCTTTGCACTCTGTGAATGATTTCCAACCATTCTGAGGGAACCTTTGGGCGCCTCCGTTACACTTTAGGAGGCGACCGCCCCAGTCAAACTGCCCGTCTGACACTGTCCCATGCCTCGCTTAGAGGCCCTGGTTAGAGCAGCCATCAAACAAGGGTAGTATCCCAACATTGCCTCTGATAACACTGGCGTGCCATCTTCTCCGGCTCCTACCTATCCTGTACATGTTTAACAGCTGCCCAATATCAAATTGCAGTAAAGCTCCATGGGGTCTTTCCGTCCTGTCGCGGGTAACCCGCATCTTCACGGGTATTATAATTTCACCGAGTCTCTCGTTGAGACAGTGCCCAAATCATTACACCTTTCGTGCAGGTCGGAACTTACCCGACAAGGAATTTCGCTACCTTAGGACCGTTATAGTTACGGCCGCCGTTTACTGGGGCTTCAGTTCGCTGCTTCGCTTGCGCTAACAGCTCTCCTTAACCTTCCAGCACCGGGCAGGTGTCAGCCCCTATACGTCGTCTTACGACTTAGCAGAGACCTGTGTTTTTGATAAACAGTTGTTTGGGCCTATTCACTGCGGCTGGCTTTTACACCAGCACCCCTTCTCCCGAAGTTACGGGGCGATTTTGCCGAGTTCCTTAACGAGAGTTCTCTCGCTCACCTGAGTGTTCTCCACTCGACTACCTGTGTCGGTTTGCGGTACGGGTACCTATCTTCTCACTAGAAGCTTTTCTTGGCAGTGTGACGCTTGAACCTTCGCTACTCTAATTTCGCTCCTCATCACGCCTTGTGCTTACCAGTAACAAGCATTTGACTCATTACCACACTTGACGCTTAAACATGGCTTCCAGCGCCATGCGTTCTTTGCCTCCTGCGTCCCTCCTTCGCTGTTAACGAAGATAAGCAGTACAGGAATCTCTACCTGTTCTCCATCGACTACGCCTTTCGGCCTTGCCTTAGGTCCCGACTTACCCTGGGCGGACGAGCCTGCCCCAGGAAACCTTAGTCTTTCGGCGGATAGGATTCTCACCTATCTTGCGCTACTCATACCGGCATTCTCACTTCTAAACGCTCCATTTATCTTCACAGTTAAACTTCGCCGCATTTAGAACGCTCTCCTACCACATGCATTACTGCACATCCACAGTTTCGGTACTATGCTTAGCCCCGGTAAATTTTCGGCGCAGCGTCACTCGACTAGTGAGCTATTACGCACTCTTTTAATGATGGCTGCTTCTGAGCCAACATCCTAGTTGTCTACGCAACTCCACATCCTTTTCCACTTAGCATAGATTTGGGGACCTTAACTGGTGATCTGGGCTGTTTCCCTTTCGACTACGGATCTTATCACTCGCAGTCTGACTCCAGTGCCTTGATCGCTGGAATTCGCAGTTTATCTGAATTCAGTAACCCCTGACGGGCCCTTCGTCCAAACAGAGCTCTACCTCCATGATCATCCTCGCACCAGGCTAGCCCTAAAGCTATTTCGGAGAGAACCAGCTATCTCCAAGTTCGTTTGGAATTTCACCGCTACCCACAACTCATCCCCGCAATTTTTAACTTACGTGGGTTCGGTCCTCCAGTGCGCTTTACCGCACCTTCAACCTGGTCATGGGTAGGTCACTTGGTTTCGGGTCTACATCAACTAACTACTGCGCCCTCTTCAGACTCGCTTTCGCTCCGGCTCCGTCTTTTCTGACTTAACCTCGCTAATTAACGTAACTCGCCGGTTCATTCTACAAAAGGCACGCCATCACCCTTTAATGGGCTTTGACTATTTGTAGGCACACGGTTTCAGGTTCTCTTTCACTCCCCTCCCGGGGTTCTTTTCACCTTTCCCTCACGGTACTGGTTCACTATCGGTCACAATGTAGTATTTAGCCTTGCGAGATGGTCCTCGCTGCTTCAATCGGGATTCCTCGTGTCCCGACCTACTCAGGATCCTGCTCGGCGCGCTTGGGATTTCGCTTACGGGGCTCTCACCCTCTCTGGCTTACCTTCCCAGGTAATTCTGCTATCCTTTGCGCTGCCTTGTCGCAGTCCTACAACCCCAAATGATAAATCATCTGGTTTGGGCTCTTTCCGCTTCGCTCGCCGCTACTAGGGAAATCGATTTTTCTTTCTCTTCCTGCAGCTACTTAGATGTTTCAGTTCACTGCGTCTTGCCCCAGGTGGCTATTGATTCACCACCTGGTAATGCATCTGCATGTATTGGGTTCCCCCATTCGGATATCTCCGGATCATTGCGTACTTACTGCTCCCCGAAGCCTTTCGTGGTTCGTCACGTCCTTCTTCGCCTCATTGTGCCTAGGCATTCACCATGCGCCCTTCTTTACTTGACCTTACTCAAGATACTCTCTCGGTCGCTCTTTAGCAATCTGTTCTCTTTTGATTGTTTCTCGGTTTTTCTTGGATTATATTCAGTTTTCAATGTACTAACTCATTGGATCTGTCGCAGATCCAATGGAGGCTAACGGGTTCGAACCGATGACCTCCTGCTTGCAAAGCAGGTGCTCTCCCAACTGAGCTAAGCCCCCAATGTCTTTTCTAGACACGCTGCTTCTTTTATACTTGCCTATGGGCCTAAATGGACTTGAACCATCGACCTCACGCTTATCAGGCGTGCGCTCTAACCAGCTGAGCTATAGGCCCGTATCTAGCGTATCTTTTCCTTTTTCTGAGGTACTACCCTCAAAACTAAACAATGTCTTCGCTACTCATGTGCTTTGCCGGACTTCTCTTAGTATTCCTACTCTCCGTCTCGGCTCCCTTTTCCTTAGAAAGGAGGTGATCCAGCCGCAGGTTCTCCTACGGCTACCTTGTTACGACTTCACCCTAATCATCTGTCCTGCCTTAGACGGCTGACTCCTTTGCAGGTTATCCCACCGGCTTTGGGCATTACAGACTCTCATGGTGTGACGGGCGGTGTGTACAAGGCCCGGGAACGTATTCACCGCGGCGTGCTGATCCGCGATTACTAGCGATTCCAGCTTCATGCACTCGAGTTGCAGAGTGCAATCCGAACTGAGATTAGCTTTCAGAGATTCGCTTGCCTTTGCAGGTTCGCTGCTCGTTGTACTAACCATTGTAGCACGTGTGTAGCCCAGGTCATAAGGGGCATGATGACTTGACGTCGTCCCCACCTTCCTCCGGTTTGTCACCGGCAGTCTCATTAGAGTGCCCAACTTAATGCTGGCAACTAATAATAAGGGTTGCGCTCGTTGCGGGACTTAACCCAACATCTCACGACACGAGCTGACGACAGCCATGCACCACCTGTCTTAGTGTTCCCGAAGGAAACATCCTATCTCTAGGACTAGCACTAGATGTCAAGACCTGGTAAGGTTCTTCGCGTTGCTTCGAATTAAACCACATGCTCCACCGCTTGTGCGGGCCCCCGTCAATTCCTTTGAGTTTTAACCTTGCGGTCGTACTCCCCAGGCGGAGTGCTTAATGCGTTAGCTGCAGCACTGAGAGGCGGAAACCTCCCAACACTTAGCACTCATCGTTTACGGCATGGACTACCAGGGTATCTAATCCTGTTCGCTACCCATGCTTTCGAACCTCAGCGTCAGTTACAGACCAGAGAGCCGCCTTCGCCACTGGTGTTCTTCCATATATCTACGCATTCCACCGCTACACATGGAGTTCCACTCTCCTCTTCTGCACTCAAGAAACATAGTTTCAGCTGCAGTTCCCCAGTTAAGCTGGGGGCTTTCACAGCTGACTTATCTTCCCGCCTGCGTTCGCTTTACGCCCAATAAATCCGGACAACGCTTGCCACCTACGTATTACCGCGGCTGCTGGCACGTAGTTAGCCGTGACTTTCTGGTTGATTACCGTCAAACAAAGATCAGTTACTTTCCTTGTCCTTCTTCACCAACAACAGAGCTTTACGATCCGAAAACCTTCTTCACTCACGCGGCGTTGCTCCATCAGACTTGCGTCCATTGTGGAAGATTCCCTACTGCTGCCTCCCGTAGGAGTTTGGGCCGTGTCTCAGTCCCAATGTGGCCGGTCAGTCTCTCAACTCGGCTATGCATCATCGCCTTGGTAGGCCGTTACCTTACCAACTAGCTAATGCACCGCGGGCCCATCCTTTAGTGACAGCTCGAAAGCCGCCTTTCTCAGCTTGAGCATGCGCTCTTGCTGCTTATTTGGTATTAGCACCTGTTTCCAAGTGGTATCCCAAGCTAAAGGGCAGGTTGCCCACGTGTTACTCACCCATCCGCCGCTCGCGCTTCTGACTTCCTACCGAAGTATTCTGTCAAAATTGCTCGCTCGACTTGCATGTATTAGGCACGCCGCCAGCGTTCGTCCTGAGCCAGGATCAAACTCTCATTTTTTAAATGTTTGTTTGAATGTTTGCTCATTCGTTCCAAGATTCGCATCTCGGATTTATTTGCTTGCGAAATTGACTTCGCTCTTTTGTTTTGGGTTCTTTAAACCCGCACATTTTTGCGAAAACATTGTTCAGTTTTCAAGGTACTACCTGCTGCTAAAGCAGCTTTTTTATTTTGCCAGATTC
>NZ_JBHTMT010000011.1:0-51905 GCF_042679465.1 Lactobacillus melliventris | reverse complement strand
AACTCCGATTCAATATCGGAATCAAGCCTTAAGTAAAACGATATAAAACTAACGTCCAGTTTTAGGGGTTAGCTTCAGACAATAGCTTGTTTTTTTATTTATTCAATTTGTATATTTTAATTGGTCGACCAACCTTTAAATAGTGCACTTTAGTGGAAAGTTTGCCGGTTCTTTCCAGATAGTCCAAATATTTTTTAGTAGTAATGCGTGATAACTTCGACTGTCGTGCTACATCTTGATTGGAAAATTCACCAGCAAGTTGGGAAATAGCAGTTTTAATTTTGGTTAAGGAAAAATCTGAAAGCCCTTTAGGCAACCCGGTCTCATCATTTAAGTTATTCATATCTTGGGTAATAAAAATATGATCAAGTTCACCTTGTGACACCGTGTTGTTTTTTTGCAATACTTCGTTATATTTTAAAAAATGTTCAATTGCCTCTTTAAAACGTTTAAAAGAAAAAGGTTTGAGCAAGTAGTCCAAAACACCATATTTTAAAGCCATATTGATGTTGGTACTGTCTTTGGCGGCAGAAAGCATAATGACATTGGGATGGAGATTATGTTGAATAAATTGTTCCAGTAATTCGGTGCCAGAAGTTTTAGGAAGGTAAACATCAAGTAATATCAAATCAGGACTGATTTTTTTAGTAATTGCTAGTGCCTTATTCGCAGTAGCGGTTTGATAAACAGTCAGGTTTTCCGGCTTAATAATTCTCATTAAATATTGTTTGTTAATCGAGCTGACCATCGGGTCATCTTCAACTATTAAAATTGTTAACATTTTATTCCTTTTCGTTTTTTTCCTGCAAAGGCAATTCTATATAAAAATTGCTACCATGAGGTTTACAAGATGAAACTTCAAGATGGCCACTATAGGATTTAATGATTTGCTGCACCAGAATAAGTCCATAGCCGTGATCCTTGCCCTTAGTTGAATACTTCTGTTTAAATAAATGCTTTTTAACTTCACTTGAAATGCCAGTACCAGTATCAGCAACTTCAATAATTAAGACTGAACTTTCATTATCGAAATTAATTGCCAAGGTGATTTTGCCGCTATCTTTAATTGCTGCAAGCGAATTATCAATGAGGTTGCCCAGTATTTTAATCAGGTCTAAATTTAATTGCTCAGTTACAACCTTTTGCGGTAAATTGGAGTCTGGCGTAATTTCCAAGTTGACTCTTTGCTCTTGCGCCTGGTTCATTTTTCCAGTTAAAAAGCCAACAAGCGCAGGGGATTCGAGCTGTTTATTCAGTTGACCAAATTCTTGCTGGTAATTTTGGTTTATTTTTGCAATGAATGAATTAACTTGATCATACTGCTTTAATTCAATCATGCCGTAAATTGCCTGCAATTTATTTAAAAATTCGTGTGACTGTGCCCTTAGTGACTGAATGTATTGTTGGCTGCCGGCAAGCTGTTCGGATAACTTCTGGTATTTGGACTGATCCTGCAGTAGAGCAACTTGACCAAAAATCTGCTTATGGTATACCAGTTGACTAACTGAAACAATATATTCTTTAGCATTGATTAAGACAAGCTCATTTGTTTTAGGTAATTGTTGGCTGTCTGCAAATAATAAATCAATTAGATTTTTATCCAGGGCTTTTCCCACCATTAAGGAAGGGAAAGATTTTTTAGCCAAGTAATTAGCAGTAATTAAAATTTTGTGATTATTTACAACAATAAGCGCTTCATCAATACTGTCATTAATAGCATATAATTCTGTGAGCTTAAATGCAATTTCGTTTGGTTCCATATCAAACAGCGTTTTTTTAATGCGTCTTGATATTAATAAAGCCAGCAGTATGCCAATTATTAATGAAACTAGAGAGCCAATTACAACTGATCTTTGGGCGACTCGAATAACTTTATTAATTGATTTGTCAGTGAGACCAACACAAACTATTCCGATTTGCTGCTTGTGTGCAAAAATTGGGCGGAAAATCCGGTAGCCAGTTCCCAAAACACCCATACGGTGAGAATAATGCGCCTTACCAGAGCTTGATTTTTGAGCATCAGAAGGCGAACTGAATTTTTTGCCGATATGATTCTCAGAAGGATGGGAATAGCGGACGTAATTATTGTCAAGTACCACAATAAAGTCTACTTTAGTTTCTTTTTTAACTTGTTCGGCATATTTTTGGATCGGGTTATATGTTGTGGGTTTGACTTTTTTTCTTAAAGCAATTTGTACCTGCTCATTATTGGCCACAATTTTAGACACACTATTAATTTCTTCTTTGATGATTTGTTTTTGATTTTGCGCTACTTTGTATGAGGTGATGGTTCCAGCAGTTAGAATAAAAACAATGGTGGTAAAGAAAACCAGAAAAATAGTTTTTGTTTGCAGCGTAAAACGTGTTTTTTTAAACATATATCTGCCTTTGATATTGGATAACTTAATATCTCTTTCATACAGCTGAGACCCCTTAATTATTATTAGAATAATATTTTTGATAAAATCACATTTTACTTATACTATAAAATATGATAAAATGATTAAAATAAATTAGAAGAGAAAGGCTGTGGGAAATGAGATGAAAATGAAATTAGCAAGAGTTGCTTTACTGTGGTTGTGTATAATTGAAATGGAGGCTTTTTTCTCCAATAAGCCGAATTATAACTTAATATGGTCAATTAGTGCATTCATCATAACAATAATTGCTACGGCTTGCTTTGAAGTAAAAGAAGAAACATTTACTAAGCAAGTCGAAAATGATTTATTTTATTTTATGGCATTGCAAGGTGCACCTATTAGTTTTGAAACTTTATATTTGTTGAATATGACAGATGAACAAGAAGATCACCCATTATTGATACTCTTAATTATTGTATTAAATCTAATCTGTGTGATTTTATTTGACTATTTAATTAATCGGGCTAAATTTTACCAAGCTGAAAGTAAAAATGAATAAAATTTAACAAGATTTGAGTACCAGGCAACTATACTGCTTGGTATTTTTTCTAGCATAAAGTACGTTAGACTATTTGATAGTCCCTGGCTTTATTTCTGGCTTATTCGAAAACTTTTCAATATTAATCAGCTTTTTCTTTAGTTTAGAGTGAAACAAGTATGAACCTTTATTTGATAAAAAAGCGACACCATTCTCTTTACCATTATTTGCTTTTAAGCTAAACACACTGTCACTTATGCGTTTATATGTGCCTCTTTCAAATTGATGTCCGTCGACATTTATAGCATATTCGGGGTCCAAACCAAACGAAATTTCCACATGAGGATTGGAAGGATTTAGTGGCATTGTATTATTAGTAAAACCCCCAAATACAGTGGGCGGGTTTCTAGTATCATAGAGCAAAAAGCCTAAAGTGATAATAAATAAGAATCCAAAAATGTAGGTAGTAATTTTGTAACCATTTTTCTTCATGAGTTTTTCTCCGATGATGAGGTAAAAGTAGAAGGTTTTCTACTAGCGTAATGCTTGTTGACTATTTATCTACATATAATAATAGAATCTAATTTTTGTCAAACTTAATTTGGAATTTACAAAATAGCGGCATTAATAATATACTTAAATAAAGTAGCAGTGTATGCATAATAGCAATCGATTATATGAATATAGGCCAAAAAATGAGTACATCAGTGATAGAAAACGTAGAAATTAACGGGACTAAACTATATTTTTCAATTAGTTCAAAGCAAGGCCGGAAACCAATCATTTTATATTTGCACGGTGGACCAGGCGATGCCTGCATTCCCTTAACGAAAAAATTTAATAGCGAACTAGAAGATCATTTTATCTTTGTCAATCTGGAACAAAGGGGCAGTGGACTATCGTATTACAAATTCTCGCCTGAAGAAAACTTGTCTATTGACACCATCTTGGCAGATATTCATCAGTTTGTGCTTTATTTATTAAAACGGTTAAAACAAGATAAATTGATTATTATGGGTCATTCTTGGGGCACGGTTTTAGGGCTCTACTTTATTCAAATGTATCCGGACCTGGTTGCACAATATATCGGAATTGGCCAAGTCGTTAATATGAAAAAGAATATTGCTTTACAAAAAGCTTTTTTAAGAACAAAAATGAAAAATACTGCCAAACTTGACCAACTTGATTTTGCACATGAACCAACTAAAGCTAGTCTCAAATTAACTAAAATGATTGTGGCTTACGGTGGCTCAATTTACGGCGCTAAAAACTACCGTAAATTAATTGGGCCGTTTATATCTGCTAAAGATTATTCTTTTAAGGACTTAATTCATCGCTTGCAAGGCTCGAAGCAATCAATTCAATATTTCTGGGAAGAACTGATGGACGTTAATTTTGAAAATGTTCTGCATTTTGCCGTTCCCATCACTTTCTGTGAGGGCAGGCATGACCACCATGTGTCCTCGCAATTGACTGCAGAATATGCTGCTAAAATTACTAGTCCGTGCAATATAATTTGGTTTGACCATTCCGGTCACTTTCCGCAGTGGGAGGAGCCAACTAAATTTAATCAGGAAATTATTAGGCTTTTAGAGTCATAAGCAAACTAAAAAACTGGCAAATCACGTTATTAACAGCGTGAGTTTACCAGTTTTTTATGTTTAATTAGACCTTATTAATTATTCTGAAAATTACTCAAAAACTTGACGGTTTTTTCATTTTGCGGATGATTGAATAATTGATCTGGCGTGCCTTGTTCGGTAATGACGCCATCGCTGATGAAAAACATTTGGTCGGAAATCTCTTTAGCAAATGCCATTTCGTGGGTTACGATAATCATCGTTAAACCAGTAGTAGCCAGGTTCTTCATGACGCTTAAAACTTCTCCGACCATCTCAGGATCCAAAGCACTAGTAGGCTCATCAAATAACAAAATTTCTGGATCCATGCAGATAGCACGGGCAATCGCAACCCGTTGTTGTTGGCCACCTGAAAGCTGGCTGGGACGAGCATTAACGTATTGCTCCATGCCCACCTTTTTCAGATTGGCCAGCGCAATTTGGCGGGCTTCGTCTTTTGACCGTTTTAATACCAACTCTTGACCGACCATACAATTAGCTAAAACGTTCTTGTTTTCAAACAAATCGAATTGTTGGAAAACCATGCCGACTTTGGCTCGATAAATATTGCGGTTGTAGTTTGGTGCCAGGACATTTTCACCATGAAAATCAACCTCGCCGGCGGTAGGCTCTTCTAGTAGGTTAATGCAACGCAAAGTAGTTGATTTACCGCCACCTGAAGGACCGATAATGGTGGCAATTTCACCTTTATTAATGTCAAAAGAGATATCTTTTAACACTTGGTGTTCACCGAATGTTTTCTTGATGTGCTTTAAACTTAAAATAGTTTCGTTTGTTTCAGTCATTAGTTCTTAGCCTCCATGTCTTTTGGTGTGCCCACTTGAACTTGGTTTGCCATTAAGTTGTAATTCTTACTTCCTTGGAGGTGTTTTTCAATTAAGTTGAATATTCTCGTGATGGTAAAGGTCAAGATGAGGTAGATAGCAGAAATTGTCAGGTAAGTTGGGAAGAACTTGAATGTCTGACTAGCAACAGTTGAACCAACGAAGAACAACTCTGATACGGAGATAATACTTAGAACAGAAGTATCCTTGATGTTAACAATAAATTCGTTAGTAATTGAAGGTAGGCAATTCTTGATTGCCTGTGGCAAAATAATATGCCACATTCTTTGATTATGAGTCATTCCCAAAGCACTGGCTGCTTCAAACTGACCTTCGGGTGTAGAAATAATACCTCCGCGAATAATTTCGGCTAAATATGCACCCGTATTGATGGAAACAATGATTAGTGCGGCGACGGTTCTGTCAATATTCAGGTGCCAGAATTGGGCAATACCATAGTAAATCACAGCTGCTTGCACCATCATTGGCGTACCCCGGAAGACTTCGATGTAAACCGAAAGTAGCCAGTTCACAAACTTGAGCAGCCATCTTTTACCGGTAGTAGTTGGTGTAGGAATGGTTCTGACGATACCAACTGCCAGACCGATAAAGAAACCTGCAACAGTACCAACTGAGGCCAGAAGCAGCGTCATGCCGATACCATTTAAGATCATGCCGCCATATTGGCGCCACATTGATACTAACCACGGTTCTGACTTAGTCTTTTTGCCTTTTTTGTCATTATCAGTTTTAGGCTGCTGCTTAACAGCTTCAGTCATTAGCTTAGTTCTTTTTGCTTGAGGAATAGTAGCTAATATTTGGTTAACACTCTTAAGCAGAGCTTTGTTGGGCTTAGCGATTCCGATGGCAGTGACAGACTCATCTTTTGTGGCGTGGAAACCAGCCATTTTGCTGACAGGAATTGACTTAATGTCAGGATCAACCATCTTAAAGGAAGTTGATTCAGTGTCCTCGGCAACATAGCCATCAATAGTACCGGAGATTAAACTTTGCCGCATTGCCGCAAAATCACGCATAGCCGGTTGACGCTTAGCGCCCTTTAACTGCTTGATCAGGTCATAGTGGAAAGTGCCTTGTTGCGCCGTTAATTTTGCACCCTTAAAGTCGGTTAGTTTCTTAGCGTTAGCGTATCTGCTATTAATCTTGGTAATTACCACAAAAGTACTGTTTCTATAAGGCTGAGAGAAATTAATGGCTTTTTCACGCTCAGCTGTAGGGCTCATGCCGGCAATAATCAAATCAGCTTTGCCGCTGGTTAGAGCAGGCAGTAAACCATCCCATTCGGTCTTAACTACTTCAACTTTTCGATGCAATTTTTGCCCAATAATTTTGGCAATTTTAACATCATAGCCATTGGCGAATTCTTTTGAACCCTCAATAGGTACAGCACCGTTA
The DNA here is from genome assembly GCF_042679465.1 of Lactobacillus melliventris. Taxonomy (NCBI): domain Bacteria; kingdom Bacillati; phylum Bacillota; class Bacilli; order Lactobacillales; family Lactobacillaceae; genus Lactobacillus; species Lactobacillus melliventris. The sequence goes on along the minus strand of NZ_JBHTMT010000011.1, from coordinate 45,127 downwards.
GCATCATTTGTTTGTGTCCAATTGTAAGGCTGGTAATTAGCTTCCATGGCTACTTTTAATGTGCCCTCATCTTTTTGGGCAGCAGCTTCAGTAAGACTAAAATTAGCTGCTATGCTCAAACAAGTGAATAAGGCAACTAGGGTAGCCAACCACTTAAATCTTGACTTCATTTTGAAAACCTCCACAAAATATGTTTCAAATAAAGCCAATACAATAAAAGCGTAAACAAAAACCTCGCTGTTAATCAAAACAACGAGGTTCATAATCTATTTTTAAAACAAATCATATAGCGCTCCCTGGGGACTAACCAGGACAGTCTGCAAAATATTCTCTTGCAGCCCAACAAGAAAATTGAAACGAACAATATTCTTATTTCGGCGGTAATTCTTATCCTGAACTTCACAGTGTTCGCTCACTCAGATCAGTTTTGTAATAACCGCGACCTCTATTGCATTGGAAATTATTTAACTTAGAAAAATAATAGGCTATTAAAAGCAACTTGTCAATAATTTTATTTAAAAAATATTTTATAATTATCTCATTTATTTTCTTTTACTATTTTAAAAGACTTCGAAAAGCTACTGTTACTGCCAGCCATTGCCACTTTGGTAAGCTTTCTTTTTCATTCTGGAAACATACGGGTTGCCAGCTACATAGTAACGCAGTTTTTTATTGGCCCATTCTAGTTCAGACTGGCTAACACCGATTCTGGCACTGGTTTTAATTTCCTTAGCCAGCTTTTTGTGACTGTCATCTAAATCAATTTTAAAAGGGGAGTCAGTTAAGAGGTGTAAATTCCATTTTTTACTGTGAATGCCAAAAGCCTGCATCATTTTCGCGGGGCCATTAGTTAAAAGGACACCGTCTTTACCCCCGCGATTTTTAATCATCTGCGCTATGCCCCAAACTGGTTCAATAGCTCTGATTAAAACTCCTTGCGGCTCATTATATTCTTGCGTTGCAACATCAAAAAAGAAATATTGTCTTTGAGCATAAATATAGATGGTGCCGCCTTTGCGATAAAGACCTTCATTAGCTGGGCTGCGATGACCGCCGTATGAATGAGCTGCGCGATCTTTGACCCCTAAATATGCTTCCGCTTCTACAATGTAGCCACCCATAATATGTTCACCGTCATTGTATGTGAGGGGTCTGCCAATTAAATCTTTAGTAATAGTGGCGGTAGATTTATTAGTAAAATAAGTTGAGTAATTCATTTTTTCTTCCGTGTAGTAAACTTAAATTAAAAGGGGATATTAGCATGACAAAGATAAAATTAGTACGCATTTACGATCATGAGCAACCGCTCGGCTACCGCATTCTAGTTGACCGTCTGTGGCCACGAGGTAAAAGTAAAAAAGATGCAAATTTAGATGAATGGGCAAAAGAAATTGGTCCCAGCACCGAATTGCGTAAGTGGTTCAATCATGATGATACTAAATATTCTGAGTTTCGGCAAAAATACATAAATGAATTGGACCACAATCCTGTGACTGTCAATTTTATCGCCCAAGTTAAAGCTGAGCTTGCAAAACAAGATGTTCTTTTTCTTTATGGTGCAAAGAATAAAGAGCACAACCAGGCAGTTGTGCTCAAAGAATACGTTGATCAAAGACTATAATTTGCGTTTACTCTTTTTAACACGTAAAAAGTGAAAAGCAATAGTTAAAATTAGAATACTGAACACGATTAATGCAAAGGTCGTATTAGGTAATTCGTAGCTTAGAGGTGGCAAAGACAGCAACAGTTTAAAAGCAATGATGCCGATTAAAATATAAGCCATTGGCTGCAATTCAGGAATAATATCCATCAATTTGATGATGATTTCAGCGACGCCCCGCATGCACAAGATACCGATCATGCCGCCAATTAATACCACTACCGGATTACTGGAAACTGCTAGGGCAGCTAGCACTGAATCAATTGAAAAAACGATATCCATTGCTTCAATTGAAATAACGGTCCGCCAGAAAAGTGACAAAAAATGTTTGCCCTTTTTAGGGGTATGCTTAGTAATTTTTGCACTTTCAATCTTTGCGCTAGTGGCAGCCTTTTGGGGATGCCTTTGGTCGTAGAAAAACTTAAAGGAAAGATAGAAAAGATACAGACTGCCCGCTAATTTTATCTCCCAGAAATTGATTAAGTAAGTACCAATGCCAATCACGATAAAGCGAAAAATATATGCACCCCAAAGGCCATAGAATAATGACTTTTCCTGTTGTTTTTTATCAGGCAGAACCTTGGTTTGGGCTGCCAACACAACCGCATTGTCAACGGAAAGCAAGCATTCCATCAGAATCAGGGTTAAGATGGTGAGCCAATCTTTACCACTGGTTAACACGTGTATCCAGTTGCTGCCACTAAAAAAGGGAGCATACATTTTAAAAATTGTCATTTAAAGGCTCTTTTCTTTTTCAGATAAATTTTAATTACTGTATCGAAATTTAACAAGTAATAATTAGTGCTTGGGTAAAAAGCAAATAGAATAGCTTAAAGAGCCTGCTTAAAAATTTAAAGCTGCTTAAAAACATCTAGAGCATCCGCAATGATGGCAGAAATGCCTTCTGCCGGGATGGCTGTTTTATTAATTGCCCAAACTTTCGCTCCAGTTTGCCTGTAAGATAAAAGTTGAGCAAAGGGATAGACCACAAAACTAGTGCCTGAAATAATTACTAAGTCAGAATTTTGCATGGCGTTGACAGACTTTGCCAAACTGTCACCATTAATGGCTTCACCGTATAAAACAATTCCTGGTCTGATAATACCGCCACAATTTTCATGACGGTAGGACTTCGCATATTCAGCGTATGAAACTGATTTATGACATTTAGTGCAGTAGATATTATAAAGGCAGCCGTGAAATTCAGTGACGTGTTTATTGCCAGCTTTGTTGTCCAAGCCATCAACATTTTGGGTGATTAAATCGCCTTTTTCATTGCAGATAGCGGCAATTTTCTGGTGGATTTCGTTTGGCTTGGCGCTAGGAAAGTACATATTATCCATGACGAACTTGTAGAAAAATTCAGGTCGCTGATAAAGCGTTTCTTCACTCAGAATTGTTTCCGGACTTTCAGAGACGCCATCATAAATACCGTTTTTAGAACGATAATCAGGAATACCAGAATGAGTTGAAACGCCGGCACCAGTCAGAAAAGTAATGTGGCGTGCCTGATCAATATCATTTTTTAATTCAGTTATCTTGTTAGAATCAATCATAATTTTGCCTTTCTTAAAACTAGATTTTCTACTGTTAGTTTACTACAAGATTTTGCCTGTGAGATAGGGTTATTGCAATAAAAACCATGCTGTCAGAAATTGCTAGCATGGTTTTTATTAATTATAAAATTTGAATGTCATGTTCTTTGCATTTAGTAATCATATCGTGAGGCCAAACACTAGCTTGTACTTCACCAATGTGGGCTTTACCAAGCAAAAGCATGCATAAGCGGGATTGCCCAATTCCACCACCGATGGTATAAGGCAATTCTCCATCAAGCAACATGCGGTGAAATTCCAATTTTTCACGGTCCAGACAATCAGCTTTCTTTAATTGTTCGTGGAGACTTTCTGGACTAACGCGAATACCCATTGAAGAAATTTCAATTTTTTGTTTCAAGGGCTCATACCAGAAAATCAGATCACCATTTAGTTGCCAGTCATCATAATCTGGTGCCCGACCATCGTGGGGCTTGCCACTTCTCTTTAGCTTGTCGCCGATTTTCATAATAAAGACGGCTTTTTCTTTTGCAGTTATCTTGTTTTCCCGTTCTTCAGGACTAATATCCGGCCAGCGGTCTTCTAATTCCTGCGTGGTAATAAAGTAAAGTTTCTCAGGTAGGTGGTAAGTAGAAGCGGGATAGCGGGAAGCGCAACCAGCTTCAATTTCCTTAATTGCTGCAAAAATTTTAGTAACGGTGCTTTTCAGGGTTTCCTCTGTTCTTTCCTCTTTAGCAATGATTTTTTCCCAATCCCACTGATCCACATAGAGCGAGTGGAAGTTGTCTAAATCTTCATCGCGGCGAATGGCATTCATGTTAGTGAAAAGTCCTTCGTGCATGTTAAAGCCGTATTTTTTTAGTGCCATTCTTTTCCATTTAGCAAGGGAATGCACGATTTCAAGTGTATCATCTGCAGGCAAATTCTTAGCATCAAAGGCAACTGGACGTTCAACTCCATTCAGGTTATCGTTAAGCCCTGTATGCTTTTCGACGAAAAGTGGGGCAGACATCCGTTGTAAATGTAATTTTTTAGCTAAAACTCTTTGAAATTCTTCTCGAATAAACACGATAGCTGCTTCTGTATCACGAATTGTGAGAGTAGGGTGGTAACCTGCGGGTAAAATTAAAGTCATTGTTTTGACCTCCTATAAATTAAGGAAAAGAAAAAGCCCTTTATCCCGTTTTTAATAAAAACAAGGACGAAAGGCTTTTTCCGCGGTACCACCTCAATTGCCCTAAAGGGCCAACTCATGAAGCACTAACATGCTTCACCAGCGTGGTAACGTACTGGAGACGACACAACCTACTTTTACATGAATTTCAGCGTGCTGCTAAAAGTGTTTTTCAATAACTCAGGGTCTAACGGTTTTCCACTGTCACCGATTCACTTAAAGAGATAAGCTATTTACTCGTCTTTTTCACTGCATTTAATTTGATAATAATTCAATCATAATTTTAATAAAAATGCAAGTAAAATATCATTAATGTTGATTAACCGCTCTAAAGACTGTGAGTCTGTTATAATAGATGAAAATACAATTGAGGAGAGTCATATGATAGTTTTTTATCTAATTCTGGATGCCTTACTTTTAGGCTACACCTGTTATAGTTGGTACTGGCAGGCAAATATTGATTTAAAGGGACATTATCGCTCCTCTTCAATTATTTGGGCCGTGATTTTTATCTGGATCGGTTTTACCTGGCAATTAATTGAAAAGGGAGACCCGGGTTTAAGTATATTTTTAGCGATTTTCTTGATGATCGGTATAATTGACGGCTTTACAGGTCTGGCACCAAAAAGGGCCGTAGTTTCAGGTTACTTTCGCCGAACGATTTCATATTCGGAAATTGCAATGGTAACTTTAATTAAAGTACCTAATCCAAAGAAAAAGCAGGTAATTTGTATTTTGACAACCCAAAAGAACAGACAATATTACCTGCGCTTTTCCAATGGCGTTGCGCAAATTGTTGAGGCGCTCAAAAATCACATTCATCATGATATTCATATTGAAATTCAGGATATTTTTTAAGTCACGTAAAAGCGTGTCTTTTTTTGAATTATTTTTCTTCCCAGTTCATTTCCAAATATTTAGTAAAACCGCCCTTAAGAGCGCGTTTTTTATTGACCTGATTTAAAAAAGTATCCTGGTCAACGTTTTTAAATTTAAGATAGGCTAAAATGACTTCGTAAACGTCACCCAACTCTTCAATTAAATTAGTTTCGGTTTTAGCGGCAAGAACTTCGTTAGTTTCTTCAATTAGTTTTTGCTTTAATGCTGGTTCAATTTCTGCTGGAGCAAGTTTGCGATAAGTAGCATAATGAGCAAATTCTGGAATTTTATCTCTGACTAGTTTTTTCATTTTAATAGACCTTTCTTAGCTGTAATAATTTATATATTATTATACTGCTAATAATTATAAATAATATGTGAAAGCGGTAACAAGATGTAGTAAAATTAACGAGTAGAGATATATTTAATAAAGAAAGTGTGACGAAATGCGTAATAACGATTTTAATGATGTGGTTCAAAATCGTCATTCTGTGCGCCATTTTGATAAGAGTGTCAAGATTCCGCGTTCAGAATTTAAGGAAATGTTTGAAGAAACAATTACAGCTCCTTCTGGCTGCAACTTGCAAGGTTGGCACTTTGAAGTAGCAGACACCCCGGAAACTATTGCTAAAGTTAAGAAATACATGCTGAGATTTAACGATTCCCAGATGGACAGCTGTGCTGCAGTCGTGCAAGTCTTTGCCGATGTTTATGCTTATAAAAAGTATCGTGAAAATTGGACCAAGGAATATGAGACAGGCAATATCACTAAGGAAAAATTAGACGAAGTCTTAAGAACCTTTTTGCCATCTTATGAAAACGGCACATATTATTCTTGTGCAATTGATTCCATTAGATCTTGTTCACTTGCTGCCATGCAGTTTATGCTCGTTGCTCGCAACCATGGTTACGACACTAACCCAATTGCTGGCTATGACGAGTCTAAAATTGCCAGAACCTTTAACTTAGAGCCAAAACGCTACTTACCAGTAATGGCAATAGTAATTGGCAAGAGCAATGAAACTGAAGAAACTATGGCTAAAACAACTCGCTATCCAGCTGAAAGTGTTTATCACTTTGCGGAATAATTAATAATAGCGCATTTTAAAAGCCTTCCGTTGTGGAAGGCTTTTTGTTAATTATAAAATTGGTGAAAGCATCCGTGAGAAACTTTGCAAAATCTTGAGCCAGCGACCTTGTTTGGCTATATCCTCGGGTGTTAATAATGATGAATCTTTCATATCATCTTCAAAAGACTGTGCGACTTCACTGGTAAAATTTTTATCATAAAAAACGGCAACATCTTCAAAGTTAAGATCATAGGAGCGATAGTCTTGATTCATTGAACCAACCGTAGAAAAAGTGTCGTCAACCACAATTGTTTTAGCATGAATAAAACCTTTATTATAAATATAAATTTTAATACCATAACGAGATAGTTCATTGGCATACCATTGTGTGGCGCGATAAATAAAAGGGTGATCAGGTTTGCACGGAATCATAATTCGCAAATCAATTCCCGACATAGCAATAGTTTGCAAAGTCGCAAACATCGCGTCGTCAGGAATTAAATAGGGTGTCTGAATCCAGAGTCTCTTTTTAGCTAAAGACATTAGGCGCATAATACCATTACGCATATTAGCATTGTAACGATCGGGCCCATCTGAAATTATCTGTGTAGCTACGTCGCCGGGATGAATTTCATTTTCATCTAAATTAGGGAAAAGAACAGTATTAAATGTGATTACTTGGTTTTCCTTTTGAATGGAAGCATTCCAATCCATGACAAATCGTTCTTGCAAGAGCAGAGAGGCTGAACCGACAATTCTCACCTGACTGTCACGCCAATAACCAAACTTTTTCTTACGACTGAGATATTGGTCACCAATATTAAAGCCGCCGGTCCAAGATGTTTTACCGTCAACTACGACAATTTTGCGGTGCAAGTGGTAGTTAATCCGGTAACGCGTAATCATATTGCGTGAAGTAATAAAAGGTAGCACAACGCCACCGGCTTTTCTTAGTTGGTCAAACCATGCTTTAGTTGCTCCCATCGAACCCCAAGCATCATATAGTAAGCGTACAGATACGCCTTCTTGTGCCTTTTGAATCAGCAAATCGAGGAAATCATTGCCTATTTCATCATTATAAAAGGTGTAAAATTCAACATTTACAGACTGTTTAGCTTTTTTAATGTCACGCATCATGTCGTGAAACATGATTGCACCATCGGTATAAAGCTTAACGTGGTTATTTTTACTTAATGGTGACTCACCATCGTGATCAAAAAAGTGTATAACCATCTTAGCCTTATTTGACGTATCAGATGTACTGATTTTTTTAGGAGCAGCAGTAATAGATTTTTGGACATTTCGCAACCCAATATGATGTTGTTTGTTAATAGCGAAAATATTTTCCTGCGAAATTCCCCGACCGAAAAAGCCGTAAATGATCATCCCTAAAACTGGAAAAACCAGCAAGATAATCAGCCAGGCCCAGGTTGTTGAGACAGAGCGTCTTCTGTGAAAGACGATGTAAAAGGCTAAGATAGTATTAGTAATAATGATGATGCGTCCTATGTCACGGAGCAGAATCACACTTATTTCCTCCAAAAATCAAATTACTTTTTAAGACCAATAAATTTATCAATAATGTCGATAACAAAGGGATTATCATGCATCCAACTGTGTTCTGCGTACTTTTTACCGCGAATCTCAACTTCATGATAAGATTTGGCATAAGGTGCTAAAACGTAGCGGATGCTTTTAGCAGAAGTCACGGAAATAAATTTATCGCTGTTGGTGTTGTCTAAAACATTGCCATAAATGTTTAGCACTGAAATATTGGGATTAAATCGTTTGCGTCTGAGCAAAAGATACAGGTAGTGCAAGTTAACTACAGCTGGACGACCCTTTTGGTTAAAGGCATTAACGTTGGGAATATCTCCTAAGTAAACTACCCCGTCAAAGGGACCAGCGATAAAAGCACATTTGACCAAGTGAGGGAACTGCTTTTTACGGGATTTGCGCATCTCTGTGCGTACGATGCAGGGACAGGCAAGAGAGTGTGCAATTGCCGAATAGTGAGAAAAATGGTACCTTTGAGCTAAGAATGGTAATGTAAAACGCAAGTAGTAATCAATCGCATAAACGCCAACGAGGCGCTGGCGAAAAACAACTTGTACAATGGGATTTCGATCACCTGTCCAGGTACCTTCGAGCTTGAAGTTACCCAGTAAGTCAGTAGTTACTTTGAGATACTTCGAAGTTCCTTTATCTATCAGAGCCTGCTGGACCATTACCTTGGTGGTATAGTCGCCGCCACGAAAGCCATGAAAATAAATTATCGGTACTTGTTCAAAGTCACCTTTTTTTGGTTCAATGGTGGCGTTATCTTCAATTCTTTTTTTATGTAAACGCAAAAAAATACGAGTTGGTGCAAAAGTTGCCAAAGCAGCGAGAAAAAGCATACTGAGCCTGCTGGGCTCTTGTGCAAGATCACGTTTGTGGTTTTTTTCCACTTCTTCCTTGTATTTTTTAGTATTGAAGAACATAATACCACCTTAAAAATAGAACTACATCTATTTTAGCATTGACTAGACAAATTAGTGAAAGGAGAACATATGAAATTTTATGCAGTAAAAAAGGGCCGCAAGCCAGGCGTTTATCGCACTTGGGATGAAGCCCGAAAACAGGTTGATGGCTATTCTGGTGCTGAGTTTAAATCTTTTAGCAAGATAACGGATGCTACAGAATATTTGGATTGGGATCACGAAACGGTTCAACAGGTCTTTCAAAAAGACGAGGATTCTTTAAAAGAGGCAATTGCCAAGATTCAAAGAGAAAGCCGTAAAATCAAGGAGAAGCCTTCTGCTGCGGCAACTTCTCCCCAAAAGAATAGAGCATTAAACAAGGCAACTAAAGCGCATCCGTCCAGCTTTTTTGCCACAATCTATACGGATGGCGGTACCCGCAATACCGGTAACTTTAAAGGCGGCCATGTGCGTGCAACGGATAAAGCTGCATGGGCCTATCTAATTGAATGGCAAGAAGAGGGCCAACAAAAGTCTGTTTATAATTCAAACGGTGAGTTTGGTGCGACTAACAATAAAATGGAATTAACTGCTTTGATTGAAGCTCTCAAGAAATTGCTTGAGTTAAACTTTAACCACGAGCCACTACTGTTTGTACTCGATTCTCAATACGTGCTAAATCCCATTACTAAAGGCTGGCTTAAAGGTTGGAAAAAGCGTGGCTGGACCAAAAGCTCTAAGGGTCCAATTGCGAACCTTGAATGCTGGCAGGAGTTGGATCAGCTCTTGGGTGAATTTTCTCAAACTAAATTCGAATGGACTAAAGGCCACGCCAATAATCGCGGTAATGAATTTGTTGACCATACATTAAATAAATTTATGGACCAAATGTAATTAGTTAAAATGTAGTGACTATTAAACCGCCAAACAGGTGACTGAAAAATGAAGTGATGCTGTGCCAAATTTGTTCCAACCAATTGCGGTTTTCCGGGGTATTTATTTTATCGAAAATGTCTTTTGCATTCTGTTTAATGTTTTTTGATAAAGCATCGGCTTGATCCCTAAATTTATGATTTTTTAAAGCACCAGAATCACGCACTTCAATTAAGATGTTGATTATTTGTTGTTTCTGATTGTTGTTAATGACATCGCCAAGATGATTGATGTTAATTTGGTTGTTAACGATGTCGTGAATTTGACTGTTTGAAATATTGTTACCGATTTTGCCCATTTCCTGCTTTGCACCTGCAACAGCATTGTTTAGTTGCGCATCACTATAGCCGTCTTTATCTTTATTTTCTTTAGTAATTTTACTCAATGTGTTTATTTCATCTTGAGCTGCATTAACTTGGCTTTGGTTTAAGTTTTCCCCAGTTTTGCTGTAAGCGGCGTAGACACCGGCTAAAGCACCGGAGCCATCAATAGGAACGGCACTAGTAACGTAAATATTAGCGTCAGAAATACCGGCAGTTAAGGCGGCATTTTTATATTGATCGGATGTGATTGTGGTAATATTGTTGCGCCCTTGATAGTCAAGGATGTGGACGTTAATACCGTTACCAGAAGCAGTCTTTTCAATCATCGCACTAGACCAGACACCAGAATTAGTAGTAAAGTTAGCACCAGATGGGTTAAGGTATTTGACTAAGTCGGCACCCGTGATGGTAATAGTTTGATAGCTAGCGCCCTTTAGAGGTTCGCTGAGAGTTTTTAACGTGCCGTTTTTTTGCGTTTCAGTCAAAGACGTTCCCAGGCAAACTACGGGCAAATAATCCGCTTTAACTGTTTGCTTAATAGTGCCACATAAAATGGTACTAAAAAATAACATTGTAATAATAGCTAAAATAGTTTTTGCTTTTTTCATATGTAATTAGCTCCTTTTAACTGTCCTTAATTATACTAAATGATAAACGCAAAAGTTTAAATTATAGTTATGTACTACTTACTTTACGTTATTTTTAATATTTAAGATGGTATAATAACAAAAGTGAAGGAGGAAGCTATGACTGCGCAACCTGAATTAACTGTCATCATGCCAGTTTACAATGTTGAAAGATACTTGACTCGAGCACTTGATCATTTGGCACAGCAAGATGATCCGAATTTTAAGTTGTTAATTGTCAATGATGGTTCAACGGATAATACTAGAAAAATAGCTGAGAGCTATCGTGAACGATTCCGTTACTTTAAAATAATAAATAAGCATAATGGTGGCCTGTCTGATGCGCGTAATGTTGGCATTGCAAACGTTGATACACCATATTTTACTTTTCATGATGGTGATGACTGGGTAGATTCTGGTTATACAGCTTTTTTTGTAAATGCCTTTCATGATCATCCCGATGCTGCAATGGTTTCCTGTGGCTTTTGGCTTGATTACGAAAATAAGCCGGGCTCGGTTCCTGTCACTAAAAAAGTTGTACGGGGGATGAAGAGTAAGGCTAGAACGTACCAGTTAATCAGTAATCCATTTGGCTCTTTATGTGATAATCATTGCTTGGCTACTCCTGTTAAAGGTTATACTTGGAACAAGGGCTACAAATTGGCGGTTATACGCCAGAATCATCTTAGTTTCAAGAAAAACTTGGCCTTTATGGAAGATCAAATATTTAATGTCCAATACTTAGCTTTAACAGAAGGCTTCTATTGTGATAGCAAGCCTCTATATCATTACTGGCAACGGAAAGACAGCATGGTTCATCACTTTAATTCAAAAATGATTCCTGATAATTTTAAAGCGAATTACATTATTGCTAAAATTATCATCCGTAGCTTGTGGCATGAACATAAGAAGGAAAATGGTTCTAATCAGAAGTTGATTGAGGCTAGTGAGAGAGACCAAAGATGAGAGAAAAAGTAAATGGTAATGAACTTTATTACAGTAAATTAGGTAAGGGCGCGCCCCTTCTTTTATTGCACGGACACCATTTAGATGGTGGCATGTTTGATCAGATAGTGGCTCCTTTGTCTCTTTATTATACGGTTTATGTGCTGGATATGAGGGGTCATGGTCTGAGTCAGGGAGAAGCAGCAGAACACTACCAGACTGAAGTTGAAGACCTTGCGGCTTTTATTAAGCAGGTTCATATCAGAGGCTGCTATTGCTTTGGCTTTGATGCAGGCGGCTTGGTGGCAATGATGCTGGCTAGTCAAGACCAAGATATCTTTAAAAAGCTGATGATAGCGGGCGTTTTTGTTAACGGTAATGGCATCAGGTCCTACCACTATCTGACTGAAGGTTTTCTGCGTTTTTTACGCATGAACCGGGACAGTAAAGTAGAATTATCAGAGAGCTTTATGTCGGTTGACAGCTTAAAGGCAATTAAAATACCTACCTATTGTGTAGTAGGTGAAAAAGACTGGGTTAAAGTAGAGCATGTTCGCTGGTATAGCCAGATTATTCCTCAAGGACAGCTTTTGGTCATGCCCAGGCAAAAACATGAAAGTTACGCCGTAAGGAGTTTCAAATTACTAAACTTAATGGAAGACTTTTTCCAATAGGTCATTGAATTCTAGAAATAAGAGTAAATTCGTATAGTAGAAGCCGAAAGTATCTTCGGCTTTTTGTTTGAATTATTACTTTTCTAGGCACTGATGACTTTTTTGGTTATAATAGACTTGCAAAGATTGTATTTTTTAAAAAACGAGGTAGCTATGAACAAGGAAGAACTTCTTCAGTTAATGCACCCAATGAAGCTAATTGGGCTCGGCGGAAATCCCGCTTTAAATGAAAAAATTGCGCAAATATTGAAAAAGCCGTTAATCGAAACTGCTGTGCAGCATTTTAGCGATGGCGAAATCCAAGTTAATATTGGCGAAAGTGTCAGGGGGTGTGATGTTTTTGTCATTCAGTCAATTCAAGATCCTGTAAATGAAAACTTTATGGAATTAGAAATTGTTTTAGATGCATTGCATCGTGCTTCAGCGCATAGGGTTAATGTAGTAGTACCATATCTGGCTTATTCACGCTCAGATACCAAAACTCGTTCACGGGAACCAATTACTGCTAAACTCATAGCTAATTTATTACAAATTACTGGTATGGATCATTTAATTGCACTTGATTTGCACGCTTCACAAATTCAAGGCTTTTATAATGTTCCGGTTGATCATTTGCATGCTATGCCGTTATTAGCGCAATATTTTATTGATAATGGTATTGCTACTAAAGAAGAAGATGACATTGTAGTTGTTTCACCGGATCACTCTGGTGCTAAACTTGCCCGTAACTTTGGCCAGTGCTTTGATGCTCCTATCGCAATTGTGGATCAGCGTCGTGCCCGTTATGATGCGGATGTACATGATATGATCGGTGATGTTAAAGACAAGAAGTGCATTATTGTTGATGATTTAATTGATACCGGATCACGCATTTCTTCTTCAACCAAGTCTGTTTTAGCAGCTGGCGCCAAGAAGGTTTATGTTGCTGCCACACACGCACTGCTCTCACAGAACGCGCTTGAAGTTTTGAATGAATTACCAATTGAACAAATTGTAGTAACTGATACAATTAAGCACAGCCATTATCCGGACAGAATGGTCCGTATTTCTGTTGATTTGCTTTTGGCGCGAGGAATTAATTATGTATATAATGATCGCTCAATGCATTTGTTAAGTGAAAGTGATTTAAAGTAAAGACATATTAAATGGCTTGCTGATAAGATTTGTTTTTTAGTCTAAATTATAAACATATAATATACCGGTGCCTTTTTTGTTTATTTATTCTATATCATTGGTATAATTAAGGCAAAATGTATAGGAGTTGAGAAGACATTATGGCACGACGTAAAAATTATAAAAGAAGACGTACAATTTTAAGTAATACATTTCACTTAATTAGAGAAAATGGATTGGATAATGTTTCATTTCAAATGATTGCAGAAAAGTCGGGAATTTCCAAATCCTTACTGCAATCGTATTATCCACATAAATCAAGCTTGATTACTGATGTAGTGCGCAATATTCTTAATACATTAGATAAGCAGGTGCAAAAATTCGGCGTTAATAAGGAAGACGAAGTTTGTGCGCGTACTAAAGCCTTTATTTATGCAATTGAAATGCTGGGAATCAAAGATGAAGGTCTTAAGCGCATTATTACAGAAGTGTTTAAGAGTAACGAATCGTTAGATTTTTGGAGTAAGACCATTAATGACTGGTTAAAGGAGAAACAGCTATTTAACCACGTGGACTTTGATGCAAAAGAAGTACGGCTGGGAATTGCTTTTGTTGTAACAGGCATTAGTCGTCTTTATTATGATAATAAAGAATATGACGTTTCTCCTGAAGAAATAGCAGATTATGGTACAAAATCATTTATGTATAGTTTCTTACATTGTTCAAAATCTACTATTGATAAAGCGCTCAAAGAAGGTCATGAGATTATCGAATCTACCGATGATGAAACCATTCATCATGCTATAGATACAATGTTTGATGAAGACAAGGAGATTGTCTGTTAGAAAGGAAAAATATGGCAAATGGCGCGCGAGATGGTTTGCACAGAATAAATAGAGAGCAGAACGAGGATTATAAAAAAGTTCTGTCCTTTATTATCTTTCTGATTGTGTCGCTAACCATGATTACCGCTACTTTCCTAAATCCCTTTTTCATGAAAGGGCAAATTAGAAGCAATAGTAATGAGGCTGTAGTTGTCAGGCAGATCAACAAGCACTTTGATGCTTTAGCAGAAATAATTGGTGCTAATAAAAATGGCAACGCTAATTTGTTGACTACGAAACAAACACAGCCAATTGCCGACCATATTATTGACTATACGTTGGGTACGCCATGGTTTAAATTCAGTAATATGAAATTAGCCAAGCAAATTTTGCATGACATTGATTTAAACGTTGATCAAGGCGTATCTAGTGATGCCCAATTAGTACAAGAAAAACTAAAAGAACAGGAAAATAATGCCCCATATGACGTAATAGATGCTTTTAATTTGAATACTATTACACTTGGGGGCAATGTCGCTTTTATCTTGTTAATCGTTAATGTAATCATACTGATAATGGCTATTATTAGTTTAAGGTCATTAATAAGTGATATGAAGTTATTTTTGAATTTAAAAATGCTGACCCACGAAGTTACCGCATCTGGTATGTGGGCCGGATTTTGGTTAATATTAATTGCGGGCGTATTGGCAGTTATACCCGTAATTTTTAACGTTGAAAGCTTAGCTGTACTAGGTTATGTATTAGAAATAAGCAGCAGTATTTTCCTAGATTTTGTAATTATCGGAGTTGTTCTTTATATCCTGAGTGCGATTCCATGGGAAATTAGCTCGCCAAACAATTAAGTAGCTTGGCTTAAAAAGCAATTGGTCATTTTTACCAAAGGAAGCTCATATGAAAATTTATTTTGCAAATGCTTTGTTTTCACAAGCAGAAATCAACTATAACGCGCAATTAGCGGCAAAAATTCGGCAAATAGATGATGCCATTGATTTATATTTGCCCCAAGAAAACGCGTCAATTAATGATAAACAAGCGTATGCCGATTCTAAAATGATCGCTCAGGCAGATACCGAGAAGCTAGTTAATAGTGATTTGATGATTGCGGTGCTTGATGGACTTAGCATTGATAATGGTGTCGCTAGTGAAATAGGTGTGGCTTATGCAAAAGAGATTCCCATAATTGGCTTATACACTGATACACGCCAACAGGGTGCTACTAACCAGGAAAAACTGCACGCTCTAACTCAGATTGCTGAAAATCAGTTTCATTATGTTAACTTGTACACCACGGGTTTGATTAAGCTTAATGGAACTATAGTTAATAATGAAAAAGATTTGTTAGCTGCTGTTGCACGCTACCTTTAGAGTTTTACTCAGTTCAAAAAATATCTACTTAAAGATGCAAATAACTCTCTGAAAATAGATATTAATTCGTTTTAATAAGAACCATATTTCGCTTAAGTTTCGAAATATGGTTTTTATTTATTTAATTTTATCTATATTATACCCCGACATTTTATATAATGGGGTATAATATAGATAAGAGAATGTGACTAAAATGACTAGAAAATCTGAATTGGAAAATTTGTTGAAACAAAATAACTATGTGCTGTCTAGAAAACAACTCACAAAGAAAAACTTTTCAGGACAACAAATTAAGAGCTATCTTAATAACAATACGTTAATTTTGATTGATAAAGGAATATATGGTAGTCCAAACCATTTGGAAGATGCTTTTTATATTATTCAGCTTAGGCTCAAGAAGGGAATAATATCGTTGAGGTCTGCACTTTATTTATATGGTTTGAGTGATCGTGTTCCAGATAAAATTGATCTTACCTTTCCGAGAGGATATAAAAATTCGCAGCTAAAAGAACAAATTGTGCCCCATCAACAAGTACTTCAAATGTATAATTTGGGTATAGAAATAGTAAAAACTCCTAGTGGAAATAATGTTAGGGTTTATTCTATTGATCGAACTATGGCTGAAATATTACGACCACAGAATCACATTGATCCTGAAATAATAAATAAAGCTTATAAGCAGTATTTAAAACAGCCGAATAAAAATATTGCCAAATTGCTGTACTTTGCAAGAAAATTCAAAACTGTTAAAAAAGTTCAAGAATACCTAGAAATATTGCTATAAAAATGAAACTTTTATTGCCCAAAAACTAGAAACAGTATTTAGTCGCAGTACTGCTAATACTCGAATGAAAGACTTTTATGACATATATATGTTAAACAAGCTTAGAAAGCGAACTGATTATAAAAAACTAAAGCTGAACTTACTTATCACTAGAATTGCTTTAGAAAATACTGCTAATTCAAGGAAAAGTTTTAATGAAATTTTTGAAAAAGTAAATAAGGGAAATTATTTATGGCAAATTACATTAAATGACATAATAGGATACATCATTTGCCGAAATTTTTTATTATTGAATTGATTCAGAATGATTTTTAAGTTGAAACAGCTTAAAGGTATAACTGGTCAAGCCCGTTATTTTTACTTCATATTCATGTCCAACAACCAGCGGGATTGATCCAGGATAATAAGTGATAATAGTTTCAAAATTGCCATAGCCACTCTTACTGTAATTATGGACATTTTTAGCCTGATAAGTTTGGGCAGTATCCTTATCAGTAATGGTAATTATTGGATTGCCTTTAAAGCTTTGATCTGAAAGATAGACAGACCAGGCAATATTTTGACCTTGCAAAAGCTCGATTGGAAAAACGCCGCTGCTGGGATAAGTTACCATTTCTTGGCTGGGAGCACGAAAAACATCATCAGGATTAAAAACTTTTTGAACAGAATAGCGGTAGCCATTCTTACCGTACGCAGCGCCTGCTCCAGTTGAAGTTAAGCGTGTTGACAATAGCCATGCTCGGTGACCAGTGTCAGCGCCGGTTAAGTTATATTGGTCGGTTAGCAGATCAGTAATAACATCACCAGCTGTTTGATCACTAGTATTGAAATTAAGGTTAGCTTTGCTTGAAATATTGCGCGCTAACTGCCAAACGTTTTTGTTAATTACTTTCGGACGCTTCTCAAAAGGCAGGCTGTGTTGGTTAATCCGAGGGTTGGCATTAAGTGCGGCCAGCACAGCTGCAGTTTTTTGTGCAGCAATATTATCCTGAAAGTTTTCTCTAACAGGAGTCAAGCCAAATAGCTGTCTATAATAGTTGGTGTAGGCTAATTGACTATTAAGGTAAGCAGGAACGAGTGCTCCTTGTTTAAATCTGTTTTTAAACTGGGGCTTGCTCAAATAAAGATTATTAAAATTAAAAGTGGTAGTATCAAGCTGTGCATATTCCTGTTGTAAATGGGCTATCTTATTTATTTCGTCAGGAGTGAATTCTGCCGCATAAACTTTAGTGTTACTAAATGGAAAAATGAAAAGTAAGCACAAGAGGGCAGTATAAATTTTTTTAATCATTTAAAGAGCTCTCCTTTCTTTAATATAAATTATAAGGCAAAATTAAATTAAGTATTATTCAGATTGAAAAAAGATAGTGATATTTAATAATTTGTTGCACAGGACTTTTATGAGGGAAAAGTATTTTGATTAATAATGCAAATATGCAACTGGCAAAAAATATTAGTATTACTTTAAATAGTAACTTAGATGATTGGGATGGGGTAACCGGCCCGGTAGACAAGGACTTGCGGCAAGTAGTAGTTCAGAAAACTACTATTAATAATGGCTACGATTATGTTTTACAACATGTAGCAGGAGATACTTTTGTTTATCGTGGTCAAAATAACAGTAATGTTTCTTTTAATAAGCAGTTACCAGTTTTACATCTAACTGGAACGGCTGCTGGTCATACACAAACTTTGGAGTATGCCGGAAGAAAGGGGCAGTGGTTTATTGGCACCAAGCCAAATGATTTGAATCCAGGTTGGTCTAGCTGGTCTAAACAAATTGCACGTATTGCAATTCCACGATATTTTAAAGTTACTGCAAATACCAAAATGCGACCGCGACTGTCCAATTTAAATTATGCAGGAGCTGATTTTGGTATCAGTTGCAGTGGAGATCAATTCGCACGTGTGGAAGTTGCTGTTTCTCCTAATTTAAATTACTTTTTAATAGCTTATGGGGATAATGACTTTACCGGCTATTTTGCACTTTATTATTTAAACGATATTAATAATGCTCTTGATCAAGCAGCAACGTTAACCAAGCATGTTGATATTACTACAATAAGATGCTTAGCTGCCTTTAAAATACCAGATTTGTCTGGTCGCATGGGATTAGTAGGGTCGCTGCAGGGATTTGCTATTGATAATAATCGGGATATCTATATTTCCAGTCAGTTTGCAGACGACAGACTGGGCCAAAACCGCAAAATTGTTAAAATTCCCTGGAATGCAGTCAATCCGTCACATTGGGAACTAATTGATTTGTCTCAGAAAAATGAATTAGAGCTAGCCGGTTATTATACTGAGCTAGAAGGCATACAACTGATTGCCAGTAATGATATCTATTTGACTGTAGCCTATCATCAGTCGTTTGATCCGGTTAATCCTGGCAAGCATCCCACAAAAGTAAATAAGCTTTATGAAATAACCTGGGAATAAAACGGTATTTTTTAATATAGTATAAATTTTTTGTTTATGATTTTGTCTTATACAAGGCTTTTTGCTTATAATAAAAATAATCCTAAAAAATTGTCTAAATTACAATTCTTCGGGTTTTTCTTGCCGTATAATAAAAAGTTAAGAAATAATGCTAAGAGGTAAAAATAATGACTAAGAAAACACAAGTTGGTTTAATTTTTGGTGGAAATTCATCTGAATATGAAGTCTCAATCATGTCAGGCCACAATATTTATAATGCGATTGACCAAAATAAGTTTGATGTTCACCCAATTTGGATAACCAATGATGGCTATTTAGCAAGCGAAGAGGATTCATTTAAAGTTTTAAAAGATCCTAAATACACTATTGAGAATCCACATGAAGTAGCCAATATTTCAAACTTAATTCAACTGCAGAATTTACCGGAAATTGATGTTTTCTTTCCAATTGTGCATGGTAATTTAGGTGAGGACGGTTGTCTGCAAGGACTGTTCAGAATCTTGAATAAGCCTTTTGTTGGCGATGATGTGTTAGCTTCTGCTGTAACCATGGACAAGGAATTTACCAAAATTTTAGCACAACGTGTTGGCGTCCCTGTTGCTGACTGGATTGCGATTAAACGCTTTGAATATGAAGATGATGCTAATGCCAAACGCGACTATGATAAAGTCAGCGAGAAACTAGGTCCTGATCTATTTGTCAAGCCGTCAAACCAAGGCTCTTCAGTTGGCGTTCATCATGTTACCAATAAAGAAGAATTTGCTGATGCTTTGGCTGACGCTTTTAGATATGATGATAAGGTCTTAATTGAAGAAACCATTCACGGTACAGAAGTTGAAACTGCTGTTTTAGGTAATGACAAGCCAATTGTTTCAGGTGTGGGCCAAATTATCAATGCGGCTGGAACTTTTTACAGTTATGAAAATAAGTATGATGCTGATTCCACTACTACTTTGCAAATTCCGGCAAAATTACCTCAAGAAATTGTAGATAAAGTTAGAGCAAATGCTTTAAAAGTATATCAAGTTACAGAATGCAGTGGCTTGGCTCGAGTTGATTCGACATTACGTGCCAGTGATAATAAAGTTATTTTGACAGAAGTTAATGCGCTGCCCGGTTTCACTAATATTAGTATGTATCCTAAGCTGTTTGAAGAAGTAGGTATTTCGTATTCTGAGCTAATTACCCGTTTAATTGGAAAAGCGCAAGAGCGTTTTGACCATAAGAAAAACCTGTTACATAAAATTGGTTAATTAATTGTGCTAGGGAGTATATCTGATGAGTGAAGATAAGCATAATTTTGAAGAATTAACCGCGCCTTCGGCAACGGCTAAGCACCTGCACATTAGTGTTGCTACATTACGTAAATATTCTTTAATTGTAGAAAAAGTTACTGGTAAGCCTGATTATTATGCCAGAACAAAGCAAAATGCACGTTTATATAGCAAGCAGGATGTACAGGACCTGGAAGATTTTCACAAATTGGCCCAGGATAACGGTTTAACCTTACAGGAAGCTGCTCAACAGGTTTTTGCGGTTACTGCTAAAAAAGATAAGCCTGAAAAAACCGAAGATGACAAAAAGCAGGAAGTAATGTCTACTTCTCAGATGGTGAAACTACTGAATGCCTTACAACAAACAATTGGCCAGCAGAATACGGCACTGAGTAATCTGCAAAAACAATTGGATCATATCGAAAAGCAGAATAAACAGTTATTGGAAAAGCAAAAAGAATTGGAAACGCCTGCTTCTAAAACTACTAGTTCAGAAGATGATTTTAGCGTTTTGCCTGATATTTCAGGAATCGTGACTAATGATGATATAACTGATGTTGACGAAATGCCTGATACTAAGCCACTAACTGCGGCTGAAAAGCGTGCTCAGGTGGCACAAGACGAAGAAAAGTCCAGCGAGCAAATGCATGAGGAAATTTTGGCTAAAGCTAAAGAAAATGCCGAAAAAGGTGCCAGTGCCAATACTCACCGGACATTAGCAGACATGCAGGTTGAGCCGGAAAAGACCCATTGGTGGCAACGGTTTCTCGATATGTAGGTATAGAAGAAACGACTTTTAGTTAAAAGCCGTTTTTATATATTTAAATTTTGCAAACTTAGCTTAAAATTTATGTTTAATGGCTGCTTTTAAGTTACAGTAGGTAAGTATAAATCGATTGGAATGATTTGGTTGAAAAAAATTAAGAAGCGCTACTTATTTGCGGTATTAACTGCAGCTATAGGCTTGATTCTAACAGCTTGTACCTATTTTGCGACGGATATTTATTCTAAAAATGATGTAGCTGTAATCACCGATACTAAAATTAAGGATACTTTAGAAGAAAAAAGTACGGATGTCTATGGTAATAAAGATGAAATCAGAAAGCAGGTTCTTCATTTAAAAGTCTTGTCAGGCAAGTTTAAGGGCCAAACTTATAAAACTACTAATATGTATTACCCCTCGCAATTGGTTACGCAGAAATTTCGCGCGGGTCAGAGAGTGTTGGTCAATGTTAAACATGGTGAACCAGTTATTCAGGATCCCAAACGAGACTGGGTTTTGGTTTTAGCATTGACTGTAATGTCAACGCTGATGGTCGCAGTTGCTGGTAAAAAGTCATTTAACTTAATTGCATCAATGATACTCAGCTGGATAATTTTTTATATTGTTATCATGCTGGATATCAAACTTAACGGTTCTTATATTGTTTTACTGTTCGGCTTGGCTGATATTGTTTTTTCATTCTTTAGTTTATTGGTTGTTCAAGGCTTTAACCGTAAAATGCTGGCAACGTGGTTGGCGACGATTCTAGGTACTTTTGTTTCTTTTGCATTGTGCTACTTGATTATGCGCCTGACTGGTGAATCGGAGATCAAATACGAAACGGGAGATTACGCCACCCAAGATCCTCGTGGCATCTTTTTAGCACAAACCTTATTAGGTATTTTAGGGGCTGTAATGGATGAAGCCACTGATATTATTTCCAGTCTTTATGAATTAGTTCAGACTAAAGCTGATTTAACTGCCCAGCAATTAATTAAAAGTGGACGTACTATGGGTCAGGAAATCATGGGGCCTCTGATTAATGTTTTGGTATTAATCTTTATGTCTGAAGAATTGCCCATGACAATTATCTATTTGCGCGATAATAACAGTTTGCGTTCCACCTTTGGTTTTACTCTTTCACTTGGTGTCACGCAGAGTATTATCTCAGCGATTGGTATAGTTTTAACAGTTGTCTTTGCCACTGGCTGCAGCCTGCTGTTTTTAGAAGAAAAAAAGCGGAAAGCGGGGACTGAAGAATGAGTACATTAACTGCCTTGCTAATCGTATTGGCAATCCTAATGACGATTGTAGGTGGAGAAACTGGCATTCGCAGCTTCTTTAGCGTTTTGATCAACACTTTATTATTAATCTTAGTAGCCATCTTGATTTCATGGGGTATTAGTATTCCACTGCTAATTTTGATTTTTGTTCCTTTAAAATTGGTAACTATTATTTTCTTAGGCACGCATGATTATCAGGTTGCTAAAAATTCATTTTATTCTTCTCTAGTTGTTTGTTTAGCAGCCAGCTTGATCATTCTGGGTTTTGAATGGCTGGCGCAAGCTGCCGGACTTGGACCAGAAGCTGGTGAAATTTTGGTTGGCTTGTCGCAAATGCCGGGCTTAAGTTATCCCTTAATTGCAGTAGCAGTTGCTATCTTTTCCACACTTGGCGCTGTGGCTGAAGCTGCTGTATCAATGAGCTCCGGTTTGCTTGAAATCAAAAAGCATAATCCAGCAATTTCATATGAAGATCTGAAAGCTAGTGGAGCCAAAATCGGTAATGACGTCCTGGGAACAGCAATGAATACTATTTTATTTGGAATGTTTGGCAGCTTCCTTTCATTATTTTTATGGTACATTCGTTTGAATTACACTTTAGGCGAAGTACTAAATGAAAAAATGTTTGTTAATGAAGCTTTAATTATAATGTATTCTTTAATTGGTGTATTATTAACAGTACCATTAGCAACAACCTTTTTAGCAAAAAACATGGTAAAAGTGGGGGAGAAAAATGAAAGTAAATGATTTAACATTAACTAATTTTAACCAGCGCAAGTTCAACGTGCACACATACACTTTGGGGTCAATTGGCGAGCTGGTAACACCTAAACACTCCCTGGCAATTGTAGTACCCGGAGGCAGTTTCGATCATTTGTCCCAAAGAGAAAGTGAACCTGTAGCGCTGGCTTTTAATAACCGTGGTTTTAACAGTGTGGTTATGGAATATAACCTCGTGCAAGACGAAGGTGACATTTATCCTGATGCCGGGCTTGATGTCTTAACTACTGTTAAGTACTTTCGCGATCATGCGCAAGAATATCAGATTGATCCCAACAAAATAGTCACGATTGGCTTTTCCGCTGGTGGTCACGTAACTAGTTTTGCCAACAGCATGGCTAATTCTTCAAAGTATCAGAAAGAGTTTGGCTTTAACAGTGAAGAAGTTTTGCCTAATAAAACTATTTTGGGTTATCCTTTAATTAACCTGACCAAAATTGGTTTTGACATTCCGGCAGATGAGCAGGATAAAGTTCCGCAAGATGAATTTATCAAGGATAGCTCTTTAGGTGTAACTACTAATACGCCAGCAACCTTTATTTTCCATGCCTGGGATGACCCCGTAGTTCTTGTCACCAATACGTTTGAGTATGCAGCAGCATTACATGAAAAGAAAGTGCCGTGTGAAGTTCATATTTTCAATCGTGGTGGTCACGGCTTTTCTTTAGCACGAAAAGATATGGTAGTTAAAGGCAGAGAATGGCAAGAGAATCCGCACGCTGCCCATTGGTTTGAACTGGCACAGGAATGGTTAACAAGTGAATGGCAATAAAAGGGAGTACAGATGCTGTACTTCTTTTTGTTCGGATTTAGAAGTTTTAATTATAAAATTATAATAATACTCATATTAGAAATAAAAAATTTAAATTATTTTAAGCAAAGGCCTTGCATTTATTTCCAGAGGGTATATAATACCGGTATTTAAATCGAAAGAAAGGACATGATTTTTTGAAGCTAACGAAGATAAAAATTTTAACGGCAGTTAATGGCTTACTAACTCTAAGCAGTCTAATCATGTTATTCTTTGGATTATGCAATCAAGTTAATGAGTCAAAGAATCTGCTAGAAGAAGAACAAGCAATTTCGCTGGACAATAATAATATGATTATTTTGGCGGCTGTAGTTGCTTTAATGGTCTTCGGCTATGCATTCTTTGCTACTTGGTTAAAAGGTGAACCCGCAAAAGTTCATTTATTAAGGCACAGAGCATAAGATGATTAGAAAAACTGAGCTGTACTTCAATGGTTGAGGTACAGCTCAATTTTTTTGCCTAAAATAACTTAGATTATCTTTTTTAATTGCCTTGCTATATAGAGTTGCTTGTTTAACTAAACATATTTATGATGGGCATAAGTAACAAAAAGCCAGTAATAAAGGAAGGTATTATTGATAATGTGTACAATAAAAGATAAAGTTTATGATCCCTTCTTACCTACCTTACTAATATCTTTGCATGAGGAATACGTAAAAGAAATTGTAACGGGACAAAAAATAATTGAATACCGCAAGAGTTTTTTTAAAGATAGTTTTCAGGCTTTTGTTTATACTACCGGCAGTAATGGCGGGATACAACTATTTATCAAATGTGCACCTTTGATTCGCAGTAATGCTGCTACGTTAGCCCAGATAGGGCAAGAAATTCAAAAAGATGATTATGGAGAAATTTATGACTATTTTATGCCTAAAAATGATGGCTGCATTATTCCAATTTTAAAATCATGTGCTCTTAAAAAGATTTCACTCAAGCAGTTAAGAGCCGTTTTGCCTGAAATTGTTGTCCCGCAAAAATATTTGTTTTTAGATCGACCTGATAAAAAAGACTTGCTCGATTTTTTATTAAAGCAGGAATACGATAACTTATTCATTAATAAATGGGATGAACGGTATGCAAAAATTAGGCAAATAGTTGAAGAGAATAAGTAATTACTAGAAAGTTTTTCTAATTTGGATTATAACGTGGAAAATAAAAATGAAAAATAAAGAAATTTCACTGAATACTAAAAAAGATTTTGCTCAAGCGCTAAAAAAATTGCTTAAAAAAGAGCCATTGGATGCAATAACTGTAAAACAATTGTTAACTCTAACTAATAAAAGCAGGCCTACTTTTTACTATCATTTTCAGGATATACCGGATCTTATTAAATGGACGGTTAAAACAGAAATTATAGATCTACTAAATAAATCACAAGGTTACGACAATTGGGATAACGATATTTATAATATTTTCCAATATTTTTATGAAAATCCTTCTTTAGGCAAAGCTTTTTACGAGAACTTGGATATTAAACAATTTGATACTATTTTTAGAAAACCACAAATAAATGTTCTTTTCGGATATATTGATGAAATTATAAGCAAGGAAAACTTACAAGTTAGAAAAGAAGACCGCAATTTTATTGCACATTTTTTTACCGGAGGCTTTACTGAAATTGTTCTTGATTGGCTAGGTAATGGGCAACAAGAGTCACCAAAAGAAATGAAAAAACAGTTTTGTAGAACCCAGAAAAATATTATTGTCCATTCTTTAAAGGTAGCAAGTAAAGATAAAAATAAATACTGAAACCAAACATATAACAATTTATCGAATTTGTTAAACATCTAACAAATTATTGATGTTGTATGTTTTATTTCTTATGCAAGCGCTTAATATGGATAATGTAAGAAATGTTATTTGATAACAAATACGAATAGAGAGGAATGCATATGAAAGTATTTAAGAACAAAGTAGCATTAATTACTGGTGCAGGTCATGGATTTGGACGAGCATTATCATTAGAGGCCGCTCAAAGAGGTATGAAGCTTGCCATTGCTGATATAGATAAGAAAGCACTGAATAAGACAGAAAATGATATTAAAAAAACAGGTGCAAAAGTGATCAGTATTCCAACTGATGTAACCGAAGAAAAAGATATTGATGCTATGGTTAAAAAAACTATGGCTGAATATAGAGAAATTAACTTGCTAATTAATTCGGCCGGTGTTGCAATTCCAGGACCAATTTGGGAACTTCCTACACGTGACTGGGAATGGATCTTACACGCTGATTTGATGAGCCAAGTTTGGGCATTAAAACGAGTAATCCCAATTATGCGCAAGCAAAAAGGACATGGCGACATTTTAAATGTTGCTTCAATGGCTGGGCTTATTACAAGTCCATTAATGCCTGCATATTATGCTACTAAGTTCGCTGTTGTAGGAATGACTGAAGCAGTTGAATATGATTTACAGGCCGAAGAAGCAAATGTTGGTTTACATGTATTTTGTCCAGCATTCGTGCAAACAGATTTATATCATACTGAAGAACATCGTCCTGAAAAATATACTGATAAAAGTGATCCTTATTACTCTAGTGAAATATTTAAGGAAGGTCAAAAGCAAGCTAAGAAAGATATTACTACTGGCATGCCTTTAGACAATGTACCAAAGATTATTTTTAAAGCACTTGAAGATGATAAATTCTATATTCTGACTCATCCAGGTATGAATCCAGCGATTGTTGCAAGAGCCAAAAATATACCTAGTGGTAAAGGACCTGATCTAAAAGCCTTAGCTCCATTTATGGAAGAAACACATGAAATTGAAGAGGGATAGTAATGAAAGACGAGAAAATTATAAATGACAATTTTGAAGACGTGGTATTTAATCGGCAATCTGTAAGAAAATTTGACCCAACAGTAAAAATTTCACATGAAGAATTTGAAAAAATGATTGAGGAGACTGCCAAAGCACCATCAGCATGTAATTTACAGGCCTGGCATTTTGTAATAGTCGATACGCCTGAAGGCAAAGAAAAACTGAAAAGTTACTTTATGAAATTTAATATGCCTCAAGTCGAAACTTGTTCTGCCATGGTTTTATTATTTGGAGATACTGAAGCTTATAAGTCTTATCGCGACTTATGGACAAAAGCATATCATAATGGTCAGATTGATAAAGCAAAATTAGATGAAGTATTTAGTACATTTCTTCCGCTATATGAACATGCAGACTATCAAACTTTAGTAATGGATTCGTCAATCGATTCAGCATTGGCAGCAATGCAATTTATGTTAGTGGCAAGAAGCCATGGCTACGAAAGTAATCCCATCGGTGGTTATGACGTCAAGAAGGCAGCTGAAACTTTTGGACTTGATCCTAAACGTTTTGTACCCGTTATGGCAATTGCAGTCGGTAAAAGACCTAAGGATGAAGAGCCCGAAGTGAAATCTGTTAGATATCCTGTTAAACAGATATATAATTTTGCCTAAACTAAACACATATAAAAACGCAACCTAACAATTAGTTAGGCTGCGTTTCTTAATGGGATATTTGTATTAAAGAGGTATCTACTAATACCAGTGATGTGTTAGCCAGAAATTCTTGGCATTAACCCATGAACCATAACGACCGTAAACATATCTGTCAGCGGTTCTTTCTTGGTTCTTCTTAGAATAATTACCTTTTAGGTAAGCAATGTTTAATTGATATTTGCCATAACAAACACCATTACGTGCGTAATAATTGCCACCCGATTCACGCATTGCAATCCATCTCTTGGCTGCACGTTCTGCTTTTGACATCTTGGCAGCCTGTACTGTTTGCGTACATGAATTATTATTAGTAGTTTCCAAAGCAGTGACGAAACTAAATGATAGCGCCAGTGCTGTAATTAACTTAAGTATTAAACTTTTACTTTTCTTCAATATATTCAATCCCCACAATTAACTGTATTAATTCTATGGATAATAATACACAGTCAATGTGTCATTGTTGTTACAGAAATAACACGCAACTCTTACAAAATTTTTGAAAAATTTAATAATTCTACTAGTTTTGAAAAATTCATATCGTAATAAAGTCAATTATTACTTACCTGAATGTTTTAATGTTATTTTTATTTATGTCTGTTAAAATTGGTAGTAACTATTATTTTAGGAGGTAAATATGGCTGCTAAACATTTTTATGAAACTTTTCACCCTGAACACTATGATTTATTCATAGACATTAATCGGGCACAGAAAACTATTAATGGTACTTCGACAATTACCGGTGAAGCAATTGAGAATACTATTTTAATTAATCAGAAATATATGAAAATTGCTTCAGTAACAAGTGCGGGCAAGGATGTACCGTTTACTGTCAATGACGAAAAAGAAGCAATTGAAATCGAACTGGGTCAGACCGGCAAAGTCACAGTTGAGATTAAGTATTCGGCACCGCTGACTGATTCTATGATGGGAATTTATCCTTCATATTATCAAGTTGATGGTGTGCAAAAACAAATTATCGGTACTCAATTTGAAACTACAGCTGCACGTCAGGCTTTCCCATGTGTTGATGAGCCAGAAGCCAAAGCTACTTTTTCTTTAGCACTTAAGTATGATGAGCATGAAGGTGAAACTACAATTGCCAATATGCCGGAAGTTAAAGTTGAAGACGGCGTGCACTATTTCGCTCAAACCGTTAGAATGTCCAGCTACCTGATTGCCTTTGCCTTTGGTGAATTGCAATCAAAGATTACTGAAACCAAAGACGGCGTTAAAGTTGGTGTTTTTGCGACCAAAGCACATCAAGCTAAGGAATTAGACTTTGCTTTGGATATTGCTAAGCGGGCAATCGAATTTTACGAAGAATTTTATCAAACAAAATATCCGCTACCACATTCTTGGCAATTAGCCTTGCCAGACTTTTCTGCCGGAGCAATGGAAAATTGGGGCTTAGTCACATATCGTGAAGTTGCAATTTTGCTTGACCCAGATAATGCGACTCCGTACCAAAAAGCCTATGTGGCAACCGTTATCACTCACGAATTGGCACACCAATGGTTTGGCGATCTAGTTACCATGAAGTGGTGGGACGACTTATGGCTTAATGAAAGTTTCGCTAACATGATGGAATATGTTTCAGTTGACGCTTTGGAGCCAAGTTGGCATGTTTGGGATAATCTTTACCAAATTTCGGAAGTGCCAGCAGCTTTAAAACGTGATGCCACTGATGGTGTCCAATCCGTTCACGTTGATGTGGAACATCCAGCTGATATTGATTCAATTTTTGATAGTGCAATTGTTTACGCTAAAGGTTCCAGAATGCTGGTTATGGTACGGGCACTTTTAGGTGACGATGCCCTGCGTAAGGGTCTTAAGTATTACTTTGAACAGCACCAATATGGTAACGCTACGGGTGATGACTTATGGGATGCTCTTTCAACTGCTACTGATTTAGATATTGGCAAGATCATGCATACTTGGCTTGACCAACCGGGTTACCCTGTAGTTTCTGCCAAAGTGAATACAGCTGGTCACTTGATTTTGAGCCAAAAGCAATTCTTCATCGGTGAAGGTAAAGAAGTTGGACGTAAGTGGGCTATTCCATTGAATGCGAACTTTAAGGCACCACAAATTATGTCTGAAAGAGAACTGGATCTAGGAGATTACCAAGAGTTGCGCAGTGCTGCCGGTCACGCTTTACGTGTAAATGTAGGCAATAGTTCGCACTTCATTGTTAATTATGATGAAACCTTAATGAATGATATTATGGCTGAATTTGCCCAGTTGAAGCCGGTAGATCAATTACAATTACTGCAAGACTTAGGCCTTTTAGCAGAAAGTAAACAGATTTCATACGCTGAGATTGTCCCATTACTGCCAAAATTCGCGGATTCTAAGTCATATATTGTCATTAGCGCGTTATCTTCCAGTGTTCGCTCATTGCGTAAATTTGTTACTCCGAATTCACCTGCAGAAAAAGATTTAAAGGCATTTGTTAATAATTTGACTCAAAAGCAAGTCGAGCACCTAGGCTGGCAGGCACAAGCTTCCGATACAGATGATGATAAGAGAATTCGTCCATTAGAAATAGCTTTGGCATTGTATGCCGATAATTCTGCTGTGATAAAAGATGGTCACCAAATTTTTACTGAACACAAGCAAAACTTAAACGAAATTGATGCTTCAGTTCGACCATATGTTTTAATGAATGAAGTTAAGAATTATAACGAGTCAGGTTTAGTTGACCGTTTAATTAAAGAATATCAAACTGCAACTGATCCTAACTATAAGGACGATCTTACTGATGGTATTACCGACACCAAGGATACCGTTGAAATCAAGAAGCTTATTGAGAACTTTGAGAATGCTGGTGTTATTAAACCGCAAGATTTGCGTATGTGGTTTGCTAATGTCTTAGCTAATCCAAAAGGCGAACAATTGGCTTGGGATTGGCTGCGAGATCAATGGTCCTGGCTGGAGAAGACAGTTGGTGGCGATATGGAATTTACCACTTATATCACTGTTACTTCCAACATTTTCCATACTGAAAAGAGACTGCAAGAATTCAAAGAATTCTTTGAACCAAAGGTTGATCAACCCGGTCTTGGTCGGGAAATTAGAATGGATACTAAGAATATTGAGTCTAAGGTTGACTTGATCAATGCTGAAAAGGATGCTGTCAATCAAGCTGTTAAGGAAACTTTGTAACTAAAATTGTTTAATTTTTAATGTCATATTATAAGTATTAAAAAGAAGCTGATAAATCAATGTGTAGAAACATAATTTATCAGCTTTTTTTATGCTAAGTATTAATATGCAAATTTCTAAAAAGAGCTTTGCAATATGGCGCTGCCAATTTAGAGTAAGTGAAGTGCTCCAGAATAGTTAGATAGGTAATCTAATTACTGGAGCATTTTTTTCTACGGCTTTATACAAAATATATTCTTTACCAGTCGAATTATAATTGATCTTTGTGAAAAATCAGTTTGATTTAAGAAGAGTAAGTTAAAGTTATTGATACTAAAAGAAAAAACAAATTTCATGTATAAATTTATTAATTTTTGTAATTAATTATAAATACTGACTAACAATATTTTCAATTAAATTAATAGTATTGCCATAAAAATAGTTTAGGCTTGTGTTCTCAGAATCGGGCACACCACTGCCACTTTCTACGACGAAGGCAAGGTCGCCAATGTTGGCATAAGTGCTGTGTGGTGTAGCAGTAATGGTAATAATGTCACCGCCATCCTTCTTACAACCTGCAATTTTGATCAAACCATTTTTATTTTCTCCAGATTGTGAGAACGTAATCAAAGTATGAGGCGATTGATCAGATACAATTGAGATTTCAACGCCATCCAAGTCTACACCATAAATTTTTTTAAGTAATAGTTTGCGGTAAGTGTAATTAACTAAAATCTTGCAAAAGCCCTCACCAAATAAATAAGTTCTTTTTTCCAGCTTAATTTTATTGAAGAAATCAGCAACTAATTCAGCGCTTAAATTACAGTGAACAAATGGCAGGTTGGCAAAGGTCTTTAGCGGCTGAGTTTTGTAACGAGAGGAAAGGAAAAAGATAAATTCTTTAAAGTTAGCAAAACCTGCCCGCTTGACTAGTCTGCTGACTGAAGCAGTTGACAGATAATTTTTCTTAGCTATGTAGCGAATGTCTAAACTTTCATTGTTAATGATTGAATCAACAATCGATTCAATCACTTTAATATCTTGATGACGCAAATGATTATTAGGGAACAAACGGTCAATTTGAAAGATTTTGGTCATTTAACACACTACCTTGAAAATATTTTCCCATTTTGAAAACCACACCATAATTCGTGTGTTTTGTTGTTATTGCTCTTTCATTATACTATATTAAATTTGTTCAAAGAAAGCGTTTTAAATAATTTGAAAGGTGTGTGTGAATGAAGCAAGTTGTTATTAATGCCGATGATTTTGGCTATTCACTGGCCGTAAATCGAGGAGTTATTAAAGCGTATAAAGATGGGATGGTTTCTTCTACAACTCTTATGGCAAATATGCCAGGATGTATAGAAGCAATCAAGTTAGCAAATGAAAACAAAGACTTAGGAGTTGGCTGTCACCTTAACATCACAACGGGTAAACCCATGACGGATGCCAAAACACTGGTTGATGAGAATGGCGAATTTTACCATTTGGCCGGCTATAAAGAGCATCGCAATGAAATGGATCCTAAAGAAATTTACCATGAGTGGTGCGCGCAAGTTGATTTCTTGTTAAGTAAGGGAGTAAAGCTAACTCATTTAGATAGTCACCATCATGTTCATTCTTTTTCTGAGAACTTGACTCTTACCCAGCGCATTTCTGATAAGTATCAGTTACCGGTTAGAAATTGTTACGGTATTGAAAATCAAGTTAAGTTGTCTTATCAAAGAGGAATTGTTGGTTTTGATGATCTGATGAATTACGCGCATATTCGCAGTTTGGATAAATCTTATCATGCGGATCAAGAACAATGTTTAACAGAAATACAAGCTGTTCTTGACCGTCTGCAGGATAACCAAATAACTGAGTTTATGGTCCACCCTGCATTTGTAGATGAAACACTTTACTTCAATTCTTCATTTAATGTGCCGCGAATCAAAGAAGTAACAATTCTCTGTGATTCGGCTTTTAAAAAGAAGTTGCAGGAAAATCAAGTAGAAGTAATTCCTTATCCCAAATCTTAAATAAAAAATGTAATGTAAGGAGGCAAAATTATGAAGGGCAAGTTTATGAAGTCCGCGAATGTTTTTTCACGGGCAATAATTCAACCCGTTATGTTTATGGCCGTAACTGGTATTATCTTATCAGTTTGTGCCATTTTAAAGCTAGACTTAATGCCGACCATTTTAAAAGATACTGGTAATTTTATTTACAATATCCTGTCAAGTGGTATGATTGGGCAATTAAGTTGTATTTTCTGTGTAGGTATCGCTACAGCTTTGGCTAAACCTAAATATAAAACTGATGCCGCAATTTTAGGTATCGTTACTTATTTAATCTTTTTGTTCGCCAATAATTCATGGCTGCAATTAACCCACCGTTTGGCTAAGCCAAATTCTCAGGGACTCTTTGGTACTGGGCAAAACATGGTTTTCGGTATCCAAGTCACTGATATGGGAGTTTTCCTCGGAATTATTTTAGGAATCCTAGTGGGCTGGATGGTAAATAAATGGGGGAATATTAAGCTCCATAAATATTTATCACCATATGCAGGAACAAAATCCGTTTACATTATTTTAGTATTTGTCACAATTCTGTTCGCAATTGCGATTACTTATGTTTGGCCAGCAGTTAACTGGGTCATTGAAAACATTGTTAAGGTAATGTCAACTACGGGCTCCATTGGGTTCTTCTTCTATGGCTTTTTAAACCGTATGCTTTTACCTGTTGGACTGCACCACTTCTTATGGATGCCTTTGTTCTACACTCCACTTGGTGGTACTGCCAGGATTGCCGGCAAGCTATACACTGGTGCGTTTAATATTTGGTTAGCTGAGTTAGGTAACCCAAGTCATATTACTGCAATGCACCAATCTATTGGTTATCTGTCTAATTTTGGTTCAATTTCGTTACCTATCGGTATTGCTTTTGCTTTCTGGAAGATGTCAGAACCAAAGAATAGGCAAAAAGTTGCGGCTATTTTAATTCCAACTGTTACTACTGCCTTTTTAGCAGGTGTTACTGAGCCTTTGGAATTTATGTTCCTGTTCTTATCACCATTACTATGGCTAGCTCACTCAGTTGTTTACGGAATTAGTCTATTTTTGACAAATATAGTTGGTATCGATATTCAGTTTGATACCGGTATTAATATGATTATTAATAGTTTTGCCTTTCCGGCAAGGCTAGGACACCAGTATCTCATCCCAATAATGTTTGTCGTCACCGGTTTACTTGAATACTTTGTCTTCGTCTTTATGATCAAACGCTTCAACATTCCAACTATTGGACGTGCTAACGCGGACGAGACACTCCTTAATGGTGCAGAAAGTGAAGATGAATCTGTCGAGCAGGCAGAAGAAAAACTTGCTCAAACTGACAGTGCTACAGAATCTGCAGACACTGCAAAATTTGATAATCAAACTAAAAATATTGTAGCTGGTCTAGGTGGTCCAGAAAACATCGATGAAATGATTAATTGTTATACTCGACTTCGCGTTGACGTTAAAGATACAAACAAATTAGATATGGATCTGTTAAAACACAAGACAGGTACTAAAGGCGTAATGCAAGATGGTAATAATATCCAAATAGTATTTGGAGTTGATGTAGAAAGTATTCATGATAAAGTTGATGAATATCTTGATTATCTGAAAAAACACCCATCAGAAAGTGGAAAGTAATTTAGGAGGATTATTGAAATGGCAAATAAATTTGTAATCATTGGTGGCGGATCAACCCAATCACCAAGTATCTTGGAGGTTTTACGTCAACGTTCTGCTGACTTAGATATGAACCAGCTAGTTCTTTATGATATTGATGAAGAAAGAGTGTCTCTTTTAGGGCAGTACACCAAAATGTATTATAAAGAAACAGGTTCACCGGTTCATGTTTCTTACACGACTAACTTGGAAGAAGCTCTACAAGATGCAAACTTTTTATTCATGCAAATTCGTCCAGGTCTGAACAAGCAACGGGCTATTGATGAAAAAATTTGTATTCGCAATGGCGTTATTGGTCAGGAAACTTGTGGACTTGGCGGCTTTTCCTTTGCAATGAGGGTAATACCAGATATTATCGCTATTATTAAGAAGGTTAAGCAAATTTGTCCTGATGCATGGATTTTAAATTACACTAACCCAGAAGCAATTTTGTCAGAGGCAATTTACCGCGAATTTCCTGAAGCAAAGGTAATTTGTATCTGTGACATGCCAATTTCAATTGAAGGTGCAATTGCACAATACTTCCATAAAGATTTAAAAGATATTACCTTCAAATATTTTGGCATGAACCACTTCGGCTGGTGGACATCAATGATTGATGAGAACGGTCAGGACTTATTGCCACAACTGCGTGAGGACGTCCAGTCTGGCAAGATTGATACCCTTGCTCAATGGAATGACGAAACTCTTGATGACCAGTATTGGATTGATACATACAAGCGCATGATTACCATTTTCAAGCGTTTTCCTGAATATTTCCCTAACTGCTACTTGCAGTACTATTTGATGCCTGATGTAATGATGGCTGAATCTGATGTTAACTTCACACGTGGTGACTGGGTAATGCAGGGACGTGAAAAGAGAATCTTCACAGAATGTCGGCGCGTTTTAAAAGCCGGCACAGCTAAAGGCTCTTCACTTAATTCTGGTGTTCACGGCAACTACATCGTTGATATTGCTAACGCAATTATCCATAATACCCGCGAACGTTTCACCGTTAACCAAAAGAACAATGGTGCCATATCTAATTTTGATCCAGATGCCGTAGTGGAAGTTCCAGCATATATTGGCAGCATGGGTGCAGAAACCATTAGTATTGGTAAGATCCCAACTTTTCATAAAGGACTAATGGAACTGCAAAAAGCTTACGAAAAACGGACAGTTGACGCAGCGTTATCTGGCTCATATCAAGTTGCCTTAGAAGCAGTTGTCCTTAATAAGACCATACCAGATTACCATGTAGGTAAAAAGGTTTTGGATGAGTTATATGAGGCTAATAAACAATATTGGCCGGAATTGCATTAAAAATATCACTACTAAAGATATCACTACTAAAAAGATTAGCCTTAACTATAGTTATTGCTAGTCTTTTTTGTGAGCAATAAATTTTATAGAAAAAAGACTAACTTTGAAGTAAAAGTTAGTCTTTTAGCATACTATTTGACTTATTTGATTAAGATTTAGTCATATACAATAACCGGCTCGTGTTTACTTACATTGTGCCAGACCTGCTTAATTTCTCTGGGCTTAATATTAACACAGCCGTGTGAGCCACCTCTTAAATAGGCTTTTTTACTCCAGTCACCGCGCCAGCCAGCGTCGTGAAAACCGCAACCGGTTAAAGTAAACGGCATCCAGTAACTAACAGGTGAAGCGTATTTAGAGCCATCGTTGTTGCGTCCACGCAGTACCGCATGGCGTTGCTTATAGTGAATATACCAGACTCCTTGAGGCGTACGGTTATTCTTATTACCATCCTTTGTTCCAGTAACAACATCGTTAAGGTGAACAACCATCTTGCCTTTGCGCACAATCCACATTTCCTGCTTTTGCAGAGAAACTACAATATAGTCATCACCTATGCCATGATTATTTAAGCCGTAGCCTAAACCATAAGTGCTGTAGCCAAGACCATAAATATAATTTTTGCCGTCCAGATTTTTAGTTCCATTCAAAAATGCTTGTTCAACAGCTGCTTGTGCTCTTTTGACATGCACGCCCCAGCCATAGCTTTGGTTTTTAACACTAATTTTCTTTCCTGCAACTTTATTGCCTTTTGGAACCGCGAAACTATAGCTTTGATGAATTGTTGAAACATCCTGGTCAATTTTATTAAGCTTTGCCGTTAAGTTTTCGCTGTTAAGAAAAGTGTACTTGCCTTTTCTATAAATTGCCTGGTTAATTAATTTTTGTGCTTTGAGTTTATAAACTTTGCCTGCAACATGGTAATTAACTACGGCGTGACTCATCGTTTGCATTTTTTTGTTAGCGGCATCCAGATCAGTATTGCGGTATTCGTAGCTTTGCTTATTGGGCATAGTTGTATGTTGCTTTTTAAAATAAGCGGCAACTTCCTGCTTCTTAATAGTTTTGCTGCTAGGATCATATTCAAGTGCAACTTTACCATTTTCCAGTGAAACCATATTATTCGCTTTCCGATTGATTTTGGCAGTTGCTTTATTAATTGTTAAGTTTCCAACTTCTACGCCATAAATGTTAACATTAGGGTTAAAATGATTTGTAGCGAATGCTTTAGCCTGCTTTTGCGCTTCGACGTGATTGTTATATAACACCACGCCAAATACAACTGCTAAAATCAGAACTATTCCGATAATAATTAAAAGCAAGTTATTGCGGTTATTGTATTTTTTTAAATTTCTTTTTGATTGCATAGTTCTACCACCGTTGGAATTTTCAAAAAATAATTGCGGTTACAGTTTACCATCTATTGCGGCCCTAGTAAAATGCAAGATATAAGAATGTTTTTGGGAGGGATTGCTCAATGGAAAATGACCCATTAGTGTTTGATGTTAACATAGCTAAAGAAAAGCCTAATTCTTATCGTAAAGTAAAAAATAATTCTGGCTGTCCCTTTTGTGATGTGGCGGGTTTGACCCATATCTTAAAAAAACAGGGCGGGATGATTTGGCTTGATAATAAATACCATACGTTACATGATACAGTTCAGACTGTTTTGATTGAGTCCAATAAGCATCAAGGTGATATTACCACTTATTCGCTTGCGTATAATCGTTCTTTGATGCGTTTTTCATTATCATGCTTTAAGCAGATGAATGATTCACACAAGTACAGATCGGTTTTATGGTATAAAAATTATGGCGAAAATTCTGGTGGCTCTCTTGCACACCCCCACATGCAAATAGTGGGTCTGGAAAAGATGGATGGTTATAAATACATTCAACCCAATAATTTTGAAGGCATAAGTCTTTTTAATAAAGATGGGGTTGAGGTTAATGTGAGCACGCATCCAATTCAGGGCTACATTGAACTTGATTTTAATCTTCTTGATGAAAACAGTATTGATGAATGGTCCGACTGGATTCAAAGCGGAGCAAAGTATATGCTAAAAGTTTTATCAAAGGGGCGTAATAACTCCTATAACTTGTTTTTCTATCCGCGCTTTGATCGGGGCATTAGTGCTAAATTAATCTTACGTTATACGGCATCACCATATTTTGTCGGTTATAAGCTATCGCAGGTAGACAACCGGGAGAAACTGCTCACTGAAGCCGAAAACTTTAAGCGCTTTTTTGAGTCTGGGTCAGTTTTAGAGAAAGGATTTAAAATATAGCTTTTACTGAATTAATTATTATTAAAACTAATACTTAGCAGAGATAATATTTGCGACAAATAATTCTAAGCAATATAATAGCAAGGTGTTTTTTTAAGGAGGACTTAGATGCGTAGAAAAGAAACTAAGAACCTGGCTATTACTGCTATATTTGTCGCAATCTTTTTATTGCAAACTCTCATACCCAATATTGGTTACATTCGCATACTACCAACTTTGCCTGCTGTAACGACTATTCCGTTAACTGTTGCCATATATTCTTTGCTTATGGGGCCAATTGCTGGGACTTTCTTTGGCATTTTCTGGGGCATTGCCCGCATGGTGCAGGCGTATACTCAGCCTGGCGATATTGTCAGCCTGATGCTTTTCCAGAACTTTGTGATTGCCGTTGTTCCCAGTGTCCTTGCCGGCTTTTTTCCAGGGATGATTGGAAAATTTACAGCTGAAAAGAAAAGTAGTGTTAAAGAAATAAGCTATACGATTGCAGGCGCAGTGACTTCTTTAACTAACACGGTTTTTGTAATTCTATTAACCAGTCTAGTTTTCATGGGCAACTCTGCCAAACTGCTAGGCCATTTGGGCAGTTTTAGTCAAGGTACACCTTTAATTACTGCATTAATAATTGCTTTAGGTTTGAACGGCCTGGTTGAGGCAGTATTTACTGCAATTGTGACACCAATTATTGTGACGCCACTCAACAAGGTGCTGCGCAGAGTGGGCTAAGAGAATAGAAGTGTTTTTAAGAAAAACTTAATATTCTTAATTGACCGTTAAAAATAAGGAAAAAGTATTCAGATAAGTCTTTCAATTTCTGAAAGGCTTATTTTTTTATTGACATTCTTGCTTTCTTACATTAGTGTATTAGATAAATAGTACAGAAGTATTACAACGAGGACTTTGCAATGACTGAAATTTTACGAGTAGATCAAGTTACTAAAACATACGGCAAGCGGGGCGAAAAGCAGTATCAGGCTTTAAAGGGAGTTAATTTTGCGGTCAATTCAGGCGAATTTGTAGCGATTATGGGTGCTTCTGGTTCTGGTAAAACGACGTTGCTCAATATCTTGTCGACTTTAGACAAGCCAACTTCAGGCAACGTTTTTATTAATCACCAAGACAACAGTACTTTAAATGCTAATCAGCTGGCTGATTTTAGAAGTCGACAAATTGGCTTTATTTTTCAAGACTTCAATCTCTTAGAGAATTTAACTAATCGTGAAAACATCGCTTTACCTTTAAGCTTACAGGGTATTTCTCCCAGAAAAATTGATCCCTTAGTTGATAAAATTGCAACTAGGCTAGGAATTAAAGAGATATTGGCTAAATATCCTGCTGAGGTCTCAGGTGGGCAAAAGCAAAGGGTAGCAGCTGCCAGAGCCTTAGTGCATGAACCGGCAATTCTGCTGGCGGATGAGCCGACGGGAGCCTTGGATTCTAAGAGCGCGCGTGAATTGCTTTTTACTATGGCAGATTTGAATCAAAACGACGGTATCACCACTCTCATGGTTACCCACGACCCGTTTGCCGCCAGCTTTGCCAGTCGCATTTTATTTATTAAAGACGGCCAAATTGGTGAACAAATGTTGAAAAACGGGCAGTCGAGGCAGGAATTTTATCATCTGTTAATTGATCACTTAGATACTGCTGAATAAGGAGAACAAAAATGATTTGGAAGTTGTCCTTAACGGGAATCAAGAGTCGCTTTAAAGATTACGCGGTTTTGTTTTCCGGCTTGGTTGTTGCCAGCATGATTTTTTACATGTTCCTCACAATCACTATTAATCCCACCTTTATTAAAAATGATATTGCAGCACCAAGTAATTATGTCCGTTTCACCTTTGGTTTTGGTATTGTCTTGTTGGTCATCATCACTGCGGTTTACCTGGTTTATGCCAACTCTTTTTTACTGAGCATGCGCAAACATGATTACGGCATGTACATGATGCTCGGAGCTAAGAGTACTAAAATCGGGACACTAATTTTTCTGGAAACTCTGATAACCGGTATTTTGGCCACAATAGTGGGTATTCTGCTGGGTTTTGGTCTAACAGCCATTGTATCGCAGCTGCTGATATCTCGTTTAGGCTTGACGGTAAAACATTTTGCAGTTATTTTACCCAATGCCATTATCTGGACGATTATCTTCTTCATTTTCATCTTCTTATTTGGCGCTTTGAAAAATGTCCGTAAATTAACCAAGACACCGATAATTGAATTATTGCGTGATGACCAAAAGCCGGTTGCCTACAAGCGCCAGCCGGTCTTGCACTGGATTCAAGGAATACTGGGGCTGGTGCTCTTAGCTGCAGGCTACTTTATTCTGGGTCTGCCGGGTAACGCTATTTTGTTTATTATTCCAGCAGCGCTAGTGACCATAGTTGCCGGTTCATACTTCACATTTAATGCTTTTTTCAGTGCCTTAATTGGGTTCTTGCTCAACCGCAGAAGCTATTCTTATCAGGGCATTCGGGTATTTACTTTGGGGCAGTTGAAGTTTCGGCTGCATGATTATACGCGGATTTTGACAGTTGTTTCACTGCTGTTTGCCTTAGCGCTTGGTGCTATTACTGTGGGACTTAATTTTGGCACGCTCAGTGAGCAGCTTAAAGGCAATTTTTACTATGACACCACTATTATCAGTGATTCCCCAAAGGTAGCGCAGGCTAAAAGCAAACTGACGATTACTCGTCAGCAAACTTATCATTATAAGGAACAGGGCAAGTATTTATACTTTAACCGCAGTGAATTTAATAATAATCCAGTTAAAAACGTCAAGTTTTACATGAAAAATGGTCAGCCTGCTTATAAGACGATCAACTTGCCTACTAAAAAATTGGATGTCCCAGCTACATACGCTAATAATGCCTTTGGCGCTATGATTCCTAATGGTATCGCTAAAATTATTCGCTTGGTTTCACCTGAAAAGTGGGCACAGAAAAAAGGGCAGAATAAATTTGTCAGTTTCGTAAATGTAAAAAACTTCGATCAAGATTACCCCACCATTTTAAAATTGCAAAAACAACAGTTAAAAGAAAATGCTGCTTATGAGTATATATATACTTCGAGCAAGGCCGGCAGTTACCAGTTAATTAAGAATTTCAGCAGCGGGTTTGAATTTATGGGCTTCTTTTTAGGGATCGCCTTTCTAACCATGCTGGCTTCGACCTTAATGTTTAAGGTCTTAAGTGGTGCAGCCAGTGACAAAGTGCGCTACCAAATGTTATTTGAAATTGGTACAAGTGTGAAAGTGTTGCGCCAATCTATCAGAAATGAGATTGGAGTTCTGTTTCTTCTGCCCGGTGTATTAGGCGTAATCGACGTGCTCTTTGGCTTAAGATTATTTAAATTGCTCCTACCGCACCCCTACCAGAACTTGTGGATTCCCTTTTCGATTTTTATCGTGCTTTATCTGATTTATTACTTATTAACGGTGAAATTATATGAAAAAATCGTGCTTGCACATGAATAAAATTGGGGCGGTAATTAATACAAGTTTGTTTTTAGTAAAAGAAAAGGAGCAGTAATGATTTGGAAACTGTCCGTGACGGGTATTAAGAATAGGCTGAAAGACTATCTGGTGTTGTTTTCAGGCTTGATTGTTGCCAGCATGATTTTCTACATGTTTTTGTCAATTGCTACTAACCCTGTATTTATTAGTAAAGATGTCTACGGTAGAACAGCATACCTGACGTATATTTTTACCTTTGGCATTATTTTGTTAGTAATCATTACATCCGTCTACCTAATTTATGCCAATTCATTTTTGTTAAGTATGCGTAAGCATGACTATGGCATGTATATGATGCTCGGGGCCAAAAGCACGCGGATTGGCTTACTAATTTTTTCTGAAACTCTGCTAACTGGTTTATTGGCTGTTTTGCTTGGAATAACACTGGGTCTGGGGTTGACCACAATAGTTACCAAGGTGCTGGTAGGCAAACTAGGGCTGGAAATTACTCACTATAAGGCAATATTGCCGAGTGCCATAATAGGAACATTGCTTTTCTTTGTTATTATCTTTCTCTTAGGTGCACTGGGCAATATGCGCAAACTTACACATACTCCGGTAATTGATCTTTTACACGAAGATCAAACCCCCATTAATCTTAGTCATCATCCAGTTTTACGGGGAATTGAAGCAATTTGCGGTGTACTTTTGCTAGCGGTCGGTTACTATGTAATGACTTTACCTACTAACTATATTTATCTTCTTATTCCCACCGCGTTAGTAACAATTATTGTCGGTTCTTTCTTTGTCTTTAATGGCGTCTTCACGGCTATTATTAATTATTTACTTAATAAAAAATCTTTTTCATATCGTGGCATTAATGAATTTACTCTGGGCCAATTAAAATTTCGCTTGCAAAGTTACACCAAGGTATTAACTATGATTTCAATTCTGTTTGCCTTGGCTTTAGGTGCAATTACCGTGGGACTTAATTTTGGCTCCATGAAGGATGAAGCGCAAAAAGGGATTTATTATGATGCTACAATTATCAGTCAGACGCCAACAGTTAAAAAAGCAGAAGCCAAGTTAACTATTACTAATAAGCAAAC
Organism: Lactobacillus melliventris; assembly: GCF_042679465.1. Classification (NCBI taxonomy): domain Bacteria; kingdom Bacillati; phylum Bacillota; class Bacilli; order Lactobacillales; family Lactobacillaceae; genus Lactobacillus; species Lactobacillus melliventris. The sequence continues at coordinate 2,874 of NZ_JBHTMT010000011.1, read as the reverse complement.
ATATCATTACAAAGAAAAGGGGATGCACCTCTACTTTAACCGCGCGGAATTTAACAAGCAGCCGTTGAAAGAAATGGCAGTTTATTTTCATGACAATCAAGACAATTCCCCCACTTATAAAGTAAAAACGCTGGCTACTGCTAAACTGGATAAACCGCAAACAACGGAAAACAGTATTTTTAGCCAAATGGTGCCAAATGGTCTTCCTAAGAAGATACATCTAGTTTCACCAAAAAGGTGGCTGAGTATTGATGGTCAGGAAAAATTTGTCAGTTATATTAATGTGAAAGACTTTGTCCACGATTTTCCGGTGATCAATCAAATTCAAAAGCAGCAATTGAGGGAAAATCGTGACTACAAAGATACTTACCTTAATTCAAAGCCATACTATTATAGTAATGTGCTCGGCTTTACCAGTGCGTTTGAATTTATGGGCTTTTTCTTAGGAATAGCATTTCTGACCATGCTGGCTTCGACGTTAATGTTTAAAGTCTTAAGTGGTGCTGCCAGTGACAAGGTGCGCTACCAGATGCTACATGAAATTGGTGCTAGACCACGATTATTGCGCAGTTCAATCAGAAAAGAAATTGGTACTTTGTTCACCATGCCTGGAATTTTAGGCATAATAGATGTCCTTTGTGGCTTACAACTGTTTAAAACATTGCTGAAGGCACCTTACCATAATATTTGGATTCCATTCACAATTTTTATTGTTCTCTATTTAGGATACTATTTGTTAACAGTTACTCTATATGAAAAAATTGTGCTGAAAACTGAATAATTTTAAAGTGAGGTATCAAAGCTGGACTAATATATTTTAATAATTATTTTGTTAAGGCTTGACGCCATTCAATCGGCGCCAAGCCTTTTAGTCTGCTCTTGATTCTTTTATTGATGTAATACCTAATGCAATCAAGCGAACGGTTGCTATGGCGGATTGAATTTTTGGTTGCTATCGCTTTAGAAAAAAGATTTTTGCAGAGTGATATCCGCTATGATTATACAACTACATCAAAAACACCCAGAGAACTGCTTTACGATGAGTAAACCAACTGAAAAATATTTTTTCTTTGCGGAGTTGCGGCCCAAGCTTTCTTTTAAAAAACAAAAAAGGCTAACCAGTTGGACGGAATTGACACTAACAAAAACCCATTATTCAAAAAATAATGTTTTAAAAATTAATTATTAAAATATGTTCAAGAAAACAGTTAACTCATTTAAAACATGGTAGCACTAACTATAATTAAGTCAAAAGGTGATCTACTTGAAGGAGCTAACCAGAAAGTTTGGTGATCTTGATGCAAAGATTAAAGAATATGCGCATTGGACTGATAGAACTTTGTGCGACCCTCATTATTAGCAGTCTGATGATCATAGCTGGTATTATTTTGGGCTTGGATCTAGCGTCCTTAATTATTAAGTTGTTTAGCGGTTTGATAAAACCGGATATGCCGAATTTTAACGTCATTATTAGTTTTCTGAGGATAAATTCGGGCATGCAAGTCGTTATGTTACTGGCAGCCTTAATAATGTTGGGCGGTATTGTAATAACTTTGAGGTTAACCAGATCCACTTTAAGTAATCTAGCTGAAAAAGAAGATGCACCTGCAATTTTTCAAAAACATTTAGGACTAAGAATAATTGAAATGGTTTTAGGGTTGTTACTAATAGTAACCGGCTATTTTATACTAAATTTGCCTAGTCAAAATCTGTTTAATACTTTATTGGCAGCCTTTGTCACAATTGTGTCAGGTACTTATTTACTTTGCCACTCGTTATTAAGCTTGGTACCTGCAACTTGGTTTAGCAAAATTAAGTTAGCTAAAGGAAAAACGCAGCTGAGACTTCATCATTATGCCAGTGTTTTTACTATCATTTCCATACTCTTTGCCTTGACTATGGGCGCTCTGGCTTTAAGTCATGACTTTAATGCCTTTTCTCAAGATATTAAGAGAGGAACTTATTATGATGGCGTAATTGTCAGCAACACCGCCAATATTAAAAACGATGTGGCGCAACTAAAAATTAAAAAGCAACAAACTTATCATTATAAAGAAACAAAAGGGCACTTTTATTTTGTTCGTAATGAATTGGCAAATAATCCAATTAAGTATGTCAAAAGCACCGGTAGACGCAATTTTCAAGTCAAATCTATTAAGTTAGACCAATTGAATAAAAATTCTCTAGCAGATGACAGTTTTCGTGAACTCGTTCCCAATGGTTTTAAAAATAAAAAAATTGCACTTCGTTCAGCTGCAGAATTAAATAAGATTAAAGGTAAAACTAAATATCTGACTTTGGTGCAGTTAAACAGTTTTGATAGGGATTGGCCATTTCTACTAAAAATTGAACATAAACGGGCTCTAAGTAGTGCCGTCTATAGTCGTCTCTATAGCAACTCTAAGGCGGCTACTTATCAGCTGATATTGGGGATGAGTAAAGAAATGAAGATCTTGGGCTATTCAGTGGCATTTGTATTTGGTGCAAGCCTGATTGCGATCTTGATAATAGTAGTCAAAGCTGCTAAACGAGATCAGAAATTAGTAAATGAGAGGCTGACTAAAAGAACATGGCAGAGCAAAACAGGGCTTTTGTTCTTTATTCCCGCAATATTTGGGGTCTTTGATGTTTTGTTTGGCTTGAGATTTTTCAATCAGGTTTTGCCAACAGCATATTATGAAGTTTGGGTGCCAATAGTGCTAATGTTGCTGGCTTATTTTGCTATTTATCTGATAACAGTTCGGAGATATCACAATGCTGAATTTTTAAAAATTTAGACAATAAAAAAGCGCGCTCCTTGAAGTTAACCCTCTAGATTTGAAGTGCTCCATAATAGTTAGACATTAATCTGACTATTAGGAGCACTTTTTTCAT
>NZ_JBHTMT010000010.1:0-70228 GCF_042679465.1 Lactobacillus melliventris | reverse complement strand
AAAGTAGTTGAATATTTAGTCATGAAAAAAGTGCTCCTAATAGTCAGATTAATGTCTAACTATTATGGAGCACTTCAATTGGAATCTTTGTCCAATTCCGGGGGTTAACTTCAGTCGTAGCTTGCTTTTTATTTAGATAAATTTTAGTCAAGTTTCACATCATTATCAGTATGACCAGTCTCTAATACCTGGTGGAAGTTCTCATAACTGACGTTGATCATGTCTGTTAAAGCAGGACTGGTATATGAACCAATATGAGGTGTTAATAAAACCTTAGGATACAATTCTGTTAATTGTCTGGTTAAATCATTAGTGATATTGCCATTATAATTATGGCCTAAAACTTCTGCTTCATCAGGCAGAACATCGCTGGCAAAGCCGGCAATTTGACCATCTTTAATTGCCTTAATCACAGCAGGATAATCTGCCAGTTGTGATCTGGCAGTATTGACCAGAACCGCATTGTTCTTCATTTTACCTAGAAAAGCTTCATCTATCAAATTATCATTTTGCCCTGGGAAATAAGGTACATGAATTGAAACAATGTCGGATTGAGCTAGTAATTCGTCTTGACTTACAAACTTTACGTATTGTTTAGCAAAATCACTTGGATAAGGATCGTAGCCCAAAACATTGGTCCCCATGCCATGATACAGTTGTGCTTCCGTAGCACCAATTCTACCCGTACCTATAATACCTACTGTACTGGAATGGACTTCCCCTGAAAAAGTGGCAGTCGAAACTGAAAAGTTTCCCTTATTAGTCAAGGTGGTAGCTAAGGCGGTATGTCTAAAGAGCATCATTCCTAAAGTCATAGCTAATTCAGCCACTGCGTATGGTGAATAAGCCGGAACGCGGGCAACTTTCATATCATATTTCTTGGCGGCCTTGAGATCAATATGGTTATATCCCACTGTTCTCGTGAAAACATATTTAATGCCCCACTCATTGAATTTAGCTAAGTTGGTTGCATCACCTACACAGTTGGCTCTGAGTAAAACTGCATCTGCTCCCTTAGCCGTTTCAACATTATCATGAGTTAACATGTCGGATTCCAGCTGCAATTCGTAATTATATTTATTTAATTTTTTAAAATAATCAACTTCATTTTCGCGAACGCCATAGGCTACTATTTTAAACATTTTAAAATTTCCTTCCTAATTAATGAAATATACCAATTTGACTGAGAACGCCCAGAAAAGCGATCCATATTGGCATGGCAATAACTGCCATAATTGTTGAAATAAATGATGCATCAGAAGATAACACCGGCTCACGATCAAAACTGATTGCATAAGATGATGCAACAGCTGCAGTTGGTGTAGCCATCATGATGATAATTGTTCCTAATGCAATGTAGCTAACAGGTAAAATATTAGTTACAGATAAAATAACTAGGAGCAGTAAGTTCAATAATGGCACTAATATAACCTTGTTAAAACTGTAGTACCATGAAGTCTTGTTGGCAGCAGCTTCTTTGAATGAAGTTGAACCTAAAGTAGAACCGATTGATAACCAAGCAAGAGGTGAAGCCAGATTTGCTAAGTATTGCATTGGTTTATATAGCCAAATTGCGGTTTGGTCAATACGGTAAAACGCAACGTGCACTATCGGGGCATTGGCATTGATTACGCCGTTAACTGCTTGTTTAACAGCTACTTGAGGTACGTAATTTTGGCACAACCATAAAATCAGACCCAAGAATGTAGCAATTACGACCGGGTTGACAAACATCTTCTTTAAGTTGCTGGCCTTCATCTTGAGTCCGGACATCTTGATATACGCATATGAATATAAAAAGATTCGGTAACCAATGTTAAAGATAGAGCTGTACATGATACCTTTAGGACCGAAAACAGCCCCTACAATTGGAATACCAAAGAAAGTAGTTGAACCAAATGTGGTCAATACTGCCAAAACATCCCTTTTATCTTTAGGGTATTTAACATAAGACAACGGGGTCAAGAATATCAAAATGATATAAATTACAATTCCCCAGATTAAAACATTCATCCCTTGTGATAAAGTTTCATTACTAATTGGTTGCATGAATGAGTTAAAAGCCAATGCTGGTAACGCAACTGTCAAAACTATTTTGGACAATATTTTTCCAAACTTTTCGGTAAAAATACCGCGTTTACGCAGGTAAAAGCCCAATAGAATAATGAAAATTGTTGACGTTATTGAACTGACAATCGCAACATTCGAAAAAGTTACTTTGATTGCTTGCGCAATATTCATTTTATTTCCTCCTATTAGTTATTCTTTTCACATTGATAATACTACTTATTTGTGAAACTAATAACTTTATCAAACTAAAGTAACCTTTTGTAACTTATGTAAATTTAAAAGCCGTGACTTGCTCATCTAATGTTAATCCCAAAATTAGGACAAATTCGAATTCATAGCAAACAGGCAAACCATTCAAATTGTGGTTTGCCTGCTTTTAGTTGATGCTCGAATAGCGGTGTCACATTATAATCTAACTAATCAATTTTAGCGGCGTTTCATATTCTTTTGGCAATTAAACTAATGAAACCAGACTTTAGAAAAAGTTTCAGGCTAATTATCGTGTTCTTTATGCCATTCTTTAATTTGCTCCAGCCTCTTTTTAAAGCGGTCTTCATGGCCTTGCGAGGTCGGCAAATAATATTCGTGTCCCTCTAAACTCGGTGGTATAGTTTTCATTGTCGTTAACTTGTCTTTAGCAAAATGCGCCAGCTGGTAACCTTTACCATAGCCCAAATCTTTCATCAACTTAGTCGGAGCGTTGCGAATTTGCAAAGGCACTGGTTCATCTATCGTCTTCTTAACATCTTCTTCAGCGGCTAATCTAGCTTTATAAACTGCATTTGACTTTGGCGCAAGTGACAGATAGATCACTGCTTCCGTCAAATGCACATCACATTCCGGCATCCCTATAAATTGACAAGCCTGAAAGACGTTGACCGCCACATTCAGTGCATTAGTATCTGCCAAGCCAATATCTTCACTGGCAAAGCGCACTAGTCTGCGTGCAATATAAAGCGGATCTTCTCCACCTTCAAGCATCCGCGACAGCCAATAAATTGCCGCATCTACATCGCTGTTACGCATTGATTTATGCAAAGCGGAGATGATATTGTAGTGTTCTTCCCCGTCTTTATCATACAAGACTGACTTTTGCGTGATTAATTGTCCCAAATTGTCCATGGTCACAGCGATTGTATTACCATTTTTGTTGCCGTTTAAAACTGCCATTTCCAGCGTGTTTAAAGCAGTTCGGGCATCACCGTTGGCAAATTTAGCAATGGCTTTAATCTCCTGCTCACTGATTTTAACGGTTAACTTGCCAAAACCATTAGGGTTGTGCAAAGCATTTTGCAATAGCTTGATAATATCTTTGACTTCAAGCGGTTTTAAGACAAAAACCTTGCAGCGTGAAAGCAGCGCTGAATTAACCTCAAAAGAAGGATTTTCGGTCGTGGCACCAATTAACGTGATACTGCCACGTTCAACGTAAGGCAAAAAAGCATCTTGTTGTGCTTTGTTAAAACGATGGATTTCATCAACAAATACCAGCGTTTTTTGTCCTACTTCGTGTTCTGCTTCAGCCTGCTTCATAATCTTGCGGATTTTAGTAATACTGCTGTCAACTGCACTAAAGTTGAAAAAACTCGCCTGACTCTGCCGGGCAATTATTTCCGCCAAAGTTGTTTTGCCGACTCCCGGTGGTCCCCAAAAAATCATTGAGGAAACTTGGTCATTATCAATGATTTCCCGCAATATTTTTCCCGGTCCCAGCAGCTGTTCTTGCCCTACAAACTGATCTAGGTTTTGGGGACGTACACGGTTAGCCAATGGTTCATTTTGTCCACTATTTGCAAATAATGATTCTTGCTTCATCATGACATCTTCTTTTTATTTACTTTCAGACACTTACTAACCTAATTATACAAGCATTTGTTAGCAAGCAAAAATAATCGAACGCTTGTTTGAGATAAATTTATTAACTAGTTTGCGGTACAATGATATAAGTAAAGAATTTGTATATTATGAGGTGAAGATATGAAATTTTTCAAGAAAGTTGGTATTGGCTTAGCCGCAACAGTGTTGACAATTAGTCCGCTGCTGCCAAGTCTAAATCATGTTCAAACAGTGCAAGCTGCGCCAAAAGCACAAAAACTAGCTAAAAACAGAATTACTTTAGTCAATGACGCACCCGTATATAATCAATATGGTCAAAGACTTAAAGCAAGAAAAAACGGGAATTATTCTGTAATTGAACCAGACGTTAATGGTTTCTGCTATGTTTCTTCTTTTGATGTCGACTCCTTAGATTATTACGGCACAATAATGATTAATGGGCAAAAATACTATAAAATTGGTCAAGGAGAATATATTAATGACGGTGATGTTAATAACGTTAACGGTAAAAGCTCTAAGACCGGTAAGCTGGTTTTGAATCACAGATCTGCGATCTATACTAAAACAGGTAAACTAAAAGGCAAGACTCTACCAGTTAAATCAGTCGTTAACTATCAGGGCCAGGTTAAGCAAACCCAATCTAATCAAAAATATTACTTTGCAAAATTTAACGTTTCTGAGCAAAAGGCAACTTTTTATTACTTGCCGACAGCAACTGTTAATGGTAAAGACTGTTATGCAATAGGGAAAAATCGTTATATTAGAGCAAATAACGTTGATAGTATAGATGGGTATCCCCTTATGTACAATGGCGTGACCTATGCTACTGTTCTCAAAAAGACGACAACTCAAACATTAACCAATGATTCTACTAAGCACGTTCTCAAAAAGGGTCAAAAAATTAAAGTTGATTTAGCGGTTCAACCTTGGGCAGAAGACTTTGAAGGCTATATTTATCGCCTGCACGATTATCCTAACGAATATGTTGGTCAAGGTTACATTAAATTAAGAAACTATTTGCCAACATCAAGTTACGATGAGCTTACATTCACCTATGTAAAGCCTAATACGACGACAAATACTAAATTCTATAATTTTGACGGCACTACAACAGGCATCAGTTACAGGAATCGTAATCAAAGCCCCTTGACCGTTGATGGTCTTTATTACATATGGGTACCTAGCGCAAACAAAGCAGAATTGTTTTACCACTTTTTAACCTACAGAACAGACAGAAGCTATTTCGTTAATAACGACGGCACTGATCTTAAAAAACCAGAGTTTGACAAAACCAATAAACTAATTGAATCGACAGAAGATAAGATTCACTATACTAACAGCTTTGTCAAAGCTAGTGATGTTACTTTTGCCAGTGGAATTAAACTTACCCCTCTCAATACTGCTAAAGACGCTGAGAACGATCAGAAAGTAGCAACAGATAAGGATAAGCAAGAATTGCAAAGAAAATTTGAGGAAAATAAGAATAACAAGAATGTTAAGTGTGAGCAACAAAGTGCAGTAAGTAATTATAATAATGCTTTGATGATTGCTTCTTCTGTTTTACAATCTCCAAAAGCAACGATTGCTCAAGTAAAGCAGGCAATTTGGCTACTTGACACAACTAAAATTCAATTGAGTACTTTAAACTTTGCCGAATGGAGTTAAATTAAAAAATGGAGTTAGTCCACTTTTATGGTGGATTAACTCTATTTTTATTGCTTAATTTGAAAATTAGTTTACCCTTGCCAAAATATTGTAAATCAGACAAAAGTTCTAACAATTTATATAATAAAACAATTTTAAGCAGCAGTTTAGGGTACAATGATATTAACATAAGTAATTTTTTGCGAGGTCATAAAATGAAATTTTTCAAGAAAGTTGGCATTGGCTTAACAGCCTTGGCTCTATCCACCACTCTATTTTTGCCATATACCGCTAACCCCCAAACAGTAGAAGCAGCTCAGAAAGCCAAAGGAAAAGTCACACTGCTTGAGAGTGATTATGTTTACAACCCGTCAGGCCATAAAATAAAATTGAAGCAAAATCAGAGTACACATAGCTATAACATTCCTAACGGCTTTAGCTCTGATCCCAAGGGCTATTTGACTACAGAAATGATAGTTTATGATGATGACAGTAGAACCAGCTATCCCTACTACGGCACTAAAAAAATTAACGGACAAAAATTTTACCACTTAGGGCATAACTATTACATTAATAGTGCTAATGTTTTAAAAGTCAATGGGCGCAATATCCCACAAGGTAAATTGACTATCAAACACGATGCACTGATTTACACCAAGACTGGCAAACCAACGGGAAAGAAACTAAGAACTAATACAGTAGTTAAGTACCAAGGAAAAGCTAAGACTGCTACTAAAACACCCAAATATTTTTACTATCTTAAAGATATAGATAGATACTTCAACCCCCGCTACATACCTACTCATAAAATCAAAGGGAAATATTATTATTCTTTAGGACATAATCGTTACATTAAAGCAGCCAACGTCGGCTACATTAATGGCCACATTGCTCGCTACAACGGCACTGTAAATGCCACAGTCACTAAAAAAACTTATACTACAACAATAAATTTTTCTGCCGCAAAGCGGAAACTCAAAAAAGGACAAAAGATTAAACTTGATTTAACTGTTATTCCTTATGAAAGTGATGGCTTCGAGGGTTATATATACAGATTACATGATTACCCGGATGAATATGTTGATGAGGACAATGTTAAGCTGAACAGGAATCTGCCTATCATTGATTATCGCGACTTAGTTTATACTTACGTTACGCCAGTGACAGACAACAGCGTTGAACTTTATGACACAGCTGGCAAGACAATTGGTAAACGTATTATAAAGCCGCAATACAGTAATCTTACAGTTGATGGCTTAATGTACCTCTGGGTACCTGAGGAAAATAAGGCGGAACTGTTTTATCATTGTTTAAATTACAGTGACGCCAGTGTGATTGATGCCAACCAACCAAACCCGGTGCCAAATTCAGAGCCAACTTACCCTGCAAAAAAGCAAGCACTAATCTATGGCAATAACTTTATTAAGGTGAACGATGTGAAATACGTCAGCGGGTTAAAGTTAAAAGCACTGAATACGATTGCGCAGGCTGAAAATGGGCAAAAGATTGCGACAGGAGCTGATAAGCAGGAACTGCTCACACTTTTTAATGAAGGAAAAGATATAGCACAAAATAGTGCTTATGATGATCTTATGTCTAATTATGATTGTGCCTTAAGAAACGCTTCTGCTATGTTAAGGTCTGATAAGGCAACTGTCACGCAGGTAGATGAAGCTGTCTGGTACGTTAAAACCGCTAAAAAGCAGCTGACAACTATGTCTACTCCGCCGGGTGATTAAATGGCTACTGGCCGGAGCAATATTAGTTTTACAAAAATAGTCCAAGCAAATATAATAGACAATATGTAGAGTCTGGCGAAAACGAGACTATCAGTTTAATGCCGATTTATTAGTTATTAAAAAATAGCTATAAACTGATAAAAAGTTGTGACAAGCCTAGCGATAAAGGTTATTGAAATCAAATTTAAAGGAGTAAATTAAAGTGAAATTACATAAAAATATTATTGTTGCAGCTGTCGCGGGTATTACCGTTTTAGCGCCAGTTATTAGTCAAACTTCAGCTGTTTTAGCAGATGTAGCTGCAACTAACCAAACAAATACTAATACCAACACTAATACAAATAATCCAGATACAAGTGCAACAGATAAAACTGAAACTCCTGTAGCTGAACCAATTTCGCAACCTATCCAAGATACCCACGTATTAATATCAGAAATATCTTGCCCTGTAGCTGAACCAATTTCCCAACCTATCCAAGATAATGATCCCGAGCCTAAGACCAATATCCACAAGACTAAGAAGACCTGGTCAAAACGCCACCAGAAAGCAAATAATTATTTCAATAAGAACGTCAAGAAGGGGCAGAAGTTAACGAATAAGACTAAAAAATTAGCCCTATACAAGAAGACCTTGAAACATTTTAAAAATTATAAGACTAAGTATGCCAAGACTTTCAAGAAATATCTTAACGCTGAAATTAAGTGGTTAAACAGACAAATTAAGAAAGATGTTCCTACTACTAAACCATCGGGTGATTTGAAGCCACAACCTGTACAAAAGCCAAAGAAAGCAAAAGCACCTACAAATGATCATGGTGGGTGGTTTGACACTATTATTTATAAGATTTATTTGCAAGATTATAAATATTATAAGAAATATCCTACACTTTATAAAAAAGATGTAAAAAATGATATTAAAGCTTTGAAGAAACGAGGCTACAAGTTTAACGCTGACTTATCTGATAAGGGTTATAAGAAGCATAATAAAAAACTAGAAGACCATGACAATCTTCTTATGGATGAAGGCAAATTAAAATAATCTTCAGTGTCCTCACTAATAGAACAAAAGACTAATTCGCAGTTAAAGCGAACTAGTCTTTTTTATATTATTTAAGCTTGAACCCTTTAGGCAGCTGGGGCTTTTTGCCATTATACATAACATAAGTTTCTTTAGGACTCTTTTTAGCCGAATGGTTATACAGTTTTAGCAATTGCTTTTCAGTATACTTCTTGCCCCGAGGCTTGGCAATTGTGCCTTTGCCAACAGCTTGAATATGTTTAAATCCTTGACCTACTCCTGAACTCTTACGTAAGCGGTAATGCCCAAGCTTGACAACAAAGCCTTTGGGATTGCCAGCATTTTTCAAAACCTGACTATTATGGATATTAAAATGACTTAAATCAACTCCAGCGAGCTTCTGATCATTAGTAAACATTTCCGTTGAATCATACACTTTTGGTAACCGCCAGCCATGCAAATCAACAAAAACAAGATTATCACAGTTCATAAACATTTCGCTGACCCTAGTAACTTGGCGTGTATCCCAAGTATGCAGGTCAAGCTGCTCAAGACTTTTTGCACCTTTAAACATCCTAAGCATATCAGTAACTTTGGCAGTATTGAAGTGCCTCAAGTCAATGTCTTTTAGACTGCTGTCACCACTGAACATTGAATTCATCCAGCGTACGTTCTTGGTGTTCCAGCCCGTTAAATTGAGTTTAGCCAAAGAGCTGTCTCCAGAAAACAGCGAGATCATATTAGTAACGTTGCCGGTATCAAAACTACTTAAATCTAAACTAGTAACAGCTGGATTGTCTGCGAACATTTCTCTCATATCTTCAACTTTACTCGTATCAAAGTGACTGAAATTTAGCTGATCCAAATGAGCGAATTTTGCAAACATCCTCGCCATATCTGTAACATTACCGGTATCAAAACCACTTAAGTCAAGCTTAGTTAAGTCAGAACACCCTTGGAACATACTTTTCATACTGGTAACGTTTTTGGTGTCCCAATTAGCCAAATTTAAGTGAGTAACAGTGCTACCCCTAAACATTTCTGCCATATTTGTCACTTGACTGGTAGCAAAACTACTCAGATCAAGACTTGACAGATTTTGGGTACCGGAAAACATCCTAGACATATTATTAACTTTTCTGGTATCAAAGTGCTTAAGATTTAGTTCAGGAACTTTTATTCCAGCAAACATACCAGCCATGTTAGTGACATTACTAGTATCAAAATTAGCCAGATTAAGTTCTGCCACATCGCTATCCGCAAACATCTCTGCCATATTGGTCACTCGGCTGGTAGCAAAACTACTCAGATTAAGACGTCGCATCGGACTGTTTCTAAACATACCACTCATATTAGTGACTTTGCTGGTATTAAAACTGCTCAAATCTACTTCTGTTAAGGCTGTGTTGTCAAACATTCGTTCCATGCTAGTCACTTGGCTGGTATCAAAGTGACTAACATCAGCTTTAGTTAGTGCTTTGTCATTAGTAAAAAGCAAAGCCATATTTGTCACTTGACTAGTATCAACTTTGTCGAGACCTGTAATATCCTCCAAATACTCAAGACCGGCAAACTTTTCTGCCGAATTCGGAGCCATTTGAATCGGTGTTTCAAACACAATATGCTCAATATTACCAGACCATTTAAACTGCTTTAAAAATGGTGTGCTGGATAATTGACTGCTCTTTTGCGCGCCACTAATCCGCAGAGTTCTACTAATAACGTCGTATTTCCATGTGCAGCTGCCATCAGTGCCAGTCCACAGACCGGCATCAGATGGCAAACCTGTCGCACTAATTGGGACAACAGCATGAGTTTCTGTTGCAGCAGCAACATTTACGTTTGTTTGCACCGTTACGACTAAACCTAATGCCATTGTTGCAATACCTATCCCAGTTTTTTCAAACTTGATTAAATTTGGAAGCTTCATCTTGATACCTCTTTTCTCTTACCCTAATTATACGGGTTTTTTGCTTAAAACTTATTAATGATTTAAAACTTAAGTTAAACTTTGCCAGACTGTTATTCTTTTACTGTAAGACATGTATTGCTGCACCTATATTAGGTTATAATAAATTTAACAGAAAGTAGTAGAGATAGTGAGGGTGAATTATGAAGCTGACAAAAAGAATTGGAATTAGCCTGGCTATTTTAGCACTGGTCGTAACTCCACTTTTAGCAAATTGCAATCAAATACAAACAGTAGTGGCTGCTAAAAGCAGTAAAAAGACCGCAAAGGGTAAAATTACTTTAATCTATGGTGCCCATCTTTATAATAAACATGGTCATAAAATTAAAAACAAGAAAAAATATCTGCCTTATGCTCAAGATGATGCCAGTGGTTATAAGTATATCTATAGCTTTAATGCAGATGTTATGAAATACTACGGCACTAAAAGAATTAAGGGCCAAAAATTCTATAATATTGGTAAAGGTTGCTACATTAATGCCGCAGATGTCAAGGAAGTTAACGGTAAAAACAGTAAAAAGGGCAAATTAGTTTTATTACAAAAATCAGCTGTTTATACTAAAGCCGGTAACAAGAGTGGCCACACTTTACCTAAGCGAGCTATCGTTAAATATCAAGGCAAAGTTAAACAAGTTAAGTCAAGACCAAAATACTATTATAGTAAATACTTTAAATCAGATAACGATGAGCATATTTTCTATCTGCCACTCACAAAAATTAAAGGGAAAAACTATTATGCCATTGGTAAAAATCGCTATGTCAAAGCCTATAATGTTGCAAGTTTAGATGGTTATCCTTTAACTTACAATGGGGTTACAACTGCCACCGTTCTTAAAAAGACAGCCACTCAGACTTTAAACGAAATGAAAACCAAACATATTTTAAAAAAGGGGCAGAAAATAAAAGTTGACTTAGCCGTTACGCCTTGGGCAGAAGATTTTGAAGGCTATATTTTCCGCCTGCATAATCATCATAATGAATACATAGATGAAAACTGTATCAACCTGAGAAATTACCTACCAACGACCGATTACTCTGATTTAACCTATAGTTTTGTTACTGCAAAGACTACTGCAAACGTTAAGCTTTATGACGCCACAGGAAAACCCGTTGGGATTAGTTTTAACACTGCAAAGCAGTCTAACTTTAATGTTGACGGCTTGTTCTATATTTGGAATGGGGCTACAAACAAAGCTGAGTTGTATTACCACCTTCTGAGTAACAATTTAGATAGAAAAGCCCTTATCAATAATGATGGCACACAATTGAAGGCCCGGGCGACTGACAAAAAATATGGGCCAACCATTCTCACCACCAGTGAAAAAATAATAGCAGCTAACAGTTTCGTCAAAGCAAGTGATGTGAAATTTAGCTGGGGCATAAAACTTTCTCCTGTAAACACTTCGTTAGCAACCGAGCAGAAACAAAAGGTAGCAACCGACAGCGATAAAGTGAAGCTCCAGAAAGACTTCGTTTCTGGACAGCAAACTATTAACGAGAGTGTCCATTATGATGGACTTATGCAGAGCTATGACTATGCTTTAGCTAATGCTGCTGTTGTCTTACGGTCGAGCAAAGCGACGCTGGCACAAGTAGATCAGGCAATCTGGCTGTTAAAAACCACTAAAAAACAGATAAAAACTTTAAACTTCCCTGAATTCGCCTAAAGCTTACTAGAAAGACAAACAAAAAAGGATTAGTTCTAAAATGTGATATGACCCCCAAATTAAGATAATTTCGAGGATCATATCAATGAGCTAATCCTTTTATTTTACTTAAGATCAAAAATGAAATGATTTTGGTAACTGTGGTTTTTTACCGTTATACATGACATAGGTTTCTTTAGGGCTCTTTTTGGCAGAGTGATTATACAGCTTAAATAATTGCTTTGCAGTATATTTTTTGCCTTTAGGATTTCTAATTGTTCCTTTGCCTACAGCTTGAATGTGCTTAAATCCTTGACCTACACCTGAACTTTTACGCAAACGGTAATGGCCCAGCTTCACAGCAAATCCTTTAGGATTGCCTGCCTGATTTAAAATCCTGCTGTTATGAATATTAAAATTAGTCAGATCAACCCCTGCTAATTTCTTGTCCTGCATAAACATATCAGTCGCATCAATCAGTTTAGGCATGTGCCAGCCATGTAAATTAACTTTAGTCAGATTAGGACATTGAGCAAACATCTCACTTACTTCAGTTAATTTACGGGTGTTCCAATTATGTAAATCAACAGTTTTGAGACTCCGATCATTTTTAAACATCTCATAAGCTTCAGTGAGACTATTAGTTTTAAGATGACTTAAATTAATATTGACCAGCTGCGGGTCGTTTTTAAACATGCGACTCATACTCCTGACCCGTTTGGTATTCCAGCCTTTCAAATTAACCGTCTTTAAGTTGTCATCATCACTAAACATTTCAGACAAATTTTTATTGGACTTAGTATTAAAATGGCTTAAATCTAAGCTGGTAATTTTTTTCATACCAGAAAACATATAGCTGGTGCTAGTGACCTTGCTGGTATCAAAATTACTAATATCAAAATCAATTAAATTTTCAGCACCCTCAAACATGCCAAACATATCAGTTACCTTGCTGGTATTAAAGTGCTTAATATCCAAGCTAACCATATTTTTTAATCGTGCAAACATAGTGCTCATATCAGTAACATTGGCAGTATCCCAGCCCGTTAAATTAAGTTGTTTTAATGCTGTATCGTTTGAAAACATACCTGACATATTAGTTACTTTACTAGTATCAAAATTACTCAAATCCAAACTGGTCAAATTGGAATCTCCAAAAAACATAGCTTTCATATTTTGAACATTACTAGTATTAAAATTGCTCAAGTTTAGAGTTGTTATGTCCATACTATGAGAAAACATATTGCTCATGTCCGTTACGTTTTTGGTATTAAAGCCAGAGCAGTCGAGCTGTTTAATCAGGCAATTATTGAACATTCCGCTCATATTTTGTACTTTACTGGTATCAAAGCTATCTACATTAATCGTTTCTGCCTTGGTACTGGAAAACATATTTGCCATATCGGTTACTTTGCTAGTATTAAAGTTTTTTAAATCCAGCTTTTTAAAATTGGCCGCCGCAAACATGCTGTTCATAGTGGTTACATTTGCGGTATTCAATTTACTCAAATCTATTGCTGTAGCAGTAGCATTATCCATACCTAATTTAAAGAACATGTTACTCATATCTGTAACTTTACCGGTATCAAACTTACTAATATCTAAGCTAGTAAGTTTTGCATCACCAGCAAATAAACCAGACATATCGGTTACCTCACTGGTATCAGCGTTCTCTAAACCCTTAATATCAGACAAATATCTCAAATTAGCAAATTTTTCTTTTGAATTTGCAGACAACTTAAACGGACTTTCAAAAACGATATGCTCAATACTTCCAGCCCATTTAAATTTTTTAATAAAAGGTGTGCTTGACAATTGTGCTCCTTTAGCACCACTAATAGTCAGCGTATTAGTAAGGACATCATATTGCCAAGTGCAGCTGCCATCCGTTCCAGTCCAAAAACCTAGCTGATTATTGCTAGTGCTGGCTGCAGCCGGTGTTGTTTTTGCAGTTTGACCGTTAGCAGCAGGTGTTACTGAATTGGCAGAAACATTCTGCACCAGATTAACGCCATTCATCATGCCCAAGACTGCGGCAGCCATACTGATGCCTATTTTTGTTAAAATATTTTGCTTGAATTTAGTTGACTTCATTTTCTGACCTCCTTTTGCTCTCAATTTCATTGTAAGCCTTTTAAAAACTAAATAATATCTTCTTTTGCGTTTACTTGCGCCAGCTTCCAGCCAGTCATAAAGTGCTGCTCGCGTAAAGAACGCAAGTCAGTATAATCGCTCTCCAAGCTATCAATTGCATCCTGCAATTTTTTGTTTTGCTTACGCATCTGGTCAAGTTCAGGATCATTAACCACACCCTTAAGATGCATTTTAGCGGCTAATTCTCGGCGTCTTTCTTCAAATTCACCCTTCAATGTAGCAAGAGCATTTTCATATTTGACCAGTTTGTGGTTAACTTCAGGAATTTCATTATTCAGACTGACAAACAATTTATAGGGCATGTTGGACTTAATACGATTGCATTCCGTGCAGGATAAAATCAGGTTGTCAAAATCATTATTATGTGACAGTGAAACCGGATCTTTGTGATCAACGCTGCGGCCGCGCCTGCCGCAATATTGGCAGCGATAATGGTATTTGGCACGAATACGCTCGCGGTCAATATAATCCACTTCATTGAGCTTAAAGTCGACGCTTAAGCCTAATTTCCTTAAGTTTTCAGCAAAAGTAAATTCGCTACTGGGTATAAAGCCAGTTTGACCTGTCTCGCTGTCAATTACCGCTTGATTAAAATCATGTGCTGATAGTTGTTGCTGGGCTAATTCATTGCCGTCATAATCCTGAATAAAGGCTTCATAACGCTTGCGCAGGTCATTTTTAGCTACCAAAAAAGAAGTATTGCCATTGTCTTCATCTTTTCCGACAAAAGTAAACAGTAGGCATTGCCCAAAGACTTTCACTGCAATATTGGCAAAATTCTCCGGCACTTCTCCTCTTTGAATGCACAGATCACAGATACTGGTTAACTTAGGATTAACCAAACCTGCTTGTTTAAAATGTTTGGCATTGATACGCAAACCGCACGCACTGCATTGAAACTTCACTTTTGAATGTTCTCCTTAAAATAAGACATTAATATTTAACTCAATTCTACTCAATTTAAGATAATAAAAAAAGGTGGACGTAATGTCATCCACCTTTTAGTCTTATTTAAAAACAAACTATTTATTTTCGTCTGCTTTGGCCTTGTTCAAGAAAGCAACAACTGCTGCCACGTGCGCAACACGTTTCTTGCCGTTTCTCTTGTTCTTAGGTCTTTGGTTTGGTTCACAACCAGTGTTGTAATTCTCACCTTTACGCATAGTACTATACTTCCTTTCAGATTTTCGAAAATCTCATATAGTTTACCACTTAAGCTATAATGAAGCAAGATTTGCTCGTACTAGATCATTTTACTGTGATTTTTAATATCAAAAAACGGTTCCTTTGGAACCGCTTAAAATCTAATATTATTTATTAAATATTATCAGTTTATCACACTAATTATTTTCACTAACGGTCATAGCAGCATCAATCACGCCACTGTCGTCAGCTAAGCTGATTGCTGCATTCTTTTCATCAACTACCAAGTTATTGCCTAAATATTGCATTTCTGCAGGACTTGTGTATAAGTCAAAGCCCGCATTATTTTCAACTTTAATTGAAAAGTCTGGATCTTGCTTATCCAAGACCACAAATTGAAAACGGGTTCCGGCAGCACAACTGCCAGCAATATTAGAGTATTTATTAGAGCCGTCGTTTAACGATAATAAAACAACTTGCCCCTCTTTCACACTCTTTTTAATTTTATCAGCAGCACCTGATTTAACGTTCATTTTAACTGTTTCGGAATTACTCATTTTAATATTTCCTCCTAATCCTTAGCAATTTTCTCAAGTATAGGATATATTAAGTTATAGTGTCAAAAATTATGTTTATAGTAAAAGTATCCCTTAATCTAAAAAATTATTATTGCTAATAAGGGAAAAAAAGGTCAAAATGTATATAGCGATTACAGATGATTATAACTTGTGAAAGGGGACATTTTATGACCGTCTTGAAAAAGGTTTTTAGCGATAAAATCCTGCAGATTACTTTTGTAATAACGATTATCAGTCTTTTTTTTGCTAGACCGCGGTTTGAAGACATTAACTTACATACGATCTTTTCAGTCGCCGCGATGCTAATCATTATTCAAATATACGCCTACTTACACGTCCTTGATGTGCTCGCGTATAAACTGACCAGTATTGCTGATAATATGCAAAAACTAAATATTTTATTTACGGCTTTAGCAATTATCGCGGGGATGTTTTTGGGCAATGACATAACAGCGCTTACATTGATTCCCCTATACTTGAATATTGCTAAGAGATGTGATTTACCCCAGATTTTACCCGTTACTTTAATCGGTATGGGTGCAAACATTGGGGCTGCCTTTACTCCTTGGGGTAACCCTCATAACATCTTTTTAGTTAGTAAATATTCTGTTAACGCTGTCCAATTTTTTTCATGGTCTTTGCCCTATTTAATAATGGCACTGGTTATTACGCTGATTATTTTTCACTTTATCCCCCGCAAAAAAATTCCGCGGCAGGATGTTAAACAGATTAATATCAGCTTAAGACCAACAATCATTACTACAGCAGTGTTTGCACTATTCTTCTTGGGCGTATTTAAAGTTATTAATGTGGTAATTCCGCTGATTGTTGCAATTATCCTGGCGTTATTAATAAATCCTAGAATCTTGCTTAAGGTTGATTTCGCTCTGCTATTAACTTTCACCTGTTTCTTTATTTTCATTAGTGATATTCAACAAATTCCGATGATTGTCAGCATTATCCATACCATGATTAATTCAGAAACTTCAACTTACTTCACCTCAATCATCTCAAGTCAAATTATCAGTAATGTTCCTGCAACCATATTAGTTGGTAAATTTACCCCTTACGCTAAAGCATTGTTTTTAGGTTCCAATATAGGTGGCTTTGGTTCACCGATTGGTTCAATGGCAAATATGCTGGTGCTCAAAACTTTTACGCAAAATGCGACAGTCTCCAGAGGAGAATTTTTCAAAAAATGGACTGTAATGCAGTTCATAGGTTTGCTGGTCTTGACAGTTGTAGGCTGGGGACTTTTATTAATTTAATAATCAATTTAGTAAAGCTTTGCTAATGAAAGGTAGTATAAGCTCCTTTTTTATACTCAAAAGTCTCTTAATCAGTTATAATTAAGAGATATATAAGGAGGAAGACTATGAACAGTTTAACTTGGATAATTGTAATTATTATTATTTTATTAATTGCAATCTATATTGCGGTATACAATGGCTTACAAAAAGCCAAGGTTTACACCGATGAGTCCTGGAGCCAAATTGACGTCCAATTAAAGCGGCGTAATGACTTGATTCCTAATTTAGTCGAAACCACCAAAGGATATGCTAAACACGAAAGAGAAACACTGGAAAACGTTGTGCAGCTGCGTAATCAGTTAACTAACATTCCCAGCGATGACCATGCACAAACCTTAAAAGTTTCTAACCAAATTTCTGATGCGCTTAAGTCCATCTTTGCATTATCAGAAAATTATCCTGACCTTAAAGCTAATCAAAACTTCTTAAAATTGCAAGAAGAATTGACTAATACTGAAAATAAAATTGCCTATTCAAGGCAGCTTTATAATTCATCTGCTGCTTTATACGATCAAAAACTTTTAACCTTCCCTTCCAATATTGTTGCTCACATTCACGGTTTTAAGAAAGTTGACTACTTGCAAACCAGTGAATCTGAAAAAGAAGTACCTAAAGTTAAGTTTTAAATACTAGGCCAGTTTTATGTTATTTCAACAAATTGCCCGCAATAAGCGCAAAACTGTAGGTATTATGGGATTGTTTGTTATTATCTTGGCACTTGTAGGTGCGGGACTGGGTTACCTTTTTAGCGATAGACCAATTTTAGGTTTAGTTATTGCAGTGATTTTTAGTATAATTTACATGCTAATTGTCTTGCCCAATCCGGCCAACATGGTTATGAGCCTCAATCATGCCCAAGAAGTTCATGAACAAGATAATCCAGAGTTATGGCACGTTGTGCAAGATATGGCACTAGTTGGTCGTGTGCCCATGCCACGGGTATTTATTATTGATGACGCTAGCCCTAATGCATTTGCTACGGGAAGGGATCCGAACCATTCAGCAGTTGCAGTTACTCAAGGTTTACTCGATATGATGAACCGCGAGGAACTGGAAGGAGTTTTGGGTCATGAAATTTCTCATATCAGAAACTACGATATTTTAGTTTCTACTATTGCGGCAGTGCTAGTAGGAGTCATTTCTTATCTTTCTGGGATCGCCAGCCGCTATATCTGGTGGATTGATGATGATCGTGATAGTGATCATGATAGTGGTGGCACTATCGTTGTCATTTTTAAGGTAATAGCTATAGCGTTTGTCTTAATTTTGGGGCCTATTTGTGCCAGTTTAGCGCAAATGGCATTGTCACGTAACCGCGAATACCTTGCTGATGCTTCTTCAGTAGAGTTAACGCGCAATCCTCAAGGGCTAATTTCGGCGCTTGAAAAAATTGACGGTTCTGCACCAATGAAAAAAGCTGACCCTAGTAGCGCTGGAATGTATATTGAAGATCCTATGCGTAAAAAACGCAGTTTTACCCATTTGTTTGATAGCCATCCGCCAACAGCAGACAGAATTAAACGTTTAGAAAAAATGTAAAAAAACAACCTTCTTGTTCAAGGTTGTTTTTTATTTCAAATTAATATTCGCCTGTCTGAATAGCTCTGCACGCATTTGCACTGGCGTTTCATGATAATATTCACTGAACTTCTTATAAAAGAAGGATTTACCGCTATAACCAACACGGGTAATTATCTCTTTGACGGAAATATCTGGGCGGGCAAGTAAACTTCGTGCTTCCAGCATGCGCCTTTCATCGACATGTTCCACAAAACTTTTGCCAGTTTTTTGTTTGACCAAACTTGAAAAATAATTAGGATTAAAGCCAAAATGCTTGGCTGCATCATTAAGCGTAATGTTAGTAAAATGGGCATCAATATATTTTTCCAGATCGGTCTGTGCAAACTGATGACTTGTTGCTGGAGTGGAAGTTAAATTTTGCTTTCTGACAGCAGAAACGAAAAGCAAAGTAAGTTCTGCCATGATAGCGTTGCGGGTAAATAAGTCATGATTAAGATATTCATTAATTATCTTTTTAAGTAGATGGGCAGATTCTGACATTAAGGTTCCGTTTAACCCTAATAATCTTTTTTGCTCAAAAGTAGTATTGATTTTTTTAAGCAATTTTTTCTCATAATTATTCATTACAGTTAGATTGTCAAAAAAGTTCCGAATATCTATATTGGGGTCAAATTCGAGTTTAACTAAAATATCTTTACTACCAGGTTTTAATATTTCATAATTGCTCTTTTTCTGTAAAAAGATGATATTACCATCATTGAGCATAAAATTCTGACTATTGATTCTCACTTTAGTTGAACCTTTTGCCTCATACAGAATAGTCAGTCCTGTTGTTTGGTAGCGATGAATTCCCGTATTACGATTTTCTAAAAAGGCTATAAACAAATCAAAGTTGCTGTTACCTGGTTTTATTTTCACTTCATTAGTATCAGACCTAGCCGCATCTATGATACTGGCTAAATATTGTTCCAATTTAACTGCTGCCATTTCTTTCACCTCTTATACAATTTTGGAGTTATATAGTTTTATTATATAGCAAATTTTCATCTTACTAATATAATTTTGTTATTTTACCTTTATCATTGTTGCTACATGGGTAACGGAAACTCCTTGTGCATCTAGACAACTAATTTTCTTTTCTGTATAATAAAATTTAACATCGGGGTGCCTGTAAAGGCTGAGATTAAACCCGCAGAACCTGCTATGGATAATGCCAGCGAAGGGAAAACGAAAGATTTTACATCGTCAGGCTATTATCCTGACGATTTTTTTGGTAACTAAATTGATTAAATTAAATAACCTAACATTTTCATATGATAAACAAAACCAAATTTTAACAAACATTAATTTAAATATTCCTACAAAGCAGTTTTCATTGTTAGTTGGACCAACTGGCTGTGGTAAATCTACCTTATTGAAAATAATAGCAAAGTTATATCCTGAATTTGCGGGACAATTAAGCGGCACTGTTACTCTGGGCGGGTTAAAGGCTGCTATGATGTTTCAAAATGCGAGTGAGCAATTTACTATGGCAACTCCTCGAGAAGAAATTATTTTTGCACTGGAAAACCTCTGCCTTAATAAAGGCCAGTATCTAAAGCAGTTAAATGAAGCTGTTCAGTTTACCCAAATTGATTATTTACTTGATCAAAAAATTAACACATTATCTGGTGGTGAACAACAAAGAGTGGCATTGGCTGTTCTTATAGCGATGAATGTTGACCTGTTTTTACTTGATGAGCCTTTCGCCAGCTGTGATCCCGCTGCCCGCAAGTTTTTAATCGCTAAACTAGCACATCTGCGCGATCAAGGAAAAACAATCATTTTAAGTGATCATGTACTAGCTGGTTATGAAGGAATTTGCGACAATCTTTTTCAATTTCAGGGTAAACGCCTGGTGCAGCTTTCTCAAGCAGAACAGGAAAAATTGTTGCGAAAAAATACGGATTCTAATTCCTATACTTTTGTCTTACCGCAGCAGACTGAGGAGTCGTGCTTTACCCTGCAAAACGTTCAGATTAGACAAAATCGTTTACTTCTAAAGCAGGAACAGTTAAAGATTGTCTCTGGTAAAACCACTCTGATTACAGGAGCCAACGGTGTGGGCAAAACTTCGCTTTTTAATGCTCTGACTAAAATGATCCCTTATTCAGGCAGCATCACCTACCACAACCGTGAAATTAATAAATTACCTACTCGTAAGTATTTGCTTCATGTAGGCCAAATATTTCAAAATGCAACTGACCAGTTTATCAATGTCTCTGTTGCAGATGAAATTAACCTCAGCAAAAAAAAGCGGACCAATTCTTATTTTACTGATGATAAAATAGCTGCTGCGTTGTCCTCTCTTGAACTTGATTCACTGCTTGATCATGTCGTATATTCATTATCCGGTGGGCAACAAAAGAAACTGCAAATCTTGTTAATGTTGATTTCAGATCAGGATGTATTGTTAATTGACGAACCACTTAACGGCCTGGATGCAGACTCCGCTGTCAAAGTGATGTCTTTATTAAGAGAGAGTCAGAAAGCACGGAAGCAAACGCTTTTAATTATCAGTCATGAGTTAAGAAATTTAGCTGATTGGTGTGACTTTCACCTTATTTTTAAAGACCAGCATCTAGCTTACACGAACAAGTGAGGTACTATCATGAATCCTAGTTTTAAATTTATCTTGGCTCTGATTATTTCTGTAGAAATATCACTGAAATCAAGTTTACTAACAAACCTCTTAATCATATTCTTGGCATTGGTCTATTTAATTTACAAACACATTAAATTAAGCAATTTGCTTTTAACTCTACTAATGCCTTTAATTGCCGCTTTTACAGTTTTTGCGACTTTATACTGGTTCTCGCCACAGCCCAACTTACAGAACGCACTAAGCTTATCTAGTCGAATTTACGTTTATACTTTGACTATCTACTGCGTTTCAATAGACACTACTGCTACAGAATTTGCCCGCTCTTTTGAACAAAATTTTCATTTGCCCAGCAAGTTTGCTTATGGAGTTTTAGCTGCTCTTAATATCGTTCCCCGAATGAAAGAGGCTGTTAAGCAAATTCGTACTGCTGGCATGATGCGGGGAGTATATTTAAGCTTTTGGTCGCCAGTTCTTTACTTTAAAGCTATCTTAGTTGCTCTGAATTCTGCAGAAAATTTAGCTCAAGGTATGGCATCCCATGGTTACCGCGAAAATGCCAAGCGTTCTGTCATTGCAGCTGTTCCTGTTAAAAAAAGTGACTGGCTGCAGTCAATTGCAATTTTGGTTTTAGTAAATCTAGCATTATTGACGTTAAAATAAAAAAGTGGACATGCTTGTCCACTTTTTCTATCCCTTAATTTATTCAGCTAAAGAATAACCTGCAACACTAATATTAACCGGCTCGTCTGCATTAATAAAAATTGCTGGCTTTTTGGTTGTGTAATAGCGTTCTGAAAATACCAGCTCCCCGTCATTTAAGAAAAACTCAATTGAACTTGTATCAATAAAAACTTGAATTTTTAATTTTGAATTTGGTCTCAGTTTGCCATAACGTTGTGCGTCGGTTGTCGATTTATCCGCTCTGATCAAAATTACTTCATTATTTTCCTTATTCCAAGATAATGTAACCAGATTTTCCTGTTCATTTTTAAAAATGAAGCTAATCTCATTACCTGACCAATTTTCAGTTTTAGCAGTTAAAAGCAACTCCAAGTGCTGCGGATCAGAAACATTAACTTGCATTGAAGAACTCGTTTGTTTTTCGTCAACTACTTTTTCTTGCCGTAGTTGTTTTAACTCATTAATTGGCGTCATATATAGCTGGTCGTTTTTTAAAGTTAATTCTCGCGGCAAAGTTAATGCCCCACACCAGCCGTCAGCCTGTTCGGGAAAGTCAGCGTGCCACATATCGAGCCAGCCAAAAACAATACGCCTATTATCAGGCGTTAACATAGTTTGGGCAGCGTAAAAGTCGTGTCCGTGATCAAGTTCTTGAAATGCACCATGTTTAAACTGATTGTTGCGATAATCCATTTTGCCGATAAAATATCCCGTTTGATAGCAGTTAAGATATTCTTTACCCTTTGCCACGATTCCTTGAGGTGAACATACCAAAACGTCCTCTCTGCCCAATGAAAAAAGATCAGGGCACTCCCCCAGGTGTAGCCTTCAATATCGGCTCCTTGAGAAACAGCAATTGGTCCCAAATAATCCCAGTGCAATAAATCAGTCGACTTATAAGTAATTGCACGGCCTAATCCTTTCTTATCCTGACCACCCACAACAATATAATATTCATTTCCATCTTGCCATACTTTAGGGTCACGAAAGTGCTGTGAGTTATCCGTCGGTGGCAATGCAATCGCAGGATTACCACTATATTTTGTAAAATGAATGCCATCGTCACTAAAAGCAACATTTTGTGTTTGATAAAAGCGACTATGATCATTGACATCGTAGTAATGATTACCTGTATAAATCAGATACAAGCGACCATCCTTTTCAATTGCACTGCCAGAATAACAGCCATTTTTATCCTCAGGACTATCCGGGGTCAGTGCAATTGGCAATTCTTCCCAGTGAACCAAATCTTGACTGCGATAATGGCCCCAGTGCATAGGGCCCCTTTTAGCTGAATAAGGATAGTACTGGTAAAAAATATGATAATATCCTTGGTAATATGAAAAGCCATTAGGATCATTCATCCATCCAGAAGGTGTTGTTATGTGATAATTTAGCCGATACCGCTTGTTAGTAATTTTAGCCGGAGTTTGCATTTTTGTTTTTTTATTGCCTTTCGCATAATCAAATCTACTTATGATACGGACTGCCACTATTAATCATAAAGCCGCGATAAATTTGTTCAATCAAAACGACCCGCATTAACTGGTGGGGCAAAGTCATTTCACCAAAGCTCATTAAATCGTCCGCTCTTTTATCCACTTCTGAACTGGTACCTAAACTGCCACCGATAACAAAAGTAAGATCAGAATGTCCATAGGTTGCAAGATCCTTGATTTCGTGCGCAAATTCTTCACTGGTTCGCTGCTTGCCATTAATTGCGGTCACAAAAACGTATTCTTTATCTTTTATTTTGCTCAAGATCCTTTGTCCTTCTATTTTTTTAACATTTTCCTGTTCTGCCGCACTAAATTTTTCAGGAGCTTTTTCATCTGGCACTTCTATTACCTGAACTTTGGCAAACCTACTCAGCCTTTTTTGATATTCAACAATAGCATCCTTAAAATACTTTTCTTTTAACTTACCCACACAAACAATTTTGATATTCATAACTGCTATTTTATCCCCCAATTCCCAAAGTTTCCACTGACCTTTTCCACAACTGTGTAAAGTTAAAAACTACATTTTGTGGTCTTTACCTTTAGTAAGCGAATAAATTGTGTTTTGCTTATTTTTTTAAATTTATCAAATTAAATTTACCCACAGTGAGATTAATTATAGGTAATTTTCACAAACTTTTTGCTCTCAAATACTGCTGTTAAGCCTTGAACAACTGTTTGAGCTAATTAATTTTCACTATTATTTACACACAATTCACAGGTTTTCCACAATTTGTCCTAACTACTTTTTCGCATTTTATGCACAATCCACAAAGTTATCCACAGTTATCAACAAGATTTTTATCTTTGTGTTTTACTTGACAGCTATTAATTCCGAACTTTAATTTGTTTCCCAATAACAATATTAAGAAAAAAACTATACTTATGTTTTAAACCGCATAGTATAGCCATTTTTCTACTTAATTCTGGAATATTTTTGATTTAGTCCGATTGCAATTTTACTCGCAAATTGATTTCTTTTCCGTTACGATTAACGGTTAAATTGACGTTATCTCCGACTTTGTGATTATACAAAATGCTGTGTAACGAAGCGACATCTGAAACAGCTTTGTTGTCAACTTTAATAATTACATCGCCTGCTTTAACTCCTGCTATAGCAGCCGCACTGTGCTTAGTAACTGAATCTACATAAATACCATTTTTAAGATTAGATTTGATGTTAAGGTGGTTTCTGTAACTGGAAGGAATGCCTTGTAAAGCAATTACTTTAACTCCCAGTTGTGGACGTACAATCTTACCTTTCTTAACCAATTGATTAACGATAGTCACTACTTCATTAGAAGGAATAGCAAAACCCATTCCTTCAACTGATGTACCGTCGCTTGATTGCGAAAGTTTCATTGAGTTGATCCCAATAACCTGTCCTGCAGAATTAACTAATGCACCACCTGAGTTACCAGGGTTGATTGCTGCATCCGTTTGAATAACTGTTTGCTGATTAGCAGATGAAGTAGTAATGCTACGTGCAGGAGCCGAAATGATCCCTTGCGTAACCGTAGAAGCATATTCACTGCCCAGAGGAGAGCCAACCGCAATTACTGTTTGTCCTGCCTGTAAGCTCTTGGAATCGCCAAATTCAGCCGTTTGAGTAACATAGCTGCTATCAATTGAAAGTACAGCTAAGTCTGTTGTAGCATCCGTACCAATGATACGGGCATTAACTGTTTTACCATTAGACAGCATAACCTGAACTTTATCACTACCAGAAACAACGTGGTTGTTGGTAACAATATAGCCCTTATTACCGGACTTAGTGTAAATTACGCCTGAACCTTCGCTGTATGTCTGCAGCTTTCCTTTGCCCTTATTATCATTATCGTAATCGCCGAAAAAATCGAAAAGGGAATTGCTGCTGTTTGTCTGCCTTTTCATATTAATAACTGAAACCACAGCACCTTTAACGTCGTTATAAGCTGGCGTCATTGTCCCGCTGGTTTTAGCACTGTTTCTAGAGGTTTTAGCACTGCTGGAACTAATACTAGTCTGTGCATTATTATTCATATTAGCATTATTAATTTGATCTAAGGCCACATATGAGGCCCCACCACCTATAAGTCCGGCTACAACACCAACAATAGCAGTCTTCAAAATGCCATGTTGGTTACGACCAGAGTTTTGATTATTCATCATTTAGTCTCCTTTATACATCTTTTTTACTATACTAACAAAATTTGAAAAAAGGTAAAAAATTTCCTTAAATTTGTACTAAATTAGTTGGCTGGACCGGGTCGGTCAAAACAATTTTAACATCACTGGGCAAATTAGCATCTCCGTCAACCATTATTTTTTTAGCAGCATTGTAAGCTAACTTTGCCGTATTATTGTGCTGACTCCTGTGTGCCAAAAAAATATGTTCTGTTTTACTTGTTACTACATCCAGCAGAGCCTGCCCTGCATCATCGTTTGATAAATGACCAATATCCGATAATATGCGTTGTTTTAAGCCCCAGGAATACGGGCCATTACGTAGCATCATGTCGTCATAATTAAATTCCATTAGATAAGCATCTGCGTCTGCAATTACACTTTTTACCTTACGGGAAACATAACCGGTATCAGTCAAAAAGGCCATTCGTTTACCGCCGCTTGTAAAAACATAATATTGTGGCTGAGCCGCATCGTGACTGGTCGCAAATGCAGTAACATCCAAATCACCAAATGTTTTTGTTTGCCCCGGTTCAATAACATTAATTTGTTCAACCGGTATCTGCCCAATTTTTTGCGTTTCAGTTAAATATTCCCAGGTACCACTATTGGCAAAAGCAGCAATTTGAGGGTAGCGTCGCATCAAAACCCCCAATCCTTTACTATGATCTGAATGGTCATGGCTTAAAAAAACCATGTCAATATCTTTAATATCAACGCCAACTTCACTTAGCAACATCTTGATTTTTTTGCCTGACAAGCCGGCATCCATCAAAATCTTATGCTGCCCAGTTTCAATCAAGCTGGTATTGCCAGTCGAACCGCTGGCCAAAACGGAAACCTGCACCGCATTCTTTCCTTCCTAATTTTTCTGTACATTAACATTATATGAGCTGCCCTGCAAGATTTGTGCTGTAAATGCATTAACTCTTTTAACAGTAATATTCTTAGTAGTCTTATTTTCTACCTGAATTAACCAAGTTGGTAATAAAATAGTACTCCCGCGAACATCGGTTAATTTAGAATAACCCAGGCTAACCTGCATTACACGTGAATTGTTGACAATTTCCCTATCAGTATACATTGCTTTGACAGCATGCCAGGCACTGATAATTAATTGTGGTTCACGTACAGCATTAATAGGCCCCATATAAGAAATAGTATAGTTAACAATTTGATTATCACGCACATTAATTGTTAACTGGGCATCACTGTCATAAATACGGCCATAGTCAGTATTTTGGACATAACAATAGGTATTATCGCCTGACATACTAGGTTCGAATTTAAATTCTTTACCGTAAGGAACATTTTTAGGATCATTTTTAAAATCCTCTAGTTGTTGTAAATTCTTTTTACGATTCCCACTAAGCAAAATCAGGGATTTTGGTGTACCAGTTAAAGAATTATCACTCTTGGAATAATGGGTGGTAACTTGCGTTAAACTGCTGCTTTTACGAGAAAGATAGTCGCGATTCTTAACAGCTAAGTAATAACCAGATTGTTGCTTATGCGAAATATGGAGGGGAATATCAATGCCGTCAGCACGCATCTCGGCCCGGATACTTGTTGCAGTGGAACCGGAGGTATCACTTAAGCTAATAGGAGAACGCCAAATTTCTATTCCTAAATAAATATCAATTAACAAGAAAATAATGAAAAATAACCATTCTATTCTTTTACGGTCCATTTTTATTTCCCTTCTTCCATTATTGCCTGTTTATATTTATTTAAACTCAGAAAATCAACTTTTTCCCATTCAGCTAAACTCTTCCATTGATTATAAGCTTTCACATAATAACCCGGTACTAGATTAACCAGGTGGTCATGTGAATTATCCTTTTCTACACCAAAAGCCACTATTATGCGCTGAATTTCTTCTTTTCTCATACCGGCATTAACTAATCTTTGCATTACCGTTATACTTGATGGCAGGGTTTTTGTTTGTCCATCAAAAGGTATCGGAATTTGTAAATCCGTATTGTTAAAATCAACTTTAACTGCATCTCCAGTAAATGATGTCATCACTTGAGGACTGCTGTTATCCCAAAAGACGGGTATCCCTTCAACATAATTAGCATAGCTAATGGAATCATCCGTTGTATCAAAATAACGTAAATCTTGTTCACTCAAGCCAAGTTTATGAACAAAACTGACACTTTCCAGCAGTTGATCGTTCAGCGTTTTGTCTTTGCGCTTTTCATAACGTGTA
The DNA here is from genome assembly GCF_042679465.1 of Lactobacillus melliventris. Classification (NCBI taxonomy): domain Bacteria; kingdom Bacillati; phylum Bacillota; class Bacilli; order Lactobacillales; family Lactobacillaceae; genus Lactobacillus; species Lactobacillus melliventris. The sequence continues at coordinate 42,398 of NZ_JBHTMT010000010.1, read as the reverse complement.
TAGTGAAAATCATGCCGGTCGGTTTTAGCCTTTGGGACTCTTAAGTTAGTATAGTAGTTAAGCGAATACGTAACCCAGCCTTTTTTATTAGAGCGTGTAGTTACATTTGTCGTACCGAGAAGGCGAGAAACAAAGTAAGAATCGGTTTGTGTATTTGTCAGATAGCTGTATATGCGCCAGTGGTCTTGTCTGGTAAAAAATACCTCATAGCAATTTTTGAGACGCACAAACTCAACGGGGATCTTGCCTCGAGCGTTACTGGCATAACTACGCAGCTTATTAAAGTCACCCTTAATTAAATTAATGCGGTAAATGGTATAAGTCTTATCATTACCTAAATAAAGGAAATCATTACTATTTGTGATGAAGATACGACGAAACTTAGGATCGCCTTTTTTAACGTTTTTCTTAGTGAACAAATTAATGCTGACTTCTTTTGGAAAGCTTAACTGGACACACTCCGAATTATGCAACATTTCCTCATATTGTTTTTTATCCGTGCTAATTTTCTTAATATTACGGTACTTTACCCCTTTTATTTCTTTGACAAATTCCAGAGGTAAATTCTTTTTAGCATCATACAAGCGGTACAACTGACCATTTTTAAAGCCATAAGAATTAGTAGGAATATATAGATTGGAAACAATCCGATCGCGGTGGCTTCGTGTTTGTTCTGCAACCCTGCTGGTTTGACTAATACGATTGAAATACTGGTCATTAGTCATAATGAATATCCAGAGTACAATTGACAGACCAAAAACCGCCAAAGTTCCTATTAAAAGCAACGCGTCGCCAAGCTTAAATTTAGACTTCATCCCAATCATCCCCTTCACTCATTGGTTCATAAGGCAGTGCAATATAAAAAGTAGAGCCCTTTCCTTCACTGCTGTTGGCCCAAATATGACCGTGATGTTCTTCCACTATTTCTTTAGCAATCGCCAAGCCTAATCCTGTACCACCCTGAGCCCGTGAGCGAGCTTTATCAACGCGGTAAAAGCGATCAAAAATTTTAGTTAAATCTTCTCGCGGTATACCCAAGCCCTGATCGGTAATACTCAAAACAATGCGCTTTTGCTCTGAATGCAATTTTACTGTGATCACGCCACCATCAGGCGAATATTTAATGGCATTGTTCATAATGTTATCAATTACCTGCGCAAACTTGTCAGTATCAATTTCTACCCATAACGCCTGCGTACCCAACTCACGAGTAATGGTGTACTTTTTATTTTCTTTTTTATCCGTTTTAACAATCATGTCGAAGCGATCCAAGATATGAGCTACAAAATCATTAAAGTTAACCCACTCTAAATCAACTTTGGAAACTCCCCTGTCCATTCTTGACAGGCTGAGAAGTTCACTGATCATTCTAATCATGCGCTCAGTTTCTTCTTGCGTTACCTGCAAAAATTTGGGGGCAACATTGGGATCTTTCCATGCTCCTTCATTTAACGTTTCAATATACGCGTGTAAACTAGTAAGTGGCGTACGTAATTCATGGGAAACATTAGAAACAAACTGCTTTTGTGAATTTTCATTTTTCTGTTGTTCAGTAATATCATGCAAAACACAGACACTACCAGAAACAAAGCCCGTAACTCTTTTAATAAGAGAAAAACTGGCGTGTAGAATGACTTCATCCCTTGTTCCCTTACTCAGGGTGATTGCTATGCCTTTCTGATTGGCAATTAAATCTTGTGAAGACTCTTTTAAACCTAAAACCGTAGCGATGGGCTGATTAATGATTTCATCTTCCGTTTGGTTTAAAAAATTGAGCGCCATTTGGTTGACAACATTAACATTACCATGCCGGTCAGTTGCAAGAACACCATCACTCATATGAGACAGAACGCTGTCCAGCCTGCGCTGTTCACTTTCAGATTCTTCTTGAGAGCGCTCAATTCTAACAGACAAGGTATTAAAAGCCTGACCTAACTGCCCTAATTCATCGTTGGAATAGATTTTTACCTGGCTTGAATAATCACCATCGGCAATATTAAGCGCCTGACTCTGCATTTCCTCAATGGGCTTAGTAATCGCATGGGAGACTACTAAAGATAAGATTGCCCCCATTACTGCGGCAATCATAGAAGTGACCAAAAACATCAATGAAATATTGCGCAGGTCATTAAAAACCCCTTGCATTGACGCTCGGACATAAATCGCACCAACAGTGTTGGCGGAGCCGTTACCTGCGTTCAAAGGGGTAACTTGCACCATATAGTCTCCGTTTTCATTGACAACTTTAGTTGCCTGTCTGCCAGTTGAAGTTACCTGCTTAACTAAAGTATTATTGACACGCTGACCAATCCGGTTTTTATCATTTAGGTTTGAAACTGCACGAATAATATCCTTATTGTCTACAACAATAATTTCACTAATCGTACCTATACCATTGCTGTAGTCATTGACAATTCTGTTTAAATTACTGTCAGTATGCTTATTGTCTTTTAGTAATTGCGTTGACAACTGGTTAGAAACTATTGGCAAAACTTGAATGGATGATTGAAAATTTTCAATACTGTTTTGTTCCAATTGACGTGTAAAATAGGCACCAATAACTTCAATGGTAGCGATGATCATCGCCATGAACACAATAGCTAAAGTAGTATTTATCGAAATGGTTAAATGTTTAAACTTATTCTTGAATTTTTTCATAGTTTTACAAAATTAAATAAAAAGAAAGCCGCGCTTGCTAAATACTGCGGGGCTTTCTTTGTTAGTCTTCATTAGGCTGTTTAACGTAATAGCCAACACCGCGACGAGTTACTAAAATCTGCGGCTGAATTGGATTATCTTCAATTTTTTCACGTAAACGGTGCACAGTAACATCAACTGTCCGGACATCACCGAAGTAGTCATAACCCCAAACAGTCTGTAAAAGATGTTCCCTGGTCATTACCTGATCCATATGCTGGGCTAAATAATAGAGCAACTCAAATTCACGGTGAGTCAGCTCAATCTTTTTGCCTTCTTTTTCAACAATATAGGCATCTGGCATAATTACCAAATTGCCAATAGTAATATTTTTCGTTGAACTATCATCGCCAGCACTTTCATCTTTTTTAACAATATTACGCCGACGCAAATTAGCCTTCACCCGTGCCACTAGTTCACGGTTAGAAAAAGGCTTAGTCACATAATCATCTGCACCCATTTCCAGACCCAAAACTTTATCAATTTCAGTATCTTTAGCCGTAACCATAATTATGGGCATATCGTGTGTTTGTCTTACTTCACGAGCTACATCCAAACCATCTTTTTTGGGTAACATCAAGTCTAAAATCATTAAGTCAGGATTGTATTCGTCAACTTTTTTGATGGCTTCTTCACCATCATATGCAGTGTCAACGTCAAAACCCTCTTTTGTCAAATTAAATTTAATAATATCAGAAATCGGTTTTTCATCATCAACAACGAGAATTTTCTTTGACATCGAAAAGCCCCCTTTTGTTATCATTATACTGGTTTTTAGTTTATTAGCCAAAAAAGTCATCAAAATTTAATAAAAAAACTTGCATTTCATCGAAAATAATAGCATAATAGTCTCCGTTGGTTATTTGTAATGACGCTGATGGGTGGCTAGCTCAGCTGGCAGAGCAACGGACTCTTAATCCGTGGGTCCAGGGTTCGAACCCCTGGCCACCCATTGATTATTAAAGACAGCAATTACTTGATTGCTGTCTTTTTTTGTTTGTCAAAAATGATATTAAATCTAAATATAAAGCCTATTTAATTTCTTGTTTACTATATGGTATAATAGCAACCAAATAAATTTGGTTGCTATTATACCATATAGTTATTGTTTGTCAATTCGTGTTGATTTACTTTTGAGGAAATTTTATGAACTTAGAAAATAAAAAAGTAATTGATAGAGTTGGAAATGGTAAAGCTACTAAGTATCAACTCAAAGAATCACAAAAAATGGGTATTTTCAAAAATAAGCTATATTTACGACAGTTAGAGGATAAACTTAATAAGTAGAATTCTTCATACTTTTTTACACAAAAGCCTTGTCAAAAAGCAAATTAATTGTTATCATAGTTAACTGTCAACAGAAATGATAGCGGGTGGCTAGCTCAGTTGGCAGAGCAACGGACTCTTAATCCGTGGGTCCAGGGTTCGAGCCCCTGGCCACCCACCATAATAAAAATAGCACTGCAAGTAGTCGGTGCTTTTTTTATTGCCTTTTTTAATTAATTAAATTTTAGGTGACGTTCCGGTCACCTTTTTTCATTTTATAATCTGCAATATCTGTCAAAATTGCCTCTGCCGATTCCTTGATCGAGCCTTCTGCCAGTTTACGCTCATTTCCGCCAAGTGTATCCTCTTCAAGCCACCATTTTTGAAGAGTTGCGAGTGGAAAAGGATTGCCCTTTTTATTATTGTTTTTTATAGTTTGTGCAAAAGAAATATCTAAATAATAAACAAAAGCTCCTGCACCGAATTCATGTATTATTTTAGTTAGAGTTGGGCCATAAATCTTTTTGGGCAATATCCCTTCTAATATAATTATGGGATAATACTGCCGGCCCCACATTACCAGTGAGTCTATTAGACTGGCAGTTGGTGCAGCTACTTTTTCCTTAACATGTAAAAGATCAAGGCGCAATACATCTTCATGCAAAAGTAAACATCTTTGGTAGCCAAACTGTTTTTGCAAATAATTAGCTAAAACGGTTTTACCACTGCCTGAGTTTCCTCTGATTAAAATAAAAATTGGTGCCATTAAATCTTTTTCCTTTCAATGTAAGAATATCTAGAGCTAGCGTTGCTATTTAAGCTATATTATTAGCACTTTGCCATTTTAATATTAGAATAATACACGTAAGATATAATTAATAATCAATTATAAAAAAGGTAATATTATGAAGAAAAAATGGTTAATCGGATTAGGCAGTATTCTAGGTGTGTTGCTGCTTATAACCATGTTATGCCATACTTTTAAAAAGACAAGCCCTCAGCCGGATGAAGAAGTCAGCTCCACATTCAAGAAAAAAACTCCTTTTGCAGCAGTGCCTACCATCTATTTGCATGGCTATGGTGCGGGAGCACGATCTACTGCGGGCATGATTGCATATGCTCAGCAGCATAATGGTGCTCATAAAGTCTTAACAGCCAGAATTTCTGCTAGCGGCAAAGTTGATTTACGAGGAAGTTGGCCCCACGCTACTAAACGACCACTTATTCAAGTGATTTTACAGGACAATAAAAACAGTAATTATTATACTACCCGCGAGTGGTTTTATAATTTGATTTTACTTTTAAAACAAAAATATCATATTAAATACTATAATACCGTTGCTCATTCCATGGGAAACATTATGACACTTGCCTACCAGCTAAAATATGGTAAAGATAGTAACTTACCGCGATTAAAAAAGCAAGTTAATCTTGGTGCGCCCTTTAATGGCATCATTGGCATAGATGAGGAACCTAACCATAATTACCTACTCAAAAATGGGCGGCCAAAGTACATGACTCAATCCTACAAATATTTTTTAATGCACCGTCATAGTTTTCCCAATAATGTTTCTATATTAAATATTTTTGGTAATAAAGAAGACGGTACTAATTCAGATGATGATGTCAGCTGTGTTTCAGCGCAATCTTTACGTTACCTGCTAAGAGGCAAAGGCAAGTATCATGAAATCGAAATTAAGGGCACAAATGGTCAACACAGTAAATTACATGAAAATTACAAAGTAGATCGGATCATTGGGCAATTTTTGTGGTCTAAATAATTTTTTATTTTAAGTAATTTTAATATTTTTATCATAATTTTTAGCGTATAATAAAAGGAAAAGTACGTTTTTAGTAACAGGAGAAAAATGATGAATCCACTATTTGAAAATTTCATCTCAAAGTTAGCTCTTAATTTATCAACTTTGTCCACAGCTGAGCAAAAATACACATTAGATTTTTACCGTGATTTTCTACTTGATGGTGACTTTCAAACAAAAGAAGAAATTAACAGAGAATTAGGAACTCCAGACAGTTTGGCCCAACAAATTAAACATGATTATGTTAGGTTTTTAATAGCAGCCACATCTTCTGCTAATGCTCCGCATGCCAGTGATAATTATTTTAACGGCTTGCGTGTTAAAAAATATCCGCGCAAGGAGCGTACTATTGCTCCTGGAGGCTTTAGTGAAGTAAAACTGGAAGTGTTGGACACTGATGTAGTGATTCGTCAAGGTCAGCAATTTCAAATAGTAGTGGCAGATTATAGTAGTCGGCCAATACAAATAGATTTAGTTAAGCAGACATTAGTAGTTAAAGAGTTTCCCACTGAACAAAAAACTCATGTGCTTATGTTCAACAGACTTACCGATGCCAGTCGCATAGAAATTACCGTTCCTAATGTAGATTCGCTAACTGAAATTAGTGGACATAACCGCGATGGTGACGTTATGTTACAAAATCTCAGTCTTAATAATATTGTACTTGACTTGCATGATGGAGATTTATACTTAAATAACGTTCAAGTCTCAGACCAACTAACCTTTTCTGGCAGAGACTCTGACTTCTTTGTCACCCAGTCAAAAATTGCTCAGTTAGCAAGCAGAGTTCATGACGGAGATGTCAGTTTTAAACGCAGTATCCTTAAGCAAATAGTCGTCAAAACAGGAGATGGCGATGTAGAAATTAACCAATGTCACGCTAACCTCAACCTAGAAGCAAGAGACGGGGATATTAAGATTGAGCGCAGTCAGCTTACTAACCAAAACATTGTTAAAACTGCAGACGGTGATTTGAGGTTAAGCCATCTTGCTCACGAGATCAGCGTACAATTAAAAACAAGTGATGGGGACATCATTTATCACCATTCCAATATTGGCAACAGCTTTAATAGTCAAAACACACAAAGTGATTCCCTAAAAGCAGTCTCAAGAGACGGAGATATTATCATCAGTTAGAAATACATCTGTTAAAAAGATATCGTCTAATCAATTTACCATCATATATATTTCTATATTGCGCTTACTAATAAGAAAAAGGGTTGACCTGTTTCTCGACATATATTTGGAATAGCCCACTTTGATCATTAATTTAGATTCTAGCCCGTATTATGGCTGGCCTAAAACCCGATAACTTTTTGCTTATCAGGTTTTTTTATTTTATTCAAGATCTAAAGCTGCCTCTAAAAAGCTGTACTACTACATTTTAAAATCGAATAACTTCATCCGCTTTAGCTATTAAGTCATCATCATATGTGTGGGTTACGTATAATAATGTAACAGGTAAACTTAAAAGCTTGCTTTCTATTTTTTGCAAAGTTATTTTATCTATTCCAGAAGAGAATTCATCCAAAATTAACACACTTTTTTCCCGAAGTATTAGTCTTGCCAATTCAATTCTCTTAGCTTCTCCTCCTGAAACTTTTGTATCTGAATTTCCAAGATTCATATTCAAAGATTCGGCATTAGCCCATTTAGTTAATTCTACGAACTTTAATACTTTAATTATAGTTTCATCCGGATAATTTTTATATAAAGTTAAATTATTACGCAATGTAGTCGCAAAAACGTGGCCATCTTGTGGTAAGTAACTGATATTTTGATAAATTTGGTTATCAGTAAGTTGGGTTATATTTATTCCATTTAAGAAAATCTCTCCCTGGTAGTCATCTAATTGTTTGGTAATAAGTTTGATGAAAGTAGATTTACCGCTACCGCTTTTACCAACAATCAAATATTTTTGCCCAGCTGTAATTTTAAGACTCAGTGAATCAATAATATTTTTTTCTTTAAAAGAAACACTTACATCCTTTAATTCGATACTAGAAAAAGGCGCAATGACTTTATCGTTTTCAAAGGTAATTGCTTCTTCGCCAGTTTCCTTTTCTATAGAGTCAAATACCTTTTTTCCTCCGATCCATTGGGAAAATAGATCAGAAAAACTGTAAATAGGAAAAGAAATATTCGTAACTAATTGAGTAAATGCCACAATTTGGCCTATTGATAAATTATTCTTCATAATAAAAAACGTGCCAATTAGCCATGTACCAAAATATAAAAAATCAGAAAAAGTTTTATTGAGAACTGTAACTGTATTTTCTGTTTTTAGCTCTTCTTTTTCACTATGTAATAATTTTTCATTGATTTTGTTTTCTTCTGTAACTACTGCAGTTTCAGAACGATTTACCTTCCAGTCTGTTAGACCAGAAAATAAGTCGTTCGTTTTATTAACGTAATTATTAGTTGCAGCAATTGTGTTACTCTTTTTAAGTTGTAATTTTTTCCTAAAAATTATTGGTATCAGAATATTTGGAATACTTAAAATAATAGCAAATACTGCCATCACTGGGTTTATTATCCAAGAGAGCAAACTGGCAGCAAAAAATTGTATCAATAAGTATAATCCCCAAAAAAATGTATAAAAATAATTTTGCCCTAAATTATCCATTTGACTAGTCAATAACGAAATGTATTGCCCAGATTCATTTGAATTAAGTTTTATCAGTCTTTGTTGTGACAAGCGTTTAAAAATCACATTACGATAGACCGATACAGCTTCTTTTGCTAGATATTGTGAATTTAGCTGCTGCAAATAATATGCCAAAGACTGAACCAAAATAAATAACAATACATTGATAACCAAGGACACATATTTATTCAAGCCCTTGCTTGAAGCCACGTCCATAATATACTTTAATACTAGCGAGTTCGAAACCATTAATAACGCCAAAATAATGGTTAAAATAAGGTAAACTATTACCCTTTTAGGATCTTTTTTAAAAATATATTTCACTTACAACCCCCCTAATATAAATTTATTGATAGTAAAAATATTCGCATAAGGTGAGCTTAAACCCTTTTGTACTTCCTCATTATTTTTTATAAGATCAGTGTTTAAGCCCAAGTGTTTCAAAAAGCGACATTTTGAAGTATTTGTTCTAAGAACTTATTTAAGTTTTTTATTAATTCATCATGCAATCCTTGTTTTAAAAATTCTCAATAACTATTAAATAATATTTAAAATTAAGTTTTATAATATTGCAATCTTTTTATTATAGTTTTTAGTAAACTAATTTAATTTACAATAATTATAGTTGTTAGAACAATTAAGCAGCGAATTTTAGATCTTTTATTAATAAACTGTATTACTTAAAACCGCCAAGTGTGCTAAAACAGCGACGGTTATTTTTTGTCCTAACTCTTTAAGGAAGAGCAATTGTCCGTTTTTTCGGTCTATTTATAAAAAGTTACGGTTTAGTACTTGCTAATTTCTGCGGCCTAAATTAAAATATTATATAACATATAATATTAGGGGAGGCAAAGCATGGCAATCCAAATACCAACTCGTTTGCTAGATGGTGCGGTTTTAGCTTTTCTAAAACAAGATGATCTGTATGGCTACGCTTTGACGCAAAATGTGCAAAAGATTTTCTCTATCTCCGAGTCAACTATTTACCCTGTTTTACGAAGACTAAAAAAGGATAACTGCTTAACAACTTATGATGAGCCTTATCAGGGGCGAAACCGGCGCTACTACCATATTACTGCTGAAGGAATAACGATGCTAAACTCAATTCAAGATGAATGGCTAGATTTTAGTGCAAAAGTTAATCAAGTATTAGGAGGACAAAATGACCAAAGTAATTGCTGATTATATTGCCGAACTTGAACAAAACTTAGTCGATTTACCTGCAAAAGACCGCGAAGATGTCGTTGAATTTTACCGTGAATTTTTATTAGATGGCGACTTCGTCAGACGTTCTACAATTGAGGCGGAATTAGGAACCCCTAAACAGCTGGCAATCAATATCTTAGCTGATTATTCAACTAAAGATGACTCAGCACCCGCTAAAACAGAAACTCCACGGTCAAATTTAAAGGCCAGCTGGTATATATTATTGGGTATTTGTGCTGCTCCGATCGGGATACCGCTTATTTTGGTAATTTTATTCGTAATTTTCTTTTTACTGGCAATTTTCTTTGGCTTACTTTTTGCTTTAATAAGATTTTTGTTTAACTTTTTTGTTGGTGGTGGTTTAAACTTCCTGAAGTCACTATCTCTCCTATTCACCAGTGATTGGCCAACAGGCTACGTTTACTTAGGTAAATCGTTAATTTGTATCGGCGTCATCCTACTGTTAATGCCGTTTATTATCAAACTGGGCAAAATTTTGATTGCCAAGTGTACCCAAATTATTAGAAACTTAGGTAAAAACCTGCTTAAGAAAAATTACTTTCAGACGAGCTCTGAAAAGAATACCAATGAGGATAAATAAAAATGAAAAAGTTTTATAAAATCTGTGGACTAATCTTTGGACTGATACTGCTTGTTGGTCTCATTCTTCTACTCGTATTTAGATTAAATGATAACCCGTCACATGATTATAATGGTAAACGCACTCATTATAATGAAAGCAAGACTTTTTACGTGAATAAGTTCGACAGTATTAAGTTAGCCTGTTACAGACCCGATATCCGAATTTCACTTAAGGATATTAACAAGTTCAAAGTGGTAGTTAGAGGTGGGCACGGAGCAGACATCAAAAAAATAAAAACCAATGTCGCTAACAATCAGCTCACTATTTCGGATCAGCCAGAACATCATTATAACGATGGTTATTATGCAGTCGACATTTATATTCCTGCCAAAAACGCAGTGAAAAAGATAACTGGTTTTTGTGAAGAAGGCGATTTTTATATCAACAGTTTAAATGTTCCCCGCATCAATTTGACAATAGAAGATGGCGACGTTTTGCTTAATAAGCTTACTGCAAAAAACCTTGACCTAAATTCAAATGACGGTGACCTCAAAGTAAATCAATCGACTTTTTCACGTAGTTCACTAAAACTAAATGATGGCGATGTTAAAATTAGCGACTCTCAAATACTAAATAACAGCTCAGTTATATTGAATGACGGCGACTTTTTAATGTCAAACGCCCCTAAAATCAACTATGTATTGACAAACCATTCGGATGATAAAATCATGTTTAAAGGTTCTTACCATTCCAACCATTTTGCAAAAAAAGTTAAAAATAAACCCGTACTAAAAGTTACCAGTATGGATGGCGATATTCTAATTAATTAGTGGGCAAGTAATTTACATAGATGCTTTCTTGGTAAGTAGCACCTATTCAAAAAAACGTAGCCCAAACAAGGAGGAGAGCAATGAAAAAGTTTTACCAAATTAGCGGGCTGATCGTCATTATTGGCATAATTTTATTTATTTTTGGCCATGCCAAAGGTGGCAATGAAGATATCAATAATATTCATTCGGGCCAGACAACTAATATTGGCAATTTTTTTAATCATAATCAAAGAAGTAGAAAATCCCACAACGTAGTAGCCAAAAAACGTACTTTTAATGTAGGCAAATTTTCTAAGATTAATATTGACGCCGAAGAGCCCAATATCCAAATCACTAAAGGAAACGACTTTCAAGTTACTATCAGCGGTCCTAATATCAAAAAGATTAGTGCTAAAGTTGAAGACGACCAGCTGACCATTTCTGACAATAATGCTTATGAGGACGGGACTTATCAGGTAAATGTTACCGTTCCAACAGATGACTCTATCACAGAAATATCAGGATCATGTTCTGAAGGTAATATTCATCTAACTAACTTAACTGTTTCTGACCTCAACTTACAGCTTGAAGATGGTAATGTCAGTGCTGAAAACGTGAAAGCTCGCAAAGCCAATTTTGACCTGGTCGACGGTGATTTAAAAGTTAATAATTCAATTTTAACGAATAGTACTTTAAACTTTAATGAAGGTGATTTAACTATTACAAATAGTCAATTTAAAATTAAGGCAACTTTGGGTGATGGTGACGTCAGAGTCAATGATTCCAAATTATTGGCTGACAGCTCCTTTAATTTAAGTGAAGGAGATTTCCAAATGAGCAGACCGCCTAAGATCAGTTACCAGTTGACAACTTCTTCAGAGGATGAACTTATATTGCATGGTAATAACTATCACAAACATTTTGCTAAAAAATTAAAGAGTGCGCCTCTACTCAAAGTTTCTTGTGGTGACGGTGACATTCTCATAAATTAACTTCTATACATCTTGCAGCTGATTAAACTCATAAAGCAAAAGACTTGGATTAATTTTTAAAATTAATCCAAGTCTCTTTAATTGGTTATTTTAGTTGACTAAATCTAATACTTTATTTTTTATTGCTTCACTTAAACTAGCATGATATTATAAGATAAAGCAAAAATTAAATTAGTGTTAAAAAGATAAGGGACAGATTAATCATGAAAATACATATTGGCGGAGACTTTGATCAAGAATTTGAAACTCATGATGAAAAAGTAGAATCACAAGAAATTGATTTAGAAAATTTTAGCAACATAGATGTTGAAATAGCCGCCTCTGGTGTTTCTGTTCAAGTAGGCTCTGATTTTCATATATCAACTTATGACATTAATCCTGATCGGATAAAAATTCGTGTGGTAGAGAAAACCCTTTTTATTCGTGCACGAAAGCCTCATTTTAACAAAAAAGTTTATATTCGCAAAATTAAACCTAAAATAACTATTACCATACCTCAAGCTGCAGAGCTCAATGAAGTCCAGATAATTGACTTTGCTGGCAACATTGACCTAGCTGGATTTAATATGCAGAAACTTGATGTCAGAGCAAATGCTGGTTCCTTAAAATTACAGGACATCATGATCCAAAATAAAGCCGAAATGGTGCTAGACGCTGGTAGTTTATACATCAATCACTGTAAGATGAATTCTAATGCAAATCTGGCTGCCGGAACTATCAGGGTCACAAGCTTGCAAGGGAAAAACCACTTTAACCTAGCCGCTGGTTCATTAAAAATGATAGATGATGAAGAGCATAAGACAGATTACGATTTATTTGCCACTTTAGGATCGATCTACTTTCATGGTAATAGAATGGGCAAGCATTTTTACAAGCATGAAGGCAGTGCCAACCAATTAACTGCTATCAGTTCGGTGGGCTCAATCAAAATTCAATAAATGAGTAGACCATCTAAGGCCAGTTACCAGTTGGCAATTTCTTCTGAGGATGAACTTGTATTCACGGTAATAACCTATCACAAACATTTTGCTAAAAAATTAAGAGGGATGCGTCTCTACTCAAAGTTCCCTGTGGTGACGGTGACATTCTTATAGATTTAACTTCTATATAATCTGCAGCTAATTACCCGCATAAAGCAAAAAGATTTGGATTGATTTTTAAAATTAATTCAAATCTTTTTAACTGTCTAGATCAAAGTAATAAATACAAAGTTTAATTTTTTATTGCCTAGCTTAAACTAGCATGATATCATAAGATTAAAATTAAACTAGTATTAAAAGATAAGAGATAGCTTAATTATGGAAATACATATTGACGAAGACTTTGATCAAGAATTTGAAGATGAAAAAGTAGAATCACAAGAAATTGATTTGGAAAATTTTAGCAACATAGATGCAAAAACATATGTTGCTAATGTTACTGTTCAAGTGGGCGCTGATTTTCATATATCAACTCATGACATTAATCCTGAGCGCATGAAAATTAGTGTGGCAGAACAAACTCTTTTTATTCGTGAGCAAAAGCCTCATTATCCTCATAATCATCAGAAAAAAATTTATATTTGCAAAGCCGAATATAAAATGACAATTACGGTTCCCCAGACTGTCGTGCTCAATGAGGTACGAATAAACGACTTTTCCGGTAGACTTAATTTGAGTGGCCTGAATATGCAGAAACTTGATGTCAGAGCAAATGCTGGTTCCTTAAAATTACAGGACGTCACGATTCAAAATGATACTAAAATACGTTTAGATGCGGGTAATTTAGATATCTACCAGTGTAAGATGAATTCTAATGCAAATCTAGCTGCTGGATCTGTCAAGATCAAAGGTTTACAAGGAAAAAACCACTTTCAACTGGCTGCCGGATCACTAAAAACTTTAGACGACAGAGATGATCAGACTGATTATGATTTATCTACTACTCTTGGCTCAATCTACTTTCACGGCAGTAGAATGGGCAAGCATTTTTACAAGCATGAAGGCAGTGCCAACCAATTAACTGCTATCAGCTCGGTGGGCTCAATCAAAATTCAATAAAAGAAGTCTTACTTCGACTTGCACAGGCAAAGTAAGACTTTTTTATATATAAAATTAGCGCTGAACATCAATTATAAATGAGTTAATATCTCCCCGATATTTAGCAATCGAATATTCAATTGGCCGTTCATCCCTTGTCAGTCCTTGAGTGTGAAAGTAGAATACCGGTTTATTTACTGCAATGTTTAATAAGTTGGCGGTAGTTTCGTCAGCTTCTATTACTTCCAATCGCCTCACTACTCGCGTAACTTTTAAATGGTATTTTTCAAGCGTACTATATAAAGATTCCTGGGCAAAATTATAATTAATCAACTCAGGTATCCTCTGTTTAGGCACATAAGTTGTAACTAAAACAATCGGTTGATCATTAGCATAGCGCAGCCGCACTAATTTAAAAACCGGTGCTTTCTCAGGCAGCTGTAGATTTTTGCTTACTTCGGGTGTCGCTTTTTCTTCATCAAAATATAGCAAATTAGTTTTAGGGTAGATACCCTTAGCACTCATTTCTGCGCTATAGCTTTCAATCAAATGGGTAAATTCTTGCTCAATCTTAACTTTTTTAACTAGTGTCCCTCGCTTACGCTTTCGCTCCAGATAACCTTGATTAACTAACAATGAAATTGCTTGCCGCATTGTTGGCCTGCTCACCTGATATTTATCCGCTAATGCAGTTTCCGGTGGAATAATTGTATTTTGCGGGTAAAAACCAGTTTGAATTTTATTCAAAAGATCATTGGCAATTACTTGGTATTTAGGGAGTTCTTTTTCTGCCAATTTATTCCATCACTTTCACATTACTAATTATGTCATTATAAAAATAATATACCATGCAAAAAGCCAGTGTAAAGAGTTAGCTGTTACTTTTTTTACACTGACTTTTTATTTAAATTTCAATTGCGTTAATGCCGTCTTTTTCAAACCGCTGTTTAAGAGTTTCAATAATCTTTACGCCTGAACTAGTACCTATACGTTCGGCCCCAGCTGCAATCATTGCCAGGAAATCATCAGTATTACGGATTCCCCCCGCTGCTTTGACTTTGACATCAGGACCAACATTTTCTTTCATCAGCTTAACATCTTCTACTTTTGCGCCAGCGGTGCCAAAGCCAGTTGAAGTCTTGACAAAATCTGGTTTAACCTTTTTAGCAATTAAGGCCAGCTGCTTAATTTCAGCCTTAGTCAAGTAGCAGGTTTCAAAAATAACCTTACATGGTACATCATGATCACGGCAAAGTTTAACCATTTGAGTCATTTCATCTTCGATATAAGACCAATTATGAGCTCGCACTTGTGTTAAATTAACAACATAATCGATTTCATTAGCACCATTTTGTAATGCATCTTTAGTTTCTGCCAATTTACAAGTTATTGTAGTTTGGCCCAAAGGAAAACTGATCGCAGCCCCAGTATCAATATCCGTCCCCTTTAGTTGCTGGGCACAAAATTCAGATTGGACTTCATTAATAGCTACCATCTTAAAATGATATTTTTTAGCTTCATCACAAAGCTTTTTCATGTCTTCTTCGGTTGCATCTGCATGTAAGTTAGTATGATCAATTAGTCGCGCAAAATCATCTATTGTATATCTCATTGTTATTCTCCTTTTTGTATTTACATAAATTGATTTTACCCACAGAAAGTGATAATGTCAACCGCTTACTTTTTATTATAAAAATAGTGTTTGACTTATATAAAGCGATTACATATAATTGTGTTGTAAATTAATATGTATTTACAAAAGGGGTGATTTTAGTGAAAATATTATTAACTTCACATGGACATTTAGCACAAGGTATCGCTTCCGGCTTTGAATTTATTGCCGGCAAATCGGACCAGATCATGATACTTTCATTAGATGAAAGAGGAATTGGTTCATATCGTGACCGTCTACAAAAGCTGCTTGACAGTGAAACAGAACCAATCTTAATTCTGGCAGACTTAAAAGGTGGAACTCCATACAATGAGTCCTTTAAGTACTACTTGGCTCATACAGAAAGAATACGAGTGGTCAGTGGACTGAATCTACCAATGCTTTTAGAACTTGTTCCTCAGTTATCTGACAATACAACGCTTGATGAAGCCGTACAGACAGTTTTACAGGCAGGAACCAATGGTATTGCAGTTGCTCAAGACCAGCAAGATGATGATGACGATATTGAATTTTAAAAAATAAGAAAGGTGTAGTAATAATGAGTATTTCAGTAGTAAGAATTGATGATCGGGTAATCCACGGCCAAACTATGACCCGTTGGACAAAAGCACGTCCTGTGGACGGTATTTTAGTTGTCGGCGATAATATAGCCCACGATAAGTTGCGCCGTAAGGTATTAAAAGCTGCTGCTAACGACTTAAAAGTTGGCATTTATACGGTTGCTGAAGCTGGCGAAAAAATCAAAAAGGGCATTGAGTCTAAAAAGAAATTTTTCTTAATCAGCGACTCTCCTAAGACTTTTGCCCAAATGACAGACATGGGCATTGACTTTGGCAAAGTGTTAAATGTGGGGCCGATGAATACCCGTCCTGGAACTAAGGTACTCGGACGGACAGTGGCCATCGATCAAGACGACTATAACGCTTTTGAAGATATTGCCAAGCACGGTATTGACATTCAATTTCAGCTATTACCTGATGATGAAATTAAGCCTTGGTCAACTATGAAAAAGAAATATGATTCTATGTCCTAATTTTTGGAGGCAATAAAAATGAATAATTTATTTTTTCCCGCACTTTTAACAGGAATTTTCTGTTATCTTGGAGCAATTGAAACACCTTGACTATTTGGTATGACTGGAGGCTTCTACATTGTTGGTAGACCTTTGGTAGCCGGATTACTAGTCGGTCTTGCCTTTGGCGACATTAAAAATGGTATTTTGTGCGGCTTAGCTGTACAAGCTGTTTTCATCGCTAACCTGTCAACTGGAGGCGCTACTAACAGTGAAATTACTTATGCAGCTTATGGTGGAATCGGCTTAGCAATGGCGACTACTAAAAATCCTGCAATCGCTGTTACCTTAGCCATTCTTATTGGTCAGACATTTGGCTTAATTTTCTATAACGGCAGAATGGCTCTTTATTCTTTCTGGAACACTCGCGCTGAAAACGCCGCTCATAATAATGATGATCGCGGTATCGTCCTGAACCATCTAGTTTATCCACAAATCACTACCTTCCTTTTACGTGCCGTACCAGTTTTTCTGGCAATTTATTATGGTAAAGGCTTAGTCAATTGGCTAATCGACAGCATTCCGGCTATTGTAACCCACATTATTCAGGTTTTGGGCGGCGTTTTGCCAGCCTTGGGTATTGCAATGTTAATGAGCATAGTAATCAAAAACAAATCACACTTTATTTTCTTCTTTGTCGGCTTTGTTTTACTAGCTTTTGCCAAATTAAGCATGATTGCAATTGTCTTTATTTCCGCTTTAGTCGCATATCTGTATTACATGGCAACTGGTAAAAGCAGTGCTTCAACTGCTACTAGCTCTGCAAATAACACAGAACAGGCGGTCGATAATGATGACGAATATGAAGATGAAGACTTATTTTAACGAGAGGTGTTAAAAATGGCTACAAAAGAAAATAATACTGAACCACAAAAGCTACTATCAAAACATGAACTTAACCAAATATGGTATCGGTGGGGTTTTACACACCTCAGTTCAATGAGCTATGAAAAGTTGCAGGGACATGCCTGGGCATATTCTTACTTACCTTTTGCACGTAAATATTATAAAAATGATCCTGAGAAAAAAAGACGTCTACTTGAACGTCATTCCATGTTTTACAATACTGAACCACAAACAGGGCAAATTATTAATGGGATTGTTGCCTCTCTGGAAGAACAAATTGCTTTAGGTAATGACGTTTCAGAAGAAATGCCAGTTAACATTAAAGCTACTTTAATGGGTCCTTTGGCCGGCATTGGTGATTCAATTATTCAAGGAATTATTGTTCCTATTCTATTATCAATTGCTATGAGTCTAGCCAAGGGCGGCAGTCCTGTCGGACCATTATTTTACATCATTGCCTACGGTATAATTGGACCTACAATTTCCTATATTGCGTTTCATAGTGGTTATAAGCTGGGAGTTGGTGCAATCGACACTATTGTGGGCGAAAATTCCAAAAGAATTACCGATGCTTTTAACATCTTAGGTGTAATGGTCGTGGGCGCATTAGCCGCAAATACCATTGTCTTAAAAACAGTGGCGAAAATTCCTTTAGGTGGCAAATCTCAACCTTTACAAACGGTTCTAGACGGTATTTTCCCTGGACTATTGCCTTTAGCTATGGTTATTTTAGGCTGGTGGCTTGTTTCCAGTAAACAAATGACAGCTACTAAAGTTATTATCATCATGGTAGTAATTATAACTATTGGTTGTTTGATTGGATTATTTTAACCACGTATTTGTAAAGAGCATATCTTATACTTATTTTCAGTTAATTTAGGAGCACATGTTAATTGTGTGCTCTTTTTATGTACATAAAGTTAATTTAATCGACAAGTAATTACCTACTTATAATATTTTGGGTAAGTACTTGCTTAACTATTAATAAATTAAGCAAGTATGTGAAGATAGATTGCCTAGACAAAGTTATGACAACTAACCTATATCGCCCCCTTTTTAATCTCACAAGATTCATGATAGAATTACTTGATGGCATTATCGAAAGAAGGGTTTCATGGGTAAGCAAAAATACTTTTATCATCATTTAACTGATGATTTGGTAGTTAGCCAGAGCCAGGATTATCACTTGCCAAATAGCTATAATATTTTCCCCCATTCTTTAGGTGGAAAAGTCTGGGCAAAAATTGTACGTTCATTAGGGCATTTAATTAGTATAATCTATATTAAGTTGGTTTTAAGGGTAAAGATAGTTGGCAAGGATAAGCTGCAAGCTGCCGCAAATCAAGGCTACTTTATCTATGGCAACCATACCCAAGCCTTTGGTGACGTGGTTTTGCCGCTTAGTATTATTCCAACCAAAAATTATTATGCAATTGGGGCACAATCAAATTGGGGCATCCCTGTGTTAGGCAAACTGGTTTTGCCTTATTTTGGGCTTCCTGTGGGTCAGAACTTACAGCAATCTGGTAAACTAATTAAGGCAGTAGCTACCGTTATTAAGGCTAAAAAAGTAGTTGTCATCTATCCTGAAGCTCACGTTTGGCCCTATTACACTAAAATCAGGCCTTTTCCTGCAACCAGTATGCACTTTCCCGTTACACTTGAAGTGGCCAGTTTTACTATGACTACAACTTATACTAAGCCCAAATGGGGTAAAAGGCCGCGCATAATTGTGTATCTCGATGGCCCTTTTTACCCAGATTCACACATTGGTAAAAAGCGGGCACAAGAAAAGCTGCACCAGGAAATTTATCAAACAATGCAAAAACGAGCCTTAAAAAGTAATTATGAATATTGTACGTACCAAAAAATAAACTAAGGAGTTCTCAATGAATATTCTTTTTTGCGGTGACCATAACGCCGAGGATGGCATTCTTATCGCTACTCTTTCATTATTGAAAAACAGTGGTGCCCAAGAACTCCATATATACATCCTAACAATGTATACTCAAAGTTATCATAAAAAATTTCAGCCTTTTAGTAAGCAAGCGGCTGATTACCTCAAATCACTCTTAGTAAAGCAAAATCCCCAAAACACTTTAAAATTGATGGACTGTACTGGTTTATTTGTCAGAGAACCTCTCATAGCAAATATGAGTACTCATTTTACTCCCTATGCTATGCTCAGACTTTTTGCGGATGAAATACCGCAGCTGCCAAATAAAATATTATATCTTGATGCTGACGTGATTGTCAGACGCAGCTTAGTCAACTTTTACCAGCAAGATTTAACTGGCACTGAACTTGTTGGTGTCCTTGATTACTGGGGGCGCTTCTTTTTCCACAACTTGCACGAACACAAAGTGTTTGATTACGTTAATTCCGGCGTTTTGCTGCTTAACTTGCCTGAAATCAGGAAAACTAACTTATTTGCCCGCATTCGACATCTTTTACAAACCAGAACAGTTTTAATGCCGGATCAAACTGCGCTTAACCGTTATGCACGAGAAAAGAAAATTGCTCCCAGGCGCTATAATGAACAGTATAAATTGCAGCCAGACACTGTGATCCAGCACTTTACTACCAGTTTTCGCTTTTGGCCCGTCTTTCATACCTTGACGGTTAAGCCATGGGATGTTCAACGTGTACATAAAGTGCTAAAATTGCATGAATATGATGACATTTTGACTAATTATCTTAATGTTAAAAGCAATTTAATAAAAAAATAACGTTTGGAGAAAAATTACAACATGACAATTCCAGTTTTTTATGCTATCAGTGATGACTTTACAAAATACGCGGCAGTATCGCTCAATTCTTTGGTTAAGAATGCCGCTGATGATAAAGATTATACAGTTTATTTTTTAAGTCAGGATTTAACTACACAGCATAAACAGGACCTACAAGAAATAGGTACCAGCAATGTTCACGTTAAGTTTTTTAATATTAATGATGAAATAGTTGCCCCTATTCAGAATCGTACCGAAAACTTTTTGCGGGCTGACTTTTTTACCATGTCCATTTTCTACCGCTTGTTTATTCCTGACCTGTTTCCCCAATACGATAAAGCTATTTATATCGACAGCGACACAATCGTTAACGATGATATTGGCAGACTGTATGATACTAAGCTAGGTAGTCACCTCTTTGCCGCTTGCACCGACTCTTCAATTCAACATGTGACAAAAATGGTGAAGTATATTAAAGAAGTGCTAGTTCTTGATCCGAAAAAATATATTAATTCCGGAATGCTGGTTTTAAACTGCAAAACCTTTCGCGACGAACACTTTATTGACCATTTTATGAGTTTACTTAAAAAATATCATTTTGACTGTATTGCTCCTGATCAAGACTACTTAAATGAAATTGGCGATAAAAGAATTTTACATTTAGATCCCAAATGGGACGCAATGCCAAATGATAATACTGATCCCCTAGCTAATCCCAGTTTAATTCACTATAATCTTTTCTTTAAACCGTGGCATTTTCAAAATGTGCAGTATGAAGAATATTTTTGGAACAGTGCCAAAGAAACTAAGTTTTACAATGATTTGTTAGCAGAATTAAATAATTATACTGATAAACAGCGTGATGAAGACCGGCACAAATTGGATCATATGCTAGCCAAAGAAGACAAAACCATTAATGACCCTCATAACTGGGCTAATGTAAAAAAACAAGGACCTGTTAGTTTATGATTATCGGTGACAATCGTGAACAAGTAATTCAAAATATTAAAGAAGCTATTGCTAAAAGGGATTGGCATGCCAAAGTCGAAATTGGTGATCCTGTATTATCCCTCAAAGAGAGTAAAGAATTAGTCAACAATTTTTGGCATGAACAAAAAACTGTCAAGGGAAAAATAAATGATCGAATTGGTCACTTGCTTTTCAATACTTTGATGCGTATTTTGACATCATCGACCACATTTACCGGACTCGAAAACCTGGCTGATTTACCTCAAGGCGGGGCAATTATTACGGCCAATCATTTTAATCAAATTGATTCTCTGCCAGTTAAGCATTTGGCAAATAAAGCTCATCATTCATTGAAAATTGCTATTGAAGATACTAATTTGAAATTACCGGGAATTTTATGCTATTTAATGAACTATGTGGGCACTATTCCCTTAATAGAAACTCCCAGCTATGTTGGTAACGAATTTCCTCGTCACCTGCATGATGCTTTAGAGCAAAACAACTGGGTTTTAATTTATCCTGAACAGGAAATGTGGTGGAATTACCGTAAGCCCCGTGAATTAAAACGGGGCGCATACTATTTTGCTGCTAAGCAAAATGTCCCCGTTATTTCAACTTTTATTGAAATCCAGACAATCGATAAACTAGAAAAAGATCATCCTAATTTTTATCAAACAAAATATGTAGTCCACGTTTTACCACCAATTTTTCCGGATGTTAAGCTCAGTGCCAATGAAAATTCCAAGAAGATGATGGCATGTGATTATCAGCAAAAAGTTACAGCCTATGAAAAGGCTTACCAGCGTAAGTTGGATCTGACTTTTACCCCCTGGGATATTGCTGGCTGGCGTTTCAACTATCAAAAAAATCAAAATAAAAGTTAGACTTGTGATTTTTTTGCGACTATAATTGAGGTGACAATTAGTAAGTGTATTTGGAAAGGGGATATTTCCAATGGAAAAATTCACAAAAGAGTCTTTAGCAAAATATGATGGCAAAAATGGCAATCCAGCCTATGTTGCTATTAAAGGTGTTGTTTATGATGTAACTGGTAATCCGCACTGGACTGATGGTGAGCACCATGGCAATCTAGCCGGCCGTGATTTAACTGTTGCAATAGAACAATCACCTCACGGTGAAAGTGTTCTAGGTAAACTAAAAAAGGTTGGCACCTACGAAGACTAATTAGCTAAACAAGTAAAATGATAATACCCCCAAATTTTAGATAAATTTGGGGGTATTATTGGTATTATTATGGTTAAATTACACCAAATCGAAATCAAAGTCTTGCTCTCTGTGCAAAATTGCCAGTTACTTTGGAATTGTAATCGTAAAAATAATTTGTAATAGAAAAATAATATATTCCAGTTTTATTGCCGGATTTAATTAGTGTGCAAGCTTAACTTCCTAATACTTATAACAATTGATAGAGTTAATTATTTAACTTTATCATGGAAGAAATCTTATTTTAGTTTTATAAAAATCACCTTGTCTAACGAATAATTAATGTTAATAACGTACAGTAATGAGACATTTTAAAAATCAGCGCACAATATTTGTCAAAGGAAGTGATAATTATGCTACAAATTCGACCTGTTTCAGAATTAAGAAATTACAATAAAGTTCTTGATAAAGTTAAAAAAGATAATCCAGTTTTTCTTACCAAAAATGGCTATGGCAAATTTGCGCTCATAGATATCGAAAAATATGATGAATTTACTACTGCTCTTGAGCTAGTAAAAAAGCTGAAAAATCAAAGTACTATAATTTTGATGAAATTAAAGGAAAACTATTTAGCTAACGTTCTCATTAAAATTATCAAGTCCTTCTAAAGAATATCTTGAAAACCTAAAAACATACTTATTGACTAGATTAGGTGAAAAAGTTAAAAAAAGAAGTTTTAGCAAGAGAAGATCTCATTCCAAAAATCCAAAATTACTTTCATTAATTAAACTCATCCATTTAGGACGCACTCCCTTTATTGTATTAAATAACTAAAAAATACGACCTCCGAAACTGACTTAATTTCGGAGGTCATATCATTATTAAAACATTTTATTAATTTTCAACCAATTTTGCTGCAGCAGCAATATTTTCTTGGGCTGGTAAAGGAATTCTGCCTAAGCCATCAAGTCCAACATTTAAAAGATAATTGATTCCTAAACTATTTAAATGTTTGCGGTATTGGTAAATTGTTGCGGGAGATTTCCAATTTTGATCGCGGTACGAAAAGCCCCAAGAATCGTTAATTGTACCAGCCGTTTCATATAAGCCATAAGGAGACGGTTTAAATCCTTCAATTGAATTATAATCAACATTTTGTTGATTTTCTTCTTTGTCACTTGGAATTTCATTGTCACCAAGTGAAACATAATCATATTTACCATTACCAAGACGAGAATTGATTAAACAGTTTGGCTGCAGTTTTTTCACCGTGTCGTAAACTTCCTGACTCTGAGCCTCAGTCAAAGTCATTGGTACATCAAACCAAGCTGTAGCTATCTCACCGTAATTACTCATTATTTCCTTAATCTGAGGTATGATTTTGTCATTAAAACACTGAGCAAAGTTCTTGTTTTTCTGTGGAAAATCCCAGCTGTTATCCCAAGTAGTACCAGCTGATTCGATATCATTTGAAAGGTAGCCGCCACCGTTAGGTTCATGCCAGTCTAAGTCTTGTGAATAATAAAGACCAAATTTCAAACCTGCCTTTTGGCAAGCTTCTGCCAATTCTCCGATTACATCCCTGTGAAAAGGTGTCGCGTCATAAACATTGTATGGGTCAATTTGTGAATGATACATTGCAAAACCATCATGATGTTTAGTAGTAACTACCAGGTACTTCATACCACAATTTTTAGCAAATGCGACAATCTTATCAGCGTCAAAATAAATTGGATTAAAAGCTGTTGCAAGTTGGCGGTACTTAACAATAGGTATTTGCAATTTAGATTGAATCCATTCGGCATAATAACTTGAAGATTTTCCTTCATATTCACCAGCAAGAAGAGAATATAATCCCCAATGAATCATCATGCCATATTTAGCATTTTTGAACCATTCAATATTATTATTTTTATTCATATACTTCTCCTAACATTGTATTTTTACAATTTCATAGCCGTCAATTTTGGGAACAGTAAAGCTAATTTTGGTATCATCTTGGTGAAAAGCAATTTCTTGATTTTGCCTTATAAGTTCGACCTTTTTAACTTTTCTGTTTCCTACTAAAACTGTAAAGTTTTGATTTATCAACTGTGTCCGTTCATCAATAGTATATAAATTAACCGCATTTTTCTTTAGAGGATAATCTAATAGGTGTAACAAAAACTTATTTTCATTTGATGAGTAATGTAACTGTGCTGACAGGCTTGGTTTATCTTCTGGCTTAACAACATATCGATCTGGAAGTAATATGTTCAAAGCATCAGAGATGATTTCTTTTACCCACCGAGGAGCATAGTCACGATAAATCTTGAAAACAGGATGTGAAAAGTAAATGCAGTTTCCTTTCAGAGTAGCTGCTGGTACACCTTTTTTGCCTGTGGAAGGAGCATGTTTATGGCCGTAATAATATTTACCTTCACGGTTGAAGTAGGGTTCACGTGTTTCCAAAATAACTTTTGAACTAATTGGTTCAACAGCCATTCCCTGCTCATACATAACATGTTCTTCTTGAGGTAAATTACGTCCTATTTGTGAATTAGGATAAATATAATCGCGATCCCAGAAAGAGTATCCTTCCATTAAATTACCAGTCAGAGGGTTTTCGTTGTAAACCCCCTGATCCATTGACTGGTAGGACAATAGTACTTTGCCACCATTTTTGACATAATTTTGCAGTTTAGCAAAACTTTCTGGTGTAGCTTTAATTTTGTCTGGCAGAATCAGCAATTTATATTGAGAAAAATCTGCTTCTAAGTCTATGATATTAAATTGATATCCCAGTTCGTCGAGGACTCGGTTGGCTCCGATAAGGGATTCGTCTAAAGTCATACCGTTGTCCCATATGCTTTCCGGAGTAACTACAGCAATTTCTGCTAAAGGCTTTGTATTTTCAAGTTCTGGTTCTAGTTGTTCTACAGTCTTATACACATGGCCAATTAATTCATAGGTAGCAGGAGATAATTGACCACTAGGATGTAATTGGTCACCAATTGAACACCCTGCACCAAAAGACAGCATTTGAAAAACTTCATATTCCAAAGCTTCTTTATTTTTAAAGGATTGAAAATCACCCCAGGATGTATGAAACTTTCCAGTCATACCGATAATGTCCTTACCCAAGGTCCTAGCATATCTATCCACTAGAGGAAAATTATCGTAGCCCCAGTTTCCACCAGGAAGACTCTCTATTTCAAGATGTGAGTAGTAACGCAGTGAAGTTTTAATATAAGGTCCAACATGAGAACCATTATAAAAAATAGTAGCATTCTTAACTCGTTTATGAATTAGACTGGTCATTTCACGTTTAAACTCTTTTAGCATTAAATGACAATACCGCACACGTTCACTTTCAATTGTGTGGTCGATACCTAGACGAGCCATTTCTTTTCTGCAATGTTTGCAATCGCATGGCACTAGGAAAAAAATATCAAAGAAGAAACCATCAATGTTCTCTGCTCCAATACTG
Source organism: Lactobacillus melliventris (assembly GCF_042679465.1). Taxonomy (NCBI): domain Bacteria; kingdom Bacillati; phylum Bacillota; class Bacilli; order Lactobacillales; family Lactobacillaceae; genus Lactobacillus; species Lactobacillus melliventris. The sequence continues at coordinate 16,439 of NZ_JBHTMT010000010.1, read as the reverse complement.
TCTATCACATCGTTAACATGGTCGAACAAATAATGACGATAATCGCTATTTAAACATAAAACATCATTAAAATTAGGTTTTTCAATACCTATATTAATTCTATTGCCTTCAGGATCTCGGCAGAGCCATTCTGGGTGATTTAGCATGCAATATTCATCCCATTGACATGTAGAATAAATAGGAACTTTTATTCCTACCTCATGACAAGCTTTAATTTGTTCTGCAAGCAAGTTATGATTGACTAGTCTTGGATGAATCATTTCAGGATGATTTTTAGAATTATACCAGAGATACCCATGATGATCCCGAGCAAAACAGGTAATGGAGTTGACATGAGCTTTTTTTAAGGTTTGAGCAAACTCATGACTGTCAAATTTTTCACCAACTTTAACATACGGACTAGTGTGAAAATCCAAGTGAACAGTTCTTTTACGCATCTTTATTGTCTCCTTTAGCTTTATTTGCTAACATCAAATTTACAATCAAAAATACCACACCAAAAATAATCCAAATAAGTGCTGAAATGATCAGACCCATTTCAGGGCTATAATTATGGAATAAAGCTCCTAAAAATTGGAAGATAAATGGAGCAAACGTTCCACCGATATTAATTCCAAAGATAACTATGGACGTACTCAACGTCATTGAACCTTTTGGCGAACTAAGGGCAAACAATTCAGTCATATGAGGATTCATAATGCCCCAGAAAAAGCCGGAAATCATAATGCAAGTGCCAATTAAGTATGAATTGCGCGAAAATAGTGTAGCTCCTAATGCAAGACCAGCAATGGTAGCACTAAACGCAGTAGTATTTTTCTGCCAGACATGATAAATGTATTTATAGAGCAATCCTGAAACAATAGCTGCAATTGGTAGTAAGCTTAAGATAAAGCTTCCTGTACTACTATCACCAATATGATTATTAACAATGTAGCTTGGAATTTTAAGACTAATTCCCATATAACTAATTTGCATAATGCCAAACAAAACCGCATAGCCAATTATTTGCCAATTAGTTGTCTGCTTAATCTTTTGCTGATCGACATCTTCGCCCACAGTAACACTATAGTTATCAAAACGCTTAGGTATCCAAACCAGCGTCATTATGAACGGAATAACAGCTAGAGCAAATACCCAGTAAGCAGAATGCCAACCAATTTTTATTAAATAACCAGCTAAAAAGAGTAAAACGGTACTACCAATATTAATAAAAGAGTTTCTGTAACCTAAAAGCTCATTAGCTCTTTTTTCTTCATAAATATCAGTGATATATGAAACACTTAATGGAGTAAGAAGAGAGATCCCTACTCCTACCATTATTCTGGAAAATAAAATTAACCAATAATTACCGGTAAATACTGGAATAACACCACAAATTGCAGTGATACCTAATCCCAGCAATGCCAACAGTTTTTTGCCAGTAACTTTTTCAATAAACCCAGCAAGCAACGGAATAAAAATTCCAGAGAAGCTCGGAATAGTGACAATCAGCTCTACGGTAGAAGTTGGCATGTTAGCAAAATGTTTTTCCATTAAAGGAATAGTACCACTAATAGCTCCTGAAGTAGATAAAACCAGAGAAATACCCATAATCGCTATCATTAGTTTTTTACTCTGCTGAATAACACTTTTGTCATCCATAAAATTTCTCCTTACTTAAATAAGTAAAATTTTTAAAATTGGTTCATTTTTATAATAAAATATATTACGAAAATGAGCCCTAAATGTATCTAAACAATAAAAAGCTTTTAATAATTGAACCGGTTCAATTACACAATAATAATATTACTTTTAGAAATTAATTGCAATCGCTTTCTTAGGAATTTTTATTTATGACTGAATCTCGCCAAATAATTTTGGCTTTGAAAAGCTTGGTTTGGTAGTTCAAGTCAGCCGGATTAGTAATTTTTTGTAAAATTATTTTCCCGATTTCTCTGCCAATTTTTACGACTGGTTGTGCTACAACAGTTAGCTGGGGCTTTATCACTGTAGAAATATCATAATCATCAAAGCCAATAAAAGAAATATCCGTAGGAATTCTGAGGTTCAACTCATTTATTGCTTGAATAGCTCCTATTGTCATATAATAATTTGTAGAATATAGTGCGGTTATTTTGTGGCTATTTTTAAGTAAATCTAAAGTAGCATCATAGCTTGAATCTTTAAATGAACTTCCACTCGCTATTAACTCGTGATCAAAAATACCATATTTTTTCATTGCAGCAACATAACCGCGCAATCTTTCAGAGCCAACATACCCTTGTTGTCCACCCGAAATAATGCCAATTTGTCTGTGACCTATTTCATAGAGAGATTCAACAGCTTCAACAGAGGCATGATAATTATCCAGCAGTACTGTATCGCACTCAAACCCAGATATAGGAGTATCAACAGCTACTACCGGGATTTTTTTCTTCCGGAATTCTTTTAATATGGGCACTGCTTGTTCAACATGAAAAAGAACGATGCCATCTACATTCCTTGAGTATAGAAATTTAAGTTTTTCGTTTAACAATTTTATATTGTTTTTATAATCAGCAATTATTAATTCATAGTTATTTTTTTCCAATAGTTCTTCTAAAGAAGTGACTATGGATGCAGCAAAAATATCTGTTAAAGCATTTACCACAACACCTATTGCATGACTTTTCTTTGTTTTTAAGCCCTTTGCTAAATAATTTTGCTTGAAACCAAGTTTCTTAATAGCTGCAGCAATTTTATCCATATTTGTTTTTTTTAGAGTATATCCATTCAAATAGCGCGAAACAGTACCTAAAGACACACCTGCTTCTTTCGCAACATCACGAATTGTAGCCAACTGATGATCTCTCCTTACATTTATTTTAAAAGTTTAATGATTTACAATAAAATAGTATTCTTTTGCTCTAAACATTTTATCATTTAAAGTTTGAATATGCTTTCAAATTACTTCTCTTGATAATTGTACTCTTGTACTGTCTCACAAAAAATAGACATTATAATATTACCTAGTTACATATAAAATAAAAAATCTTATTATATAAACCGTCTTAGTTATTTCAATTTTTACTATTCAAAATAAAATTTGTACACAAAAAGCTAACTTTATCAGTATATAAAGTTAGCTTTTTAATACTATTATTATATTAATTTTAATCTACTGCCAAATACTTTTCCGCATTCCGCAAATCTGCAATCGACAGCTGACCTGGTGCAGAAGTTTTGCCAACAGCACCAAAGGACAAACTAGAACCGAAAACTTGACCGGCTACTCTAGTAACTTTACCAATATCGCCCATAGCCATAGTAATCAAGGGGTTAGAAATTTCTGCATTCATTTCTGTCGTTGCTGCTAAAAGAGTTAAAACGTCAGAGGCACTATGAGGCATGCAGGCTAATTTAGGGACGTCTGCACCAAGTTGAGCCATTTTTCGTAAGCGAAATTCAATTACATCTTTAGCTGGCACCTTTTCAAAGTCATGGTTACTCATAATTACCACGACATTGTAGTCATGAGCTAAGTTTACTAAAGACTTTACTCTTTTTTCATCATGAAAAAGTTCTATATCAACTGCATCACCCAGCCTATTAGTAACGACATATTCTATTAAATTTAAATATTCGTCTTCAGCCAGACTGCAGACCCCACCCTCATTTTTAGTGCGAAAGGTGACCAAAATAGGCAGCTCGCCCACTTCCTGCCGCAATTTCTTGGCAGTAGTATTTAGCTTGGCAAAGTCATTAACTCCCGCAGCATAATAATCAATCCGCCATTCCATTAAATCAGGTTTGGCAGACTTAATCTTTTCAGCTGCAGTCAAAATTTCTTCTGCGGTCGTTCCGACATTAGGTACGGCAATTTTGGGCAGCCCTGCACCTAAAACAGTATTTCTAATCCTTACAGTAGCCATTAGTTAATCCCTCAACTAATCGTTGTCGTCTGAAAATATAATCTCACGAATATAATCAGTTGGCATCTCTTTGCCTGTCCACAGCTTAAATGATGCTGCACCTTGATCAATCATCATGCCGATACCATCATAGACATGCTTAACTCCGGCCTCTTGTGCCACTCTCATTAACTTAGTAGTTCTTGGAGAATAAACCGTGTCAAATACTACCATATCCTGATGGAACCATGATGGATCTGAAACTAATGTCTTATCTTCAAACGGCTTCATTCCGATGCTAGTTGCATCGCAGTAAATATCACTTTCTGCAATTGATTGTTTAAATGCTTCCTGATCAGATAATTCAGTCAGAGAAACCTTGCAATCAGTGTTTTCACGAATAGTTTTAACAGTCTTTTCAGCTTGAGGCCAATTTTTATCTCTAATGTTAAACATTCTAATTTCCTTAGCACCATCTAAAGCTGACTGAACTGCTATCGGTGTTGCAGCACCACCTGCACCAGTTAAGGTCATAATCTTACCTTTAATATCAAAGCCTTCATCTTTAAGTGATTGCACAAAACCGATACCATCAGTGGTGTAGCCTGTCAAAACGCCATGATCGTTCACAATAGTATTAACAGCATCACACATTTTAGCAGCAGGTGATAATTTATCGAGGTATTGGATAACCTCTTTTTTATTAGGCATCGAAACGTTGGAACCACGCATATCTAACGTGCGAATAGCGTCAACTGCGCCTTTTAATTTATCGTTGCCAACTTCAAAACAAAGATAGGTGTAATTCAAGCCCAGCTTAGCAAACGCATTATTGTGCATTGTTGGTGACATTGAATGCCGAATAGGATAAGCCATCAACCCAATTAAGTAGGTATGACCATCGAGCCAGCCAGTAATAGGACCATTAACACCAGTAATTTTATTAGTCATCATTTTTCTCCTTTATTAAATTTAAAATAATTATTCTATACTAATTTTTAGAAGCACCAGACACTGTATCAGTTGGATCAGGTGCAGTCTTTTCCAATTTTTGATAATTGGCATTATCAGCAGCCTCTGTTCCGGCCACAAAACCTGAAGCATAAGACCAAGAATTCATCATACTTGGCATTGAATCATGACCGTTAGCACCGCCAACAATCTCTCCGGCGGCATAGAAATTGTCTAACGCTTTTAAATCTTGGTCTAAAAGTTGCATACGCTGATTAGTTTCATAGCCACCAAGGGTAGTACAAAAGCGTAATTTCTGCTCAATCACAAAGTAGGTATCGCCTTCATATTTATGCATAAACTGGGAAGGGCGACCAAACTCAGGATCATTACCTGAAGTTACATATTTTTCATAGTCAGTTAAAGTCTTCTTGAGGTTGTCATAATTAATGCCAGCTTTTTGGGCCACGGTTTGCAAGTTCCCACTAACTAAAATCGGACTCTTCTTGCCGTCAAGATCAAAGAAGCCTTGAACTTCATCTTTGCTAAAACCATATTTAAGTAACAGTTCATAAAATCTGTTCCATGTTCTTTCATCCATTACTACAAAAGCAATTTTATCCTTTTGCTCTGCAATGGCATCCCGAAAATGAGTATATGGGGCAGATTCATTTACAATTCGCTTACCACTAGTATTAACAAAAATAGCACCCATGTCCGTCGCTTCTTTTGTTGAATAGGTGGTTAATTTGGCAATACCAGGCTCAACTTCTAAACCATGGGGGTAAACTTTATACCAGTCAAGATTGCGGGAAACTAAATTCATATTTTTAGCAAAATCGAAATAATCACCAGTTGAAGTCATTGGACCATAATAAGGGATGTTGGTCTTGTGCTGCCGGTAATCACGCGCACCCCAGCCGCCAGCTGCCATGACCAGAGACTTAAAGTTAACGGTAACTGTTTCGTGCTTGCCTTCAGCAACTAATGAGACGAGCTGGTCCTGTTCATTTTTATTCAGGTGTTCCACCCGAGTTTCCAGTAAAATTTTACCACCCTTTTTGGTAAAAGCATTTGCCACTTTAGTTATCAATTCATAAGAACTTTCCGTTGGCATTTCAATTTGGCGGTTAACAGAATGCTCAATAGTTTGTGTTTCGGCCTTTTGATAGGTCAGATCTGCAAATTCAGTAATAAAATCAACTGCTTTACCAATGTTTTTCGCTAGTAAATCTGAAAGCAGGGGATAATTTGTCCCCCGGCATTCTCGGGCAATATCTTGAACCAAGAGCTGCGGAGAATCTTTTTTTGCTTCTTCACCAAATAAAGTAGCTGCTAATTTTGAACCAGTGCCAACTACGTTTGAGCCATTTAAAATTGTAGCTCCACCGAGATAACCATTTTTTTCAAGTAAAAGAACTTTTTTACCCATTGATAGCGCCCGACAGGCAGCCATTAGGCCCGCCATCCCCGAACCAATTACGGCTACATCCACATCATAGGTTACATCTTGATGTGCCTGATCGCTAGGCTGAGAAACAATATTTACACCATTTGCTTTTAAGGCCTTTTTACCAGAGTCAAGCATGGCTTGTGTCATAATCGAAGCACCGGAAATAGCATCAACAGCGAAACTCTGATTATTTAGAATATTCTTTTTTAATTTACCTACAACCTGGTTGAAGATACCCGGGGTTTCGGCAGTTTTGGTTACCTTAATATCCGTAATTTGATTGTCTTCGACTTTGATATCAAAGTCGATCTGACCATTTCTGCCTTCTGCTGTTGCTTTAATTGTTTTTTCCGACATAAATTCACCTTCTGTTTTATTTTAATTTTTAATATTGAAATTTTTACTACGACTAATCAGGACAACACATAGAACCACCGAAATGATCGTTATCACTGTAGTTATCCAAAATACCATCAATGTACTTGCAGCATTGGCCTTTAATACAAACGCAGCTATAAGTGGTGCTACAAAGTAAACCAGGGCTGGCGCAAAACTGTAGTATGAAGTAATTTTTCCGTGACTTTGGGGAAAATAAGAAGTCAAAACGGAAAGTGCAACTTGCCAGACTCCCCCTGCAGTAAAGAAACCGACAGCTAAAGAACCTATTTCACCAGCTAACAGGGACGGTTTTAAGACCATAAACAGCAGGCCAAGGGCAGTAATAGCTGAATATACCATAATTAAATTCAATCTTTTTACCCTAGTTACTACAGCTGAGGTCACAAACACAGATATTAAGGAAGCAATCGAATACCATGATACAAGCTGATTGGCGTTAGCAGCGGACTCATTTAACACATACTGCCCATAGTAGGGAGCATAAAGAGAAAAAATATAGAATGTAAAACAAATCGTAAAACCTAAACCAATGATCATTAAGCCATCAATCGCTAACTTAGGCTGATTCTGCTCACTAATACCAGTTTCTTGGCTTTCCTCTTCTGCAGGAGCCTCTTTTGCCTCAGCTTGTGGGGCAAAAGCTGTTTTCATTGTAAATACAACATCCAGTAAAATAATAATGACTAATATTAACGCTGTAATCTTAGGGTTTTTAATTATTTTTACGCAAAACGGAAATAGCATTTGCATGACCTGCATTGCGGCTTTAACAAACGAGTTCATTGTGGCTGTTTTATCTGGAAAAGCATCTGCAAGTGCAGGATAACCGGCTGTATCGCCAAATGAATTGGTTGCACCGAAAAACATTGCTGCTAACCCCGCTATCCAAATATTGTTTGCAAAAGCAGCACCAAGAAGAAAAATTGCGTCACTAAGCAATGCAATTAACAAGGCCCTTTTACGACCAATCTTATCTGAAATAGCACCAGCAAATAAAATTGTAAAAATTCTACCCAAGCCCACCATTGCAATTACAAGTGAAACTTGGGTCGCACTGGCATTCCAAGAATGGGCCAATATTTCTCTGTATTGACTAATAAATAAGGTAGCTGCTCCCACAACTGCAAAATGGGTATAAACAGAAGCGGCAACGCCACTATAACTTTTCCCTTTTTTCATAGCTTTACCTTTCAAAATTAAGACTGCTGATAATTCAGAAATAAATATATCCTATTAAAACGGATATGAATAATTATTTCTGATTACTGAATTATAAAAAATAACTATAGTTAAAAGTGCTACTACAACAATATTTTTCATTTTCATAATTTCAGATTATTAATTTTTAGGCTTATTTTGAATAGCAGGTTGTCTTTATACCACTAATTAATAGTTTACGCATATAAAAACTGAACCGTTACTTTAACTCAAAACTATTTTTTTGAATTATGTCAATTAATTCTTTTGCAGTAGTCAGATAAAGGAAACAAAAATGTAAAGTTTAGCCGTAAATAGTTGCGAATAATAAAAAAGACTCATTAGTTAAAAGCGTCAAAACATAGTAAAATTAACAATAATGCATGAATATTAATTTCAGCAATAACAATATAAATAAATTTTGTAAAGGCTTTATCAAGCTAAGTATAGTATTTATTAATATGAATATTGAATATAAAAATAATTTTGAGGTAACATCATGAATCTAAATCAACTTTATTATTTTCGTGAATTAGCAGACCAAAAACAATACACAAAAGCAGCAGACAATTTGTTCATCAGTCAGCCTACCCTCTCGATATCGATTAAGCAACTGGAAAATGAGCTCCAATGCAAACTGTTTAACCATAATGGACGTTATGTGCAATTAACTGAATATGGGCGAATTTTTTATGATACTGTAACCAAATCTTTAAATACTTTAGATCGTGGTAAAAAGCAGATTGAGCAGCGTATCAGTCAGGATCAGGGCAATATCCATATTGCCGGTATACCTACAGCAATTGGAACTATATTGCCCCACTTAACTAAGCAGTATCAACAAGAAAGTAATATTTCCCCTCACTTCATCTACCACGATAATCCTTCATATCAAATTTGCGAAGGTATTAAAAATGGTTGGTATGATATTGGAATTTCCTCATTTGTACCTGAATTTAGTTATTTTACTTATATTCCCCTTTACACTGAAGAAATTATTGCTATCGTTTCAAAAGAAAACAACCTGGCTAAAATAACAGAAATTACGCCTGCAGAATTACAAGGCGAGTCAATTATTACCTACTCTAAAAAAATTCAGATTGGTAAAGACATAACTAATGCTTTATTGGCGACTGCATCTGATCTAAATATCACGAATAGACTACATGATGAATTAGCAATTGCAGGACAAGTACTGACCAATGACATTGTCGGCATCGTTGCCAAAACTATTTATCTGAGTGGTTTCGATATTCACATTATAAAACTGGATTTACCTAAAAATACCCGTCAGGTTTATTTAGTTTATGATTCCAGCCAAAATTTTTCACCAGGAACTGTTGATTTCATTGACTTTCTTAAAAGTCATAAACCAGATATTCAAAAAATTGTTGATAACATTCCTGTCAACTAAAGCCTAAAAAGTAAAGCAAACATCTTTCAGGAATTAATAAATGGTATGGCAGAGAGGTCTTGAAATAGGATATACTGATATTATGGTAAATAGTTATAACATAAAAATTATTAGAATCGTTCAACAAGTTGTCAAAGAATTAATTAACTAATGAATCAAACCTATAATATGACTAATTCAATTACCCAAAACGCTTTACGCTCGCTTTTGTATGAAGTTGTTACTGAACCCAAACCTGGTCTGGTAGATCCTGGGAGCCCAGGCCCACATCCCGACATGGATATTTATACTTTTATTGACAGCTCTATCAGTTTAGAATCGTATTTTGCCACTGCTGTTAAAATTGGCCAGACTTTTCACTCAACTGACTTAACCCAAATGTTTCAGCAATTAAGGCAAAGAGGCATTACTGCCGAAAAAGAAATGTTTACCGCCACCCGTGGTGCCAATACACACAAAGGTGCAATTTTTGCATTAGGAATTTTTGTTTGTGCTGAAAGTTACAGTATGACAAACAAGACCGAACTGTTTCTTACTATTACCAAGATGTGTAAAGGGCTTGTACAGCATGATTTAGTTCAAAATAATGAATTACAAACAGCTGGCGAACAAGAATTTGTTAAATATAAAATAGGCGGAGCCAGAGCACAGGCAGAGCAGGGCTATCCCATAGTTAGAGAAGTGGCATTGCCTTTTTTAAAAAGCAGTACTGGGACTGTTCAAACCAGGCTTCTTGACACATTAATGAAAATAGCTACAGTAGCGGTTGACAGTAACCTAATTAAACGGGCCGGAAATTATGATGTAGTTAAATGGCTCCACCAAGAAGCAACAAAATATTTAGATCTTGGCGGCTATGCTGCTGCAGCTGGGAAAAAGCAATTGCAAAAATTAAGTAAAGAGTGCTTAGTACATAATTACAGCTTAGGCGGTTGTGCAGATTTACTAATTGTCACCATTTTTGTTGCTTTTGAAAGAGGATATATATAAAAAGGAAGGCAAATCACCTTCCTTTTTACTAGAATCAAAATATTATTTTTCAGATGCACCAGTTACGGCATCATTATGTGCAATCTCACTGCATGCAGTATCAGCAGCTATTCTACCAAAGGTAAAGATATCAGCTAGTGAATTACCACCTAGACGATTACCAGCATGCAAGCCGCCAGCAACCTCGCCAGCAGCGTATAGACCAGTAATAATCTCGCCCTCTTTATTTAATACCTGCGCTTTTGGATTAATCTTCAAGCCACCCATTGTATGGTGAATAGCTGGCTTACGAGGCGTTGCATAAAATGGTGCAACTTCACATTTAAGGTTAAATGCACTTTTACCAAATTCCGGATCATTACCAGCATCAACGTATGAATTATACTTTTTAATGGTATTGACCAAAGTAGCAGGATCCATACCGGCTTTTTCGGCTAGTTCTTCAAGAGTATCAGCTTTTAATAATGTGCCGGCTTTTACCTGGGCCTCAAGTGATTCCTCAGTTGTGTTATAGGCAGTAGCCTTTATTTTTTCATCTGCTATTAAGTAGAACAAAGTACCATTAGCAATTGCTGCCTTAGCTAAAGTATCACGCTCTGCAAATTCGTTAACGAAACGTTCACCCTTTTGATTAACCATAATAAAGTTTTCAGGCGGAGTTTGGATACCGGTAAATAATTCACCAGTCTTAGGATCAGAAACAGGCATTAATTGAATGAATCCCATACCTACTAAATCAGCACCTGCTTCTTGGCCTAGAGCTATCCCATCACCAGTAATTGCTGGTGAATTGGTAGTAGCAATGTCATCATCAATGTGCTTCCAGTAAGTATTGTATTTTTGTACCATTTTAGTATTTGCACCAAAGCCGCCAGAAGTCAAAATTACTTTTTGGGCATGAACAGTAACCTTACTGCCATCGTTTCCTTGGGCTACAACACCTGTAACTTTACCGTCTTCAATAATTAAATGCTGTGCCCTAGTTTCAGTTAAAACCGTAGCGCCATGATCTTTTATCCAATCACCTAAAACGTGAATAAATGCATAGCCCATAGGTTCAACCGGCTTATGACCGCGGCGCCATAAAGCTCCAACCGGCATAGTGACATCAGAGCGGTCAAATTTTACTCCTAAATCAGTTAGCCATTTAACTGAATCAAGTACGTTATTGACAAGCTCGGTAACTAAAGCATAATTGCCATGAATTTCATTACCATTTAAGTCAGTTCTTTTGCCACCTAAATAAGTCTGTATCTCATGTAATAATACCGAGTCAAAAAGATAATTTTCTCCTGAATCCACATAAGCCTTAATTTGCTTTTGCAATTCTTTAAAATCATCACGGTATTCTGGATCAATTTCAGCAATCGGCGTAGCAGCTAATTTTTCCAAGCTTTCTTTTTCACCTGGTAAAGCCTTGAACTTATTCTGCCATTCTGGCTCAGCAGCGTTCAAAGGACCACCAGCCCTGGTAGTATTACCACCAATTTGAGGGAATTTTTCCAATACTATTACTTTTTTACCATTTTGAATTGTTCTTGCGGCTGCAGCAAGACCAGCCCCGCCGGCACCGATCACCACAACATCAGTTTGGTATTCAGCGTCTGAACTATTAGCGGTCTGAGGTTTTGGCCTGTTTAACCATTCTTGTGCGTCTCCACCGGCCTCATTAATTGCCTGAGCCACACCATCGACTACTCCATGGCTGGAAATAGTAGCTCCACTAACCGCATCAACATTTAAAGTTTGGCTAGCAATAATTTGCTTTGGTAAACGTTTAAAAACTTCATCGGCTACTCCTGCAGTTTCACCACTTGAATCTATACCTATTTCTTTGATTTTATCCTCAGAAAGGGTCACTTCCATAGGCATAAAACTGGAGCCATGACCTTTAGCCTTAACTTTGTAAGTACCAGGTTTCATCATTAATATACTTCCTTTCTTTAAATACTTATCAGTTAAATTTTACTAACTTTTTAGCTGTACTTCAAATCAAGAAAGTTTATTAAATGTAAGTTTTGTTTTCAATATCATCATTTTAAAGTTATAAACTCTTGGACTAGTTAGAGTAATCAAACATTGGTTAAAACTATAGCTTAACCATAAAAAAGCCTCAAAAGTTATCTAACTTTTGGGCTTAATTACTTACACTCTTTCTTGTAATGAAATTTTGCTTTTTATCCTTATATATATTTAATTAAAAAAGATTTTAAGTCAAGTTACTCTTTATTAACCACCTTTAGTGCTTCATTATAAATCAATTTCTACGATACCATATTACTAAAAAGAAATATATTATACATATTTTAAATCAAATTGATTAGCTAATATGTTACCCCCCTTGAAAAATTAGATTTTTGTTGCTGCTTCTTGATCCACTATCACTGTTAAATCCGGATGTAATTTCAAAATAGACGCCGGATATGTTTTATCAACAGGACCTGCAACTAAATGCCATATTGCTTCGGCTTTTTCAATTCCTGTAGCAATTAAAATTAATTTTCGTGTAGCCATTACACTTCGTGGACCCATGGTAATCCAATGGTCAGGTACCAATTTTGAATTACTAAAATGACCACAAATTCTCTTTCTTAAATCGCCTTTTGCACTAACTTTTACTGTCTGATCTTCAAAATTAGTAGCTCCTGGTAAATTGCCACAGTAGTGTCCATCTTTGCCAATACCCAGTAGCATTGCATCTAAGCCACCAACTTGTGCCAGCTTTCGATCGTGTACTTGATAATTTGAACTATCTAAATGATGGATTCTTTTAGTACTTATTTCAGCAGGATCAAAGTATAGCTTTTTTAAATCTCGCATTGTTATTCCGATAAAATTTGGATCAGTTGACGGAATTTCATCAAAATTAAAGTAATGAACATGATCAAAGGCGTGGCTTTGCCTAATTTGTGATGCCATATATTTGTATGTCATTGCAGGAGTAGAACCCGCAGTAATCGAAAGATTATATCTTGTAGACTTACTTAACATTAAACCAATCAGCATTTCTCCAGTTAAAACACTTAATTCTGATTTATCTTTTACTTTAATAATTTTCATTTTAGTTTACTCTCCTTACTGAATCTTGATATGGTACGATTTCAATTAATGGATCTCCTGATTTAATTGGCTTACTATCTGAAGGAGTTAGAACAGAGAAATAGTCTTCAGAATTAGTAACTACCAAAATCACTGTAGGATCATATTTATTTTCCTTAATTTTATTTAAATCAAATTTTAGTATTTGTTGTCCTACTTTAACATGGTCTCCTTCCTTAACCAAGCAATCAAAGTATTGCCCATTTAAATTCACAGTATCTACACCAACATGTATCATGACTTCGACGCCTAAATCGTCAGAAAACAACCCAATTGAATGTTTTGTCTTAAATACCATTTTAATTTTTCCAGTTATCGGTGCTACAATCTTACCATCCTTAGGCATAATTGCTACTGTTTTACCCATCAATTCTTTTGAAAAGGTTTCATCTGGAACATCTTCTGTTAAATAAACATCTCCATTTACAGGACTTTTAATTTCAAAAGAGTTTAAATTTGTTACACTGGTTTCTGTATTTTTAGTTTGAATCTTATCGATTTTTAAGACCGTTTTAGATAGCAAATAGGTAATAATCAGTGTACTAATAACACTTACAATTGCGCCAATTAAAAAGCCGAGAGTTTTATCATTTAAAAATACTGGAACTGAAAGTACACTTGGCATTACCATTGCCATTGCCTTTGCTCCCATTGCTGCTCCAACTCCGGCACCACAAGCTCCTCCAATACAAGCACCAACAAATGCTGCACGATACTTTACCAAAACTCCATATAAAGCTGGTTCAGTAATTCCTAAGAAGCCTGAAATTGTAGCAGATAAAGAAATTTGCTTCATTTTCTTGCTCTTAACAATAAAGTAAATTGCAAGAGCTGCACTGGCTTGTGCCATAGTACTCATAAAGTTCATTGCAGCAAGTGTTGAATAACCATAAGTTGAAATTTGTTGAATTGTTAATGTTCTTAAAGCATGATGCATACCAGTTAGAACAAGTATTGGACGCAAGCCACCAGCTATTGCTCCTGCTAACAAAGGTGAAAAATCAATTAATATTTGTAAGCCCTTTGCAACATAATCTCCAATATAAAATCCGAGAGGTGCAATGCAAAAAAGCATAATTGGTACAACTACTATTAAAGAAATTAATGGCGTAAAAATAACCGTAATCATGCTAGGAAGATGATCCTCTAAATAACGATAAATATAACTTAAAAACCAAACTGATAAAATAATAGGAAGTACTGATTGACTATAATTAAATATTGGAATTGGTAAAAATCCCAAAAACATAATTTGCGTAACTTTTCCTGCTGTAGCAGCAGCTATTAAAGTTGGATATAATAATACTCCTGCTAAAGTTGCAGCCATATATTCATTTGTTCGATAAAAATGAGCAGAACTTACAGCCAGCAAAAATGGAAAGAAATAGAACATTGCATCTGCAGCAATATTCAGCACTTGCATAGTACCACTATTAGGACTAGTCCATTTTAAAGTAGTTGCCAAATATAAAAAGCCTTTAAGCATTCCTCCACCAATTATTGGTGGTAAACTAGGAACTAAGATTGCTGATAAAGCGTTAATCATTCTATTAACAAGTGATTCCTTTTTTTTATTTGATATTTTACTGTTATTTTCACTAAGTATCGGAATTTCTTTAATAATAGATTTATAGACTCGACTTACTTTTGGACCGATAATAATTTGATATTGTCCACCCCTTTGTTGAACTCCCATTATATTTTCTAAAGACTCTATTTTTTTATCATCAGCCTTAGAATCATCTTTTAAATTAAAACGTAATCTTGTAACGCAATGAGTCAGCGATTGAATATTTGATTGACCGCCAACTAACTCAATGATTTCCCTTGCTAAACTATCTTCAGACATTTTTCCTCCAAAATATATTTTAATATTAGAAATTTTTAGCTAATTTAATAACTGTACCAAATGCAAAGTAAGATAAAGATATTCATCTTCGCTGACTTTTGAGTTAAATTTCTTTGTTAAGTACTGGCTAATCTTCTTACTGATTTTGTACTCAATAGGATACTGTTCGATAATCATTTGCATTAATGGTTCATTATTTGTAGTGGTCGGCACAGTTTCCTTACTAGCTAACCTTAAAACCAAATATCGTAAATGCTTATTAAACCGTTTATAAGAAATAGTTTGTTGATCTATTCTCTTATTACTATTAATTCTAATTAATAGGTTTACATCTTTTGACACTTGAAGCCAGTCAATAGTAGTATCAATAGAAATCAGATTTTCAACATTATTTATCACATGTAATGAAATAAATGCTGCTTCAGAAGACGGAAGACTAATTTTACGTTCGTCGTTTATGAACTTTACAACTTTAAGCCCAATTTTATAAATATTTGGATAAAAGTTTTTTATTTCCCAATCAAGGGGACTTTTAATGCTTATTCTCTGATTATAACGTTGAAAAGTAAAAGTTAAATGATCTAAAAGACCAAAAAAAAGACCCTCACCTGCTGTTTTTCCAATTTGTTTTTCAATAAATTTAACGATTTTATATGTTAAACTAATATCTTTTTCATCAGCATTTCCTAATTCTGCAGCCATTTGTTGAAGATTTCTTTGACCACTAGGAACATAAATCGTCTGGACTAGATTCTTTTTTATTATGTCCCCTGGATGTGCCTTAAAACCGAGTCCTTTGCCAATTATCACACCTTCCGTTCTTCCTGCTCCGATTCCTGTTGCAAGCACTACATTGTTATTAATTCTTCGTTTAATTTTCACATTAACTTAACCTCCTAAAAAGCAAAAAACCATAGCCATATTTGAGACATATAAGTCTCAAATATAGCTATGGTTATGCCCAACAAAAGTTGGTAACTATTCCATTACGTAGTAAATATACCACATAAAAAAAGCGTTTACAACATTTAAATTATAATATTTTAACTCTAAATTTTATTAATAGATATCTTAGTCTATGCTCTATATCAAGACATTAAAAGCACAAAAAAAGAGGACCTCTTGATCCTCTTCTCTCTTCGCTCCGGCTGTCAGACTCGAACTGACGACATCTTGATTAACAGTCAAGCGCTCTACCAACTGAGCTAAGCCGGAATA
>NZ_JBHTMT010000009.1:0-81940 GCF_042679465.1 Lactobacillus melliventris | reverse complement strand
AAAGTAGTT
The DNA here is from genome assembly GCF_042679465.1 of Lactobacillus melliventris. Taxonomy (NCBI): domain Bacteria; kingdom Bacillati; phylum Bacillota; class Bacilli; order Lactobacillales; family Lactobacillaceae; genus Lactobacillus; species Lactobacillus melliventris. Next base: position 81,931 of record NZ_JBHTMT010000009.1, on the reverse strand, counting down.
GAATATTTAGTCATGAAAAAAGTGCTCCTAATAGTCAGATTAATGTCTAACTATTATGGAGCACTTCATTATCGGATTGAAATTCGTCTAGAGGGTTTTTGTAATGTTCAATTTAATTAAATAACTAAGTATCATCTTACAAATTGCTTTTTAAGCATACACATTTTTAATATTTTGGTTTTTAAGATATACAGAAACAGTAAAACTTTCATTTTAATCAGTAAAAATAACAATTTCAAGCAAGTTGTTTACATATTTGGAAGCAAGTGCCTATACACTAAGAAAATATACCGATTTGTGTATACTTAGAAAGCGCTTTATCATGTTAATGTAGATTAATGTTAGAGGAGAGAATGAAATGGTAGATGATAGTTTTAACTCAGAAGTGCAAAAAATTGCAATGGAAATAATAGCCTACTCTGGGGATGGCCGTTCTAAAGCATTCAATGCTTTAAAATGTGCCGAAAAAGGTAAATTTGACGAAGCTGACAAGCTGATTGAAGAGTCAAATACCGCAATTGGTAAAGCCCATGATGTCCAGAGTAAGATGCTAGTAGATGAAGCAAATGGTAAGCTTCTCCCGTTTAGTATTTTGACAGTTCATGCACAAGATCATTTTATGACCAGCATGTTGGCTAATGATTTGATAAAAGAAATGATTCAAATGGAAAAAAATCATTGGATAGAAAGGAACAAATTTAGTCATGAAAAAATATAGTATTTTATTATTGTGTGCTGCTGGTATGTCAACAAGCTTATTAATGCGTAAGCTTAAAAAGTATGCTTTAGATAATAATATTGAATTAAATATTGATGCCGTGGGTTTATCTGCAAATGATTATGTTGATGAGGCTAAAAAACATGATGTGATTTTAATGGGGCCGCAAGTTTCTTATCGTTTAAATGAGGTAAAGGAAGAAACAGGTATGCCGGTTGCTACTATTCCATCGACAGACTATGCATTAGGTAATGCAAAAAATATTTTTGCTTTAACTACTAAATTATTACATGAATAATGTTAGAAAGGATGAGTATTAATGGATTCGCTGTTCAATAGTAAGTTTATGCAAGCAATAAACAGGGCAGGACAAAAGCTAGGTTCTAATAAGTTTGTGAATGCTTTGCAAAGTGGAATGATGTCTTCTATGGCCGTTATTATGGTGGGAGCTATATTCCAAATTATTCAAAGTATACTTGGACCCTCAATGCTCAGAATATTAAGCGTTAATAATCCTTGGTATGGGTTCTTGAGTTTACCTTATGAATTCACAATGAATTTTATAGCTGTTTGGGTTGTAATTCTGATGGCAAACCAATACGCCAAAAATTTAAAACTCAAAAATAATATTATTACAGCAATTGATGCCACAGTAATTTTCTTTTTAATGTCTGCACCAGTTATTCCCTCAAAAACAGGTATGGTTTCCTTAAATACAACTTATTTAGGTGCTCAAGGCTTGTTTGTGGGATTTATTATTGTAGGCTTAGTTGTTAAAATTGAAAAATTTTGTTCTGATCATAACATTAAAATTAAAATGCCTGAAGTTGTACCAGCAGCACTTCAAGCCAGTTTCTCTGCAATACTGCCGCTATTATTTGAAGTTGTGATTTTTGGTGTGATTTTTATTATAATCGAAGTAGGTACCAGAGGCCAATATAATTTTGCGTCAGGTATAATGGCGATCTTGGAACAGCCACTCAAAGTACTGAGTTCTACACCGGGAATTATTATTATCGATCTAATCGGCTTAATTTTATGGGGCTTTGGCATCCATGGAAGTATGATTATAATGACTATTATGATGCCGCTTTGGTTGCAAGCTGCCGGAGTCAATGCCGCTTTGCATGCAGCCGGTAAAGCCTTGAAATTCAACCCTGTATTTTTATTAGCGCCCTTTGCGGCAATTGGTGGTGCTGGCAATACTTTCCCTTTGGTATTAATGGGTTTACGTGCTAAGTCTAAGCAAATAAAGGCTGTTTCAAAGGCAGCGCTTATTCCAGGACTATTTTCCATAAATGAACCGGCGATATTTGGAATGCCAATCATGTATAATCCAATAATGATAATACCATACGTAGTTAATACACTTGTTGTCATAATTTTTTATTGGTTAGGATTTAAATTGGGAATTTTAGGATTACCTTTTATACCAATAATGTCGCTTTTACCAATTGGTGGCTCCGATTATGTCACCAGTTTAAATATAGTTAATTTAATTTGGCCATATTTGATGATTATACCATCTGGTATAATTTGGTATCCCTTCTTTAAAGCCTACGACAAGCAGTTGTATGAAAAAGAACAAAGTGTTTCTCAAAATTAAATTTAGAAATGAGGTATAAAAATGAGTTTTAAGAAAGATTTTTTATGGGGTGGCGCGACTGCTGCTAACCAATACGAAGGAGCCTTTGATGTTGACGGTAAGGGCCTTAGTGCTGCTGATGTGGTAACACAGGGCTCTTATGAAAATCCTAGAAAAATTACATGGAAAAATCCTAAAACTGGGGAAACAGGTTATGTACCTTTAAGCATGGATGTTGATCAGATGAACTTTCCTGAGAATGCTGTGCCGGCTGTCCTTGATGGGTATTACTATCCTAGTCATAAAGCAACTGATTTTTATCATCATTATCAAGAAGATATCAAATTAATGGCTGAAATGGGCTTTAAATGCTTTAGAATGTCTATCAACTGGACCAGAATTTTCCCTAATGGCGATGATGAAGAGCCTAATGAAAAGGGACTAAAATTCTATCAGTCTGTTTTTGAAGAACTGCAAAAGTACCATATTGAGCCGCTGGTAACTTTGTCACACTATGAAATGCCACTAAATTTAACGATTAAATATGGCGGCTGGAAGAATAGAAAATTAATATACTTGTTTACTAGATATGCTGAAACGGTAATGAAGCGTTATAAAGGTCTAGTTAAATACTGGTTGACGTTTAATGAAATAAATGCTTTAAATTTTTCAGGTTATATGGCAGGTGGAATTTTAAATCCCACTTCTCAAGATATTGCTCAAGCCGCTCATAACCAGTTTGTAGCAAGTGCCTTAACTGTAAAGGCTGGTCATGAAATAGATCCTTATAATCAAGTTGGTCAAATGCTCGCATTTACAGCAGAGTATCCGTATACTTGTGATCCTGCAGACCAGATAAAAGTTATGAATGATATGCACAGCTCTCTGTTTTATTCTGATGTGCAAACTGGTGGCAGGTATCCTGAATATAAGATTGCAGAATATAAGAGAAATGGTATAAAGCTTGATGATTGTCCAGAAGACTACGATTTACTGAAAGAATATTCAGCCGACTTTTTAAGCTTTTCCTGTTATTCCTCATCTACAACTACGGTTCATAAGGATCAAGCAGCTACAACCGGTGGTAATTTTGTAGCAGGTGTTAAAAATCCCTACTTAAAGAGTAGTGAGTGGGGCTGGCAAACCGACCCTTGCGTATTGCGCTATGCTCTTAATGTATTGTGGGATCGTTATCATAAACCGCTTTGGATTGTTGAAAACGGCTTAGGAGCGCGTGATCAAGTCACTGAAGATGGCAAGGTTCATGATCCGTATCGCATTGAATACTTACAAAGTAATATTAAATCTATGAAAGAAGCCGTTGATATAGATGGAATTGACCTTATGGGTTATGAAATGTGGGGCTGTATTGACTTAGTTTCTGCTGGCACGGGTGAGATGTCTAAAAGATATGGTTTCGTTTATGTAGACCGGGATGATCAAGGAAACGGTAGTTTGAAGCGTACCCCAAAGGATTCTTTTTACTGGTATAAAAAGGTCATCGCTTCTAACGGTGAAGATTTATCTAATTAATCGTACTCTTGTAAGAAAGCAATTGATTCAGTAAATTTTAGGTTGAAAATTGGTTTCAGCTACATTAAAAAGCTCTATTTTGCAAAAATAGGGCTTTTTTGTATGTAATTGTAGAAAAAATAAGTAGCTATCATGATATTAATTGGTTTAAAAATTGGTTCTATTTTAAGACCGATTTATTAAATTGGTTACACTTCTTATTGCTATAAAGCGTTTTCAATAATAGAATTTGGTTGATAGAAGGAAAAGCTGATAAAAGGGGGAGATTATTATTGCAAATAATTTTAGCAAGTCATTCTCAAATGGCCAAGGGTTTAAAGCAAACCGTTGAATTGATTATGGGTAAACAGTCTAATTTACATGCAATTGCCGCTTACGATGATGAACAAGAATCATTGAAAAAGCAGATTGCTGACCAAATAACGTCGAATTCTAATGAAAAGTATCTTTTTCTTACCGACATTATTGGTGGAAGCGTCAATACTACAATTGCACAAATGATTGATGATAAGGAAAACATGTTTTTAGTAACGGGTATGAATTTACCTTTAGTATTAACGGTTTTAACCGCTAAGATGGACAACTGTTCTTCTGACCAAGTAGCTAACAAATTAGAGGAGTTTTGTGAAGAGGCACGTAAGGAACTTAAGGTTGTCCGTGTAGCTGCCCAAGAAGCAGAAGATTTCTAAAGAGGTGGTATTTAAATGATAAAAATGTTACGTGTTGATTATCGTTTAGTTCATGGTCAAGTTGCCTTTGCCTGGACTAATTTTTTATCAGCAGATGCGATTTTGTTGGCAAACGATGATGTTGCTAAAGATGATTTTCGTAAACGAGTGTTAAATTTAGCCAAGCCTAATGGTGTCAAATTAATTTTTAAAAGTATTGCAGATTCTCTTAAAGCAATTAAAAGTGGAGTTACCGAAAAATACAAAGTCTTTATTGTGGTAGAGAACGTTCAAGATGCATACGAGATGGCGAAAGGGACAGATGAAATTAAGTTAATTGATATTGGGCTGGTTGCCGATCGTGAAAATACTAAAAACATTGCCAAATCTGTTTATGTTAATGAAAAAGAAATACAGCAACTGACTGAATTAGAAAATAAAGGTGTTGAAGTTGTAGTTAAACAAGCGCCTACTGATCGTGATGTTCAATTCTCTTCACTAGTTTAAAAAGGAGTGATGACAAATGGTAGGACAAGTAATAGGAATATTCTTTATTTCTTTAGTCGCTAATTCACAGTACTTTCTTGGTACCAGTTTTATTGGCAGGCCGATTGTAACCGGTATGTTTGTCGGATTATTATTTGGGAACCTCAAAGAAGGCCTGTTAATGGGAGCAGCTTCTGAATTAATCTTTATGGGATTGATGGGAATTGGAGCAAGTGTTCCTCCAGATGAAGTTATTGGTGGTATTTTAGGTACGGCTTTTGCCTTAAAAAACGGATTAGGTGTCAGTGCTGCGATAACTTTAGTATTGCCAATAGCATCTTTAAGTTTAATCGTTAAAAATATACTATATGTTTTGGTTTTTCCAGCAATGACGCATCGTGCAGATCATTTGGCTGATGAAGGGAAAATAACTAGAGCCGGAAATATGCATTTATGGATGTGTTTTTTGCAAATTGCCGTGTTAACAATAGTAACTACTTTTGCTTTTGCAGTCGGGAGTGATGCTGTAGGCAATTTAATAAAAATGATTCCCAAAGCAGTGACTGATGGCTTAACCATTGCAACATATATTCTTCCAGCTATTGGATTTGGGATGTTAATTAATATGACATATTCTAAAAATGTAGCTCCATTCTTCTTTTTAGGATTTGTCTGTGCTGCCTATTTAAAATTAAATACTATTGCTACAGCTATTATTGGTGCAATCTGTGCAGCAATAATGTACATCATCTTTGATAAAGTCAGAAACAATAGTGAAGAAACAGCAGCTAAAGGGGATGAAATTTATGACGACTTCTAATCAAAGTGAAGGCAAAAAGCTGAGTAAAAAAGATTTGAGGGGTATTTTTTGGCGAACTCTTCCAATGGAAGCTTCTTTTAACTATGAACGAATGATGAGTGCGGCTTTCGCCTATTCAATGACGGGAGTAATTAAAAAATTATATTCTGATCCAGAAGACCAAAAAGCTGCAATGAAAAGGCATTTGGAATTTTTTAATTGTACTTCGGCAATGTCACCGTTTATCGTTGGTGTCGCTGCGTCAATGGAAGAAAAGAAGGCTAACGACCCTAGCTTTGATGTCTCATCAATCAATTCCATGAAAGCAGGTTTAATGGGACCACTTTCCGGAATTGGTGATTCAATTTTCTGGGGCAGCTTAAGAATTATTGCGGCTGGTATCGGAGTTTCTTTAGCAAAACAGGGTAGTGTATTAGGTCCTATTTTGTTTATTTTAATTTATAACATTCCGAACATGTTAGTGCGATACTTTGGTACAATGTGGGGCTACAAGTTAGGTGTATCACTGGTTGATAGAATGAAGTCAGATTTGATGGACAACATTACTTATGCAATTAATATTTTAGGTAATACTGTTATTGGCAGTATGGTTGCATCAATGGTCGTCATTAAGATACCTTTAAAAATTTCTAGTGGTAAAGGAGCACCAACTGTCCAATCCATTCTTGATTCTATTTTGCCTGCATTATTGCCACTACTTCTGACATTCTTTATTGCTCATCTTCTAAAGAAGAAGGTAAATGTATTATATCTTTTATTAATAATTTTAGTTGTAAGTATTTTAGGTGCAATGTTTGGCTTTTTAGGAGTTTAAGATGCCCGAAAGCTCTAAACTAGAAAAAAGACTCTTTGAGATTTTACTAATTCATTTTCGTTTTGTATACTATCGTAAACAACAATCTAAGTTAGTTAACTGGATATCACAACAGTTCTTTACGGATTATGAAAAGAAGCAAAAAGGTTTTTTCTTGACTAAAGCCGAAAATAAAAAATTATTGATTGTTAATTGTTCTGCACCAACGAAGTCTTTTATTGGAAAAAGAAGTTTTAAGATCAATCATTGGCTGAAAATGCCAAAAATTATGACAATATTGCAATTTTTATCTTTATTGCTGTTAATAATTCTTATCTTCATAAGCAGCTATCTTTGGTACAGTGGGCAGTTGTTTCAATTATGTATCAGTTTAATTATCTGTGGAATTTTATCTATAATTGCAATTGGTCTGCCACAGATTAAGTGCTTTTCACATATAGCGACATTAACTACTGCGATTATGATGGCTCAAAATAGTCAAATGGACTTACTCTTCTTAAAAGGGGAGATGGCAGAATTGCCACATAAGTTAATTGCTAATAGATATAGTAAAATTGTGTGGCTAAGAGATATTTACAATGGAGAGCAGGTACTGTTAACTAAAAGTAAAGTTGATAATAGCATTGAAGAAATGATTTTTGCTGCGGATAAGGCCCAGGATAACCAATTTGTGGTTAGAAATGTTAATCGTTACGGGAATGAAGTAGTTCCCAAATCATTAATAGTTTCCTTACAACAGTTGGAATGTCTATCTAAAGAGATAGTAATTTAGATAATATAACAAAGGTTTCTTATCTTAGTTGCTGCTAATTAGGCTTTAAAGTTTAATTAGCAGCATTTTTATACCTAGTGATAAGTGATACATAAAAAAATATAGATAGAGTCTGGAGATGATCATTTGAAGAAGCTCAATAAAGTGTATAAGTAATAAAACTGTAAGGTTTATAAAAAAGGATTAAAGAACTAGCTATGTAAAAGAATTTTTAAGACGTATTTTTAAAGTAAAAAGGACCTGTTTCTCAAACGTAAGAAACAGGTCTATATTTAAAAACAATAACTGAAATAGCTATACCTAAAATAAAATGTAAGACTTTTTAATTATTTAAAAATGAGCAAAACTATGTGCCTTTAACGGGTACTTAGAAGTATCATAGCCAATTGCTTCACAGTTGCGGGAGGCAATAATCTGGAACGGTATAATGAGATTAAACGGTGATAGTTCATCATTATGTAATGAAGGTACTTTAAGGATCTTAGCACCAGAATCAAAGGCAATATTTTGATCAGTAATAATAAAGATATGTTTAGTTATTTGTTTAAGAAATTCAATATATTTATTTGCTAAGGATTTTTCTGGTCCGTTGGCAATAATTAAAAAGATATATTGATCTGCATCAAAGGCCATCTCGTAACCGTGAATCAGTTCTCCAAATTCATGCACGCTTAAAGGAGCATGGAAAGTTTCGTATAATTTCAAATAGGCTTCCATTGCTGTTGCGTAATTATAACCATATCCCGCAATAGCTCCTTTTCTCATAGTAACCAATTCGTTTTTATGTTGTTGATAGAATTTTTCTGCAGTGTTCAGAGTTGTAGGTAGTTTAGTAATATCTTCTTTAGTTTGAGTTAAAAAGTCCTGGTATTTTGCTTCATTGAGTTTGTTTTGTGCCAATCCCAGTCGTAAAGCTAAGATTAAACCCAACATAATTGTAGAAGTATATCCCCGAGTCTCTACGGGAATACCTTCATCACCTGTATTTAAGTAAATAACGTTATCTGCTTCTTGAGCTATTTTACTTTTAGTTTCTTCTGAAATAGCAATAGTATTAAAACTAAGACTTTTTGCCTTCCGTATTGCATCCAAAGTAGAACTTGATGTACCAGATTGAGAAATTCCTATTAATAAGGTTTCGTCTGGCTTGAAGTACAAAGAAGGTACAAAATAATTAGTAAAATTATCAGGTATAACTGCTTGTGCGTCAAGACCAGTAAACTTGTTAAAATACATTGAAATTAAAGTAGAAGCATGAAAACTGGTACCGGAACCGGTGAAATATACTTTCTTAATATGTTTCTGTTGTACGAGCCTGATTAGATTGTCGGCAATGGTTCCCTCAGTATCCAGAATTTTTTGTAGCCTTTCAGGTTGGTTATAAATATTGTCAATAATTTTCATTTTAAAACCTCTTTTAATTTGTACTATAAAATTAAGAAATATTTAGTTCAAAAAAGTGATAGAAGAAACAAGCTGTAAATATTGAATATTTCTTAATTAACTAGATTTTATATTTGATTTTTGAAGTAAACAATCAAAAATAGACCACATTTGAAAATACCACCAAAATGTAAACCAATTTTGGAACCAATTAAATAAAATTAGTTAACTTATATATTAATAGAGATAAATAATTTCTTGAGTGTTAGAATAAATTTAAGTTTACCGTGCAACATTAAGAATTTAACAATAATGCAAACCAATTTCAAAAAAGCCTAAGATGCTTATTTATATTTATCCGAGATAAGTGGTGATAAAAATTGATTACTAATAAATTAAAAAATTATTTAACACCTCAGCAACGAGAAATAAGTTCAGAATGGCAAATTCAGTTAATTAGTTCAGAAGTGATTGAACAAAGTGATTTCTGGGATGATCTTTTTATGAATGAAGTGGGTTCAATATGGCAACGGCTTTTTTTGTTAAAGTATCAAGACGATCCATTTTCTCTGATTAAATCCTTTATCCCGCAAAAGCTTGTTAGAAATAAACCTAAACAAAGTAATGATATATCTAAGCAGAATCTGGAATTAGATATAGACTGTAACAATAAGGCGGATAGAATTAAGAAAAATATTCTTTTAACTTGGCCTACTTCAGAAGAATGTCGGCTTTTGTTATTAAAGCAGGAATCACAGGTTTTTGTTGAGAAGAATTATATTTTGTGTGATAAAAATATTATTAGGTATGAAGAAGAAATTATTATTCCAGATAAAATTGAGTATGAAGATTAAAAATGACTAGTTTTTTATATACTGCAGCTAAAGAAAAAATCATCTCTTTAATTGAAAGTAATGAGATTTCTATGGATCAAAGATTACCTTCTGAAAGAGCTTTGGCTCAAAAATTAGGGTTTACACGAATGACAATTAAAAAAGCACTGAATAGTTTAGTTGATGATCACGTTTTAATTCGTCATCCCGGAGACGGCACTTATCTTTTACATGGCAAACATTCAGGAAGAATTGATGCTGGTGATGATGCTCCCTGGTCATTAACTCAGACTATAAAAATAAAAGGTGGAGTCCCTAACAGTGAAATAAAATCATTTAAATTAGTTTACGATGTCCCGATGTTAACTAAAATATTTCCTGATTTTACAGAATTTTATGAGCTGATTAGAATTAGAAAATTTGATGATATCGTTTTTTCGATTCAGAAAGCATATATACCTTTTAGGCTATTTGAAGATGCTCACCGTTATGATTTTAGTAAAATATCATTATATGATTATATGAGCTACAAAAATATGCGTCCTGCTCTTTTCCATAGAAAAATTAAAACTTGTCCTGTGACTAGTGACCCGCTTTTTAAAAATTTTAGCGTGGGACCAAGTAAATTAGTTTTAAGTGTGGAATACTTGGGTTATACAAAACCCGATTGTTTGGTTGAGTATACTCAATCTTACTTTGATTCCAATCAGGTTGATTTCAAAGTCGAAATCCCATACTCTCCTAAATAAATGTTAGTAATTCTTACTAAAAAAATTAGAACCATCTCTTTAGTAAGCTATTAGTTACAGCCACATTAAAAAGCTCTATTTTGCAAAAATAGGGCTTTTTTGTGTGCAATTTTACACGTACCCCGAATTTTATACTTTTTAATAAAAAACTTAAAATTTCGAATACGACATTTTTTTAGTGGTCTTGCTTTGTTAATGTAACATTATGATAATAAAAAACTTAAAAACAAGGAGAAAAACAAATGACTAAATTTAATATTCGTGGTGGCTTTGGCGATACTACTAAGCCAGATGTAAATACCCGTGAACAAGATAACCTTTACTTGGCTGTAAATTCAAAATGGCTAAAGGACAATCCTGTCCCTGCGGGTGAGCCGTGGATTAGTAGTTTTGATATAGCAGATAAACAAACACGTAAACACCTTTTAAAAGATTTTTCTGCTTTTATTGCTGGTAAAAAACCAGTTCCCCAAGTTAAGAACTTTAACAAAGCAGTTGAATTTTACCGGGTAGCTGAAGATGAAGAAAAAAGAACCGCTGACGGTGCCGCTCCAATTAAGGAAGACTTGACCTTTTTAACCGGTCTCAACAATTTAGCTGATGTCAATAAGAACTTAACGAATTTGTTGCTAGCCGACAACTTGCCCTTCAAATTTGAAGTGGAACCAGATTTTAAGGATGCACAACTAAATATTGTCACTTTTTACCGGCAAAATTTGATTTTGGCTGATACCAGTTATTATGGTAATGAAAAAACTGCCGACTTGCTTGATGTTTGGCAAAAGCAAACCATTAACTTGCTGGTAATGAGTGGTGTTCAGCGGAAGGAAGCTGAACAATACGCCACAGGAGCAGTTAAATTGGATCAGCGTTTGGCGCAGGTTTACCAATCAGCAGAGTATAATTCTAAAATTGAAAATATGTATCACCCAATGAGTGTGACAGAATTTACAAACCAGAGTAAAAATATTCATTTAGCTGCTTTGATGAAAGAAAATGGACTTGAAACTGCTAAAAAAATTAATGTTACTGAGCCAGGCTATTTAGCTAAATTTGATGAATTGTTTAATGAAGAGCATTTTGCTGAACTAAAGGGTTGGCTAATCGGATATTTTATTAATCAAGCAGCTGGATATTTATCACGTAAATTTAGAAAGGCAATACTGCCACTAAGAAAAGCAATGTACGGCATAGATTCTTTAGCTACAGACGAGCGCTTTGCTTATGATGAGACGGTCAGATTATTTGGTGATGTCATTGGTCAATATTATGGTGAAAAATACTTGGGTGCTGAAGCCAAAGCTGATGCTACTAAAATGGTTAAGAATATGATTGCTGTTTACCAAGATCATTTAAAAAAGAATACTTGGCTGTCAGATACCACTAAGAAAAAGGCATTAAAGAAGCTAGATACTTTAGTCTTAAAAATCGGCTATCCAGAGCATGTTCAAGGGTTTTATGACAAATTCAAAGTAACACCACCTTTAGAGCATGGCAGCTTATATAGTAATGTTAAAGAAAATAGCCAGATTAAGCTTAAGGATAACTTTGCAGATATTAACAGACCGGTTGATCAATCACTTTGGATAATGTCGGCGGTAGAACCAAATGCTTGCTATAATCCGCCAAGTAATGACATTACTTTCCCAGCACTGCTATTACAAAAGCCTTTTTATGATTTACAGCAAGATCGAGCAGCTAATTACGGTGGTTTTGGTGCAGTTGTAGGACATGAAATTTCACATGCGTTTGACAACAACGGCGCACAGTTTGATGAGTTGGGTAATATGAAAAACTGGTGGACTGATGAAGATTATGCCGAGTTTAATAAAAGGGTCAAAGCTGAAATTAAGCTGTTTGATGGCGTTGAAGTTGGTACGAGCAAAATCAACGGTAAATTAACAGTTTCAGAAAACATTGGTGATCAGGGTGGCTTGACAGTAGCTGTTGCAGCTAATAAGCAAGAAGGTGGAGACGCCAAAACTTTGTTTGAAAACTATGCGCGAATTTGGGCAACAAACGCTAAGCCTGAATTTTGGCAATTAGTCGCCGCATCTGATGTTCATGCACTTTCTCAGGCTCGAGCAAATGTGCAGGTGCAATGTCAAGATGAGTTTTACCAAGCTTTCAATGTTAAAGAAGGAGATGGTATGTGGCTTGATCCGGATAAACGAGTACAAGTCTGGTAAAATTTGATACTATAAATTAAGTGCTTTTTAAGAAAATCAGCTCCTGCTTTGTGCTAAAACAGATATAAGTCCAGCACGTGATGCTAGAAAAATAGTAAAAATAATTTTTTAGGCAGGAGAAAATAATAATGAAAAATATTCAAAGACTAACTACTATATTAGCAATTGTTTTGTGGCTTGTTGTGATTGGCATTGTTGCAGTTGCTATCTCTAACAATCAGTTGTGGAGTATGGCTCCGGTTATTGCATATAACCGACCGCAAAACGCTCTTGGCTGGCTGATTGTAGCTGCTATTGCGGCAACAGCGGTCAGTGTAATTTTAAAACTGACAAGGGATAAGTAAGATAAAAAGGGAATGTTGTGCCATTAAAATTGCCCTAAATAAATATGTGACCAGAAAGGTAAAGCTGCTGGTTTTATTTTTGAACCAGCTCATAGAAACTTAGCGCACAAAAGAGTATTTTTCTCAGAATAAATGTTCACAAGTTATTTCTTTGGAATATTTCATTATATTGAACGGAAACAACCCTTAAGAAGTTGCCGCTGCAATAATCAAAATGACAGACAATAGATAAGACAGATACCTGACATGTATTAAATAGTGTCAGGTATTTTTGCTCGCTTAATTTAGATGAAGTATAATGGTTTCTTATATTAATATTATGTTGCGTCTTTGGCATTTAGATAATTACATTATTTAAATTTATTGCGTTAAAGAATATCTGCAAGGAGATAATTACAATGAAAAAAATTGACGGGCATTTTCACCTGGTGCGCTCAATTGCAGGCTTATCCGGTCAAGGTCGAATGACACCTTTAGGAAATGGCAAGGCAATATGGGATAATGGTACTTTTCTCAAGCTAATCCCTAATGGCTGGGGTGATCATGACTTTACGGCGGAATCCGCTTTAAAAGTAATGCAGGAAAATGAAGTAGAAAAAGCAGTTTTACTGCAAGGCAGTTTGTATGGCTTTCAAAATTACTATTCTTATCAAGCTGTTAAAAAGTACCCTGAGAAATTTATTGCGGCATTTTCAGTAGACCCATTTGCAGATGATGCAATGAAAATTGTTAGGCGTCATGTGGAAGACTTGGGTTTCAGAGCAATTAAATTTGAAATTAGTCAGGGCGGTGGCTTACAAGGCTACCATCAACCATTTCGTTTGGATACTGCACCTGAATTAGGCAAACTTTTTCACTTTTTTGCGGATTATCCTGGATTTGTGATCGCTGTTGATTATGGTAATTATAGGCAAATTAGCTATGAACCAGAAGCAATTGCTAACTTGGCAAAACGATATCCCAAACTGGATTTTGTTGTTTGCCATCTGTCTTTTCCCAATGCCGACCATTTGAATCGCTTGGAAAATGCTTTAGAACAATGGCAACCGTATCCTAATATCACTACGGAAATTTCAGCGATTCAAGATATTGAAAATGAAACTGATTTTCCGTTTCCTCGTTGCCAAAAAGATGTTGCACTAGCCAAAAAGATTCTGGGGGCTAAAAGGATTTTTTGGGGCACAGATTCCCCGTTGTCATCAACTTTTAATTCGTACCATAATTTAGCAACTTGGCTGGCAGCTACTAATATTTTCACTGAGGCAGAATTAGAAGATGTCATGTATAATAATGCTAACCGCATTTATTTTAAGTCGCAAAATGTGCAGGCAATGCATGATAGCGCAGATCCTGTTTTTAAAAAATGATAAGAGGCTCTAGGAAATGAAAGAGACAAAAGTTTTGGTAACTGGTGTTGTCCCAGAAGCTGGTCTAACGGAGTTAAAAAAGAATTTCGCAGTAACTTGTAAACCAGAAACAGCGGGTAGAGCGTGGGTTTTAGCTCATTTAGCTGAATATGACGGTTTGATACTCACTGGAATGAAGGGCGATCGGGAACTGATAGATGCCGGCACTAATTTAAAAATTATTACTGCTAATGGCGTTGGCTTTGATCACATTGATATTGATTATGCAAAGCAAAAAGGAATTGTTGTGGCCAATTGTCCTAAAAGTGTCCTCATTCCCACCGCTGAAATGACATTTGCCTTAATGTTAGCGACCGTAAGACGCCTGCATTTTTATGATAAAACCATTCGCCAAGGAAAATGGGTTAATGTTTCTCAGCCGGAAAATATGGGAACAGGCCTTCGGGGAAAAACACTCGGCATCTATGGTATGGGGCGCATTGGTTCTCAGGTAGCAAAGTATGCCCAAGTTTTTGGTATGAAAGTTATTTACCATAATAGACATCGTTTAAGTTCTCAAGAAGAAGCAAAGAAGAATGTTCATTACGTGGATTTTGCTACTTTAGTTAAAACAGCGGATGTAATTACTCTGCATGCTCCTGCAACTCCTGCTACAACAGGGGTTTTCAACGCCCAAGTTTTTAAACAAATGAAAAAGACAGCTTATATTATCAATGTTGCTCGGGGTAAATTGATTAAACAAAATGATTTAATTGCCGCTTTGCAAAACGGTGATATTGCTGGAGCAGGGTTAGATGTCTATGAAACTGAACCCAATGTGCCACAAGCACTCTGCGCATTAGACAATGTAATTTTGTCACCTCACGCGGGTTCTGGCACCCTGGCTGCTCGCACAAATATTACTACTGAGGCTTCACAAAATCTCATTTCATATTTAAGGGATCACAAGCCATTAAACCAAGTTAATTAGCACAAAATAAGTATGAATAAAAACCAAGTTTTTGCTTGATTTTTTTCTTTTACCGCAATATAATATGAAGCTAACTACATGAAATATACTTCATGTTAATGAGAAGGTGAGATTATCAAAAATTTAGTTAAGGAAAATAGAAAAAAGCTGCACTTAACGCAGCGTGAACTTGCTGTCAAAGTGGGTGTCACCGAACGAACGATTATCTCAGTAGAAAAGGGTAAATACAAGCCCTCACTCATCTTGGCGTATAAACTAGCGCAAGTTTTTAGGACCGATATTGCAACCTTATTTTGTTTACAGGAATATATAGAAAATGAAGAAGAATAAGAAAAGAAAGATCAAATATTATTTCGCAGCATGCTTTTTTACATTTTTAGCGCTTCTTGAGTTGGTGCTGATCAGTTTAGAGGTTCTGCAGCACCGCAGGCAAACCGATATACCGAAAAATATTATTTATGCAGTTTTTGCTATTAGTTTTGCTTTTTATCTTTATTATAAAGCCAAAACTGTGGGTACAGATGAAGATGATGAAGATGAGCGTGAAGAGTTTATTGCAGTGAAAACCGATCACCAAATGTATAAAATAGCTAACTGGTTAATTTATATTCTGAGCCTGGTCCTTATAACTAGCGCAGCGTTCATGTATGAAGCTCAAGGCTTTACGACACCGGTCATAATATTGACAACCATTGCTGCTACTTTAAGCGTCTTATGGAACTTATTATTGTTAATTGAAATGATTATAGGTATTACTAATGAACTTAGAAATTAGTAAAATTTATAATTAAAAGTGTTGGAATTAAAAGAAATAGAAAAATATAATCCTAAAAGCAAAACACGATATCGATCATGATATCGTGTTTTCTTTAGTTTGTTGAACTATAAGATCAAGTAATTATATACGAAATATATATTTTTTGGCTGAAAGCCTTATTAATATAACTTAAATAAATTTATTTTTTAGTGCTTTTTTTATGGCTGTTTTAAAAGATATAAATGTTGGCTTTCTCCTAAAATCTTTTAGTAATTCCGGATTTTGAATTAAGGAGGAAATATAATACCAAAACTGAAATTCTTTAGGGTTATTTTTAGCAATTGAAACTAACAAAATTAAGTTTATTGTATTATAAGAGTCCCATTTGATTTCATTTTTTAAAGCAACCACGGAGACAAAAGTATCATTACTAACAGGTTCGGCAGTATGTGGAATAGCAATTTTGTTACCAAAATAAGTGCTATTTAATGTTTCACGATTTTTAACAGATTTTGCGAAGTCACCAGTAAGATGATAGTGACTTGTTGCATTTTCAATAGCTAAATCTAAAGCTTCTTTTTTAGTCCTTATTTCACCATAATAAAAACATGAGGGGTCAAACTTTTCTAGAATGCTATGAATATTATCAAAACCATTTAAAGCAAGCTTTATTTTTTTGTAG
Source organism: Lactobacillus melliventris (assembly GCF_042679465.1). Classification (NCBI taxonomy): domain Bacteria; kingdom Bacillati; phylum Bacillota; class Bacilli; order Lactobacillales; family Lactobacillaceae; genus Lactobacillus; species Lactobacillus melliventris. The sequence goes on along the minus strand of NZ_JBHTMT010000009.1, from coordinate 65,261 downwards.
TCATTTTCTGAAGGAAAAAGATTAATATATGTGATCTCACCTTGATTGTTACTAATATTATTTTCAGTTGAAAAGATGGCATCATATTCTTCAACTAATATTTTTTCGTTATATTCAGTGGGATATGCAAACCGAATTTCAGCAATTTGTTTAGGGAACCAATTCAAAATTTTATGTTTTAGTAAAATAGTTTCTGACTTACGTAAAGAAGTAATAATTAGAATTTTTTTACCAGATTCAGATGAAAGATAGTTTTCAATCCCATAATTAAAATAAAGAACCAAAAATGATAATTCATTTTTTGAAATTTTCAAGTGGCATTCTTTTTCTAAAAGCTGAGAAAAATATAGTGCAATGTCATAAGCCTGTGGAAAGGATGTATGTATTTTATTTTCAAGAGGATTGGGTAATTGGGTTCCAGACTGGACACGATAAAACAAAGGGATTAAATGTAGAATCAAAAGAACTCTTAAATTATCTACCGCATCCAAGTTGATCGCAAATTTAGCATAAATGTCATCAAAGGCTGTATTTAAAAAATTATTCATCTTTTCATGTAATGCTTCGTCATTGATGTAGTTAAGCTTTCCTAAAATAATTTGAGTTAGTAGCAAAGTCTCATTAGTGAAATGTTTCTGACTAATACGGCAATTTTGAAAAACTTTTGTCAGAATTTCTTCTGAAATTTGATATTCTTCTGTCTTAATTAAATTAGAATTAATCGATTCCTCAATAAAATGGTTATGTTTAATTCTTTGTAATGCAATATAAATGTGAGCCGTAATATTTTGCAGGATTTCTTCGTTAATGTGATATTTATGATTAAAGAAAATGTCTGCAGCAATATTATAGATTTTTGTTGTTTCTTCAGGCTCGAATTTATGCTTTTTGTTTTTATAGTCAATTCCCAAGTGAGATAAGTAGTTTCGTTTATTTAATTCACTACCGTTAATAAGATAACCACAGTTTGTTTTATATTTTAGAGTCAAGTTAAACTTTGATAAAATTTTTTTAATATCTTTTGTCTGTTTATATAAAGTTGTTTCTCTAATATAAAACTTTCTCATTAATTCACTTTTAGTAACATAGCTGTAACTACTCAGCAGGTAATTAATTATCAAATTGCTGCGTTGCTCCTTATTATTTATTTCAAGGTGTTGCTCCCAGTCTTTGATTTTTAAAATTAATTTTTGACGATTACAGATTGTAATCTTAGTACCTTTATTTGGAGCAGAAATGACCTTAAAAATTTTCACTTGGTGACTTAAATTATTTAAGTCCCTAATGTCATTCTTAATAGTTTGAGGACTAACATCTAATTTAACCGATAAACTTTTTGCAGATACAAAAGTATTTTGATGGACTAAATAGAATTTTAAAATTTTTATTTGTCTTTGGCTAATCATTGTTATTTTTTCCTTACTATAACTTGCTTCATTTTCTCTTATTTTAGCATGCAAAATGACTCAGAAAGTTTGGACTCGTTACCTTAATTATCAGATAAAAGAGAGACAAAAATTTTTCTTTTTTTTTAGGCTAATTTGATCTAAAAGTATAATTTTTTTAAAAATTTTTAATGTTATATTTAGTGTGATTGAAAAAGAATAACTATTTTAAGTTTAGAAAGGAGTAGAAAAGTAAGTTAAAAATTGTAAAAGTAGTAAAAGATAGAAGGGATATATTAATGATTAGTTTATATAGGATTGATGATCGAATTATTCATGGACAAACCATGATTAAACTACTACCGCAGTATCCATGTGATGGCATTATCATTGTTGACAATAATATTGTCCAAAACAAGCCTCTTTTTCGTATTTATAAGCAAGTAGTACCGGATACAATTAAAGTCTTTTGTTTTTCAGTTAATCAAGCTACAAAGAAACTTCTTGAAGCCCAGTCATCTCAGAAGAAATATATTATCATCTTTAAAAATATTAAAACTGTTAAAGACTTATTTGACCACGGCTACCAAATAACAGATGAAATTAGTGTTGGCACTGCTAGCAAAAAAAGTGATGCCCACTACATTGTTGATGGTTTTGCTTTAAACAATGAAGAGATTGATGTATTTGATTACTTAGATAATAATGGTTGTCGATTTTCAATCATTCCAATGGGCGGTGCAAGAAGAACAATTAGTTGGAAAGATGTTAAAGAAAAAGCTCAGGAGGCAAAATCATGACAATATTGCAAAGCATACTTATTGCCTTCTTTTGTGTAATCAGTAGTAATGAATTTCCTTTATATAGTTCCCAATTTGGCTGGTATGTTTTGGGCAGACCCTTAATTGGTGGCTTTATTTGCGGCATTATTTTAGGAGATATTACAACTGGTATTAACTTAGGAGTAGCAGTACAACTAGTTTACTTAGCTTTGGTAACGCCAGGAGGATCAATACCAATTGATCTAGCTTTTGTCTCCTATCCGGCTATGGCTATTGCAATTTCTAATCATATGAATGGTGGTTCAGCGGTTGCGTTAGCAGCTACAGTTGGTGTTTTAGGAACCTTTATTTTCCAATTAAATTCGATTTTAGGTTCTCTATTTCATAAAGGACAAGATGAAGCCATTAAAAAAGCCAATTATAAAAAACTGAATCGTTATATTTGGCTTTATCCCCAACTGACTAAATTTATCACACGTGGTAGTCTCAGTTTCATGGCTGCTTATTTCGGAGCTAAATATGTTAATGAATTTTTAAAAATACTACCAGCGTTTGTTCAGAATGGCTTACTGATATTAGGAAGTGTTCTCCCAGCGGTTGGTATTGCTACTTTGTTGTTACAGAGCGTACGAAAGAAATCTTTTATTTTATTTTTCTTAGTAGGCTTTGTTGGCATCGTTTTTATGAAATTAAATATTCTGGGATTAACTATTTTTGGAGGAGCCCTGGCATTCCTCTATTACATGGCAAGCCAGAATGGTTCAGAAAAGAAAAGTAACAGCGATGATGATGATTTTGAAGAGGAGACCCTTTAATGGAAGAAGAAAATATAAAGTCTAAGACTACAGAAAGACTTACTAAAAAAGAACTTAATCGCATTTGGTGGCGATTTGCTTTATCACCACTAGCAGCTTGCTCTTCAGAAAGAATGCTTGGAATGCAATTTCCCTGGTCTTTAATTCCTCTGTTTAAAAAATACTATAACAAAGCTGGTCAAGTTGATGGCATGAAGAGGCATACCTCTTTTTATAATACAGAAACAGTATTTGGTTTTGTTATTCCAGGTATTATAACTGCAATGGAAGAAGAAAAGGCTATTAATCACAATGTTGACAATGAGGTTATTGAAACAACTAAAATCAGTCTAATGGGTCCCATGGCAGGCATTGGTGATGCGATGAATCCAGGGTTGATAATCCCGTTGCTTTTATCTATTGCGATTTCGTTTAGTAAAAATGGCAGTCCGCTTGGTGCATTATTTTATATGATTGTATATCCACTTGTAGTAACGATAATTATGCGTTTATTATTTAAGAAAGGATATGAGTTAGGCGTTAATGGTATCAATGTGCTAATTGGTAACAAGGCTAATAAAATCAAAGATACTCTAATTTTGTTTGGCACTATTATTATGGGGGGAGTTGCTGCCAGCTATGTTAATCTACCATTAAAGCTAACTATTCCTAGTGGCAATGATCGAATTAAAGTTGAAAACTTGTTAAATGGCGTTTTTCCTAAGTTAGTACCACTACTTCTAGTAATCGGGACCTGGTATTTGATGAAGAAAAAGAAAATTAGCACATTAAAAATGATAATTATATATATTATTGCTATTTTTGCTCTTTCATTTATCGGAGTAGTTTAAAAGGCAAATATTGTATCTACTATGTAAAGTAAAAGTAACGGAGGAAATGCGTGAAGGTCTTAATATTATCACACGGAAGTTTAGCTAAAGGGTTATATGAAGCATGTAATATGATTGTTGGGAAAAAAGACTTTCTTAGCTACCTTGGATTAGATAATCAAGGATTAGAGGACTTTAATCAAAATATTAAATCATACCTAAATAAAAATAAGAATGAAAAAATTTGTTTTCTCTTCGATTTAAAATATGGCACACCGTACAATCAAGTTTTAATTCAACTACTTAATTATAAAAATATACAGTATCAGATAATAACTGGTGTAAATTTACCTATTTTGCTTACGTTGTGTATGCAACTTTTATGTAGTGAAAATGAAGATGTTGACTTAAAAAAGATAGTCAATGATAGTAAAAATTCAATTGAAATTAGTGAAAGTAAATAGAAAGGAATAATAATGAATAATGTTCTGATTATTGGAGCCGGAAAGCTAGGAAAAGGTTTTATCGGTGAAGCTTTTGAAAAAGCAAAATGGAACGTAACTTTTTTGGATAAAGATTCAAAAGTGATTAAGAAATTAGCAGAAGGATCTTATCAAGTTGATATTTCTACTTCAGATAAGGTTTATACAAGAGTAGTTAAGAACTATCAACAAATCTTGACATCTGATAAACACAATGAAGTTGATAGCTTTCTTGCTAGTGATTTGGTTATGATACCAGTATATCCAGAAGACTTAAAAGATGTGTTCAAATATTTAATAATTGATTTTAAAAAAATGATGGAGGAAAAATCAAATAAGAAACTAGATATTATTTTGTTGACTAATAAAATTTATTTAGTAAGTAAAATTAAAAAGTTTTTGAGTGAGAATGTGGATCCAGATTTAAATAGTTGGTTAGAGACACATATTTTTATTCATGATGCAATTATTCGTAGATCGACTAGTGCTGATTCTAATTATGCTTTAAAACTTAACAGTATGGCTGTTGCATCCCTGCTCATTGAAAAGCCTTTGCATGTAGACCTATCAAAAGTTGATTGGATGGAACCAATTGAAAATGTTCCAACTCTCAAAGAAGTAAAAATTTATGCAATTAATGGTCCCCATGCAGCTACTGCTTTTTTCGGTTGGTATAAGCATTATACAACAATTCCCGAAGCTCAATCAGACCATGAAATTCAAGAGTTTATTAAATGTATAAATGAAGAAATATACAATGTATGTCAGAAGGAATTTAACCTAACAGCTGCTGAGTATGATCATTTGACTAAATTACCAACTCTTAAGCAAGAAGTGCCAGACCCTATTAAGAGAGTTGCTTATGATCCGCTGCGTAAACTTTCTATCAATGATCGCCTTTGCGGACCGATTAGATTGAGTGAAAAATATGGTTTGGACAATGAATGCTTGATTAAGGCAGTTGCCTTAGGACTTAAATATAATGATGAGGATGATCCTAAGTCTCAAGAAATGCAGGAGATGATAAAAACAAAAGGAGCTCTTACTGCAATTAAAGAAATTACAGGTCTGGACGATAGCTGCGCTAACAAAATTTTAGCCCAATATGAAAAACTATAAAAACTATAATGTTTTAATGGTCAAATCAAAAACATAGGTATGAAGTTTTTGCAACGAATGATTAGGTAAAGAAAGAATTTTTACTAACAGGTTAAACTGGTTTTGCATTTTAGTATAAAATTTGTCCCACTTACATTCCTTATAGTGACCTCTTAGTCAAATAGTATTGTAATCAAAGTCTTTCTCAAGTTTAATTAATTTATCATCTTTGAAGAATGAAAAAATTATTAACAAAACTGAGGGAGAAAAATAATGATTTACCATAACTATTCACATTTAAAATTCTTTTGGCTTAATGTTTTCGGTTTGATATACAGTACTTTAAATATCTTTGCTGCTTATATGCTTAGTAATTTGATCAATATGGCAACTAAGAGACAATTTTCAGCTTTACCTTCTTTAGTAACGCAGATCATAGTAGCGCTGACTATAATCTTAATTTCAGGCTTATTATTTAATTACTTAAAAACCGATGCAGTTAAGCAAATTAACACTAAGTTGAGAACTAAAGTGTTAAAGGGGATGCTGCTAAATAAAGAAGAAGACAGCTCTAATTTAGGTTTTTTAACTAACGACTTTAAGTTATTAGAAACTAATCGTTATGAAGCTGAAATTGAAATTCTGATCTATGCCTATACCGTTATTTTGGCGCTAGGTTATGCTTTATATCTAAACTGGTTTGTTACCTTAATTTATTTCGTAGGCTCAGCAATCCCTACAATTGTGTCTAACTTTTTTCAAAAACCAATTCAAAAAGCTTCAGGTGATTGGACTAAGGCCAACGACAAGTATGTCAGCCAAACCAAAAACATTTTAGCTGGCACCGGAACTTTTAACTTATACGGCAAGCAAGACAATGCTGTTAAGCAGAATAAGCGTGTCGTTGATCGCTTGGAAGAAAAACTGGCCAAAATGAATGTGCTGAATAATAATACTAATACCTATCTTAATGTTATTGCGATTGCCAGTGCCTTTTTACTACCATTTGCTTTTGGGACATTATTGGTAGTCAATGGTCAAATAACTTTGGGAGCTTTATTTGCCATTACCCAGCTTTCTAACTCATTTGTTAACCCTATCCTGCAAATTTTAAATGAACGAAACAATTTATCTACCACTAAGGGTATCGTTAACAAGATCAAGCAGTTTATTGCTAAAGGTGAGCAAAAACCCCAAAACGATGTTGTCACTGACGACTTTAAGCAATTAGAAGTGAAAAATCTGACTTTAAAGCGTCAGGGTAAAGAATTAGCTAGTCAAATTAATTTTGCAGTCGCAAAAGGACAAAAAGTTGCGGTCATTGGACCGTCCGGCTCTGGTAAATCCACCATGCTCCAATATTTAATGTATGGTGATTACGGCCAAGCACAAGAAGAGTTGCTTAATCAAAAAGCAGTACAACCGGGCTCTTTTACCAACCTGTTTGCATATTCAAGCCAAAGTGCGGTCATCTTTGCCGACTCATTATGGTTTAACCTTACGTTAGGTGCGGACATCCCGCGAGAAAAAGTTACAGACGTGTGTGAACATTTAGAACTGGGACAGCTGGTTAAAGAAAAAGGTTTTAACTATCAATTAGGTGATAATGCCGACCAATTATCTGGCGGGCAATTAGCTCGAATTGAATTAGCAAGGGCAATTTTAGCCAAACGACCAATTTTATTACTGGACGAAGTCAATGCCTCACTAGATAAGGCTACTTCTCAAGCAATTCATAATTATCTGTTTGACTCAGACTTTACTTTCATTGAGGTTATTCACCACTATGAACCGGCAGAACTGAAGCGTTATGATGCCGTAATTGATTTCAATGATTATATCTAGAATTTATATTTCGAAAAGAGCCATAGTTAACAAAAGCTTACTTTCTGAAAAAGAAAATAAGCTTTTTTGCATATAAAAGTTAAAACTGCAACATTTGCTGACACTTAATTAAATTTCTTCGATAAGTAAACCACAGCGGAAATTGAAAACTAATTCAATAAGTAAAAAGATTAAAAAAATAATAATAGCTGAAACGTTTTGTGAAAAAGGAACATAGCTTTTAATCATTGGCGGAATTAACAATAAGGCTGCGACCATGACAGCTATTAAGACTGAGGATTTGGGATTAGGAATAACTTTATAATGAGCGTCAGTCTTATTAATAACCATTTTGGGCGAGCGATTTAGACCGCCTTGGGTAAGTTGCAGTGTGTCTCCTTTTTTTAAGTTTAGTTTTAAAGCATAACCAGCAGCGATACTGCCTACCCTTAAACCATTGACTATTACAGTTGTTGGTTTACCCATTGAAATATTATTCTTTGATCGTTGAACTGTAATCATACCGGTACACTTTCTTTAATAATAGTTGTTTAAGATTAGCTTATTAATAAAACAAATCAATGTCAATATTGTTTACTAAAAAAAATAATGTTTACAAAACAAAATATATAAACTATAATTTTAGTGTAAGTGATGTAAGCGATAACAAGAAGGAGGTAATGAATTGTGCAATTAGTAAATGTCAGAGTTGATAGCCGTCTGATTCATGGTCAAGTAGCTCGTGTGTGGACTGGGCAATTAGGAGCAGAAAGATTAATGGTCGTTGGCGATAAAGTATCTAAAGATGACTTGGAAAAAACTGCTTTGAAATTAGCTCGTCCTACCCAGGCAGCTTTAAGTATTTTGCCACCGGATCGTGCAAGTAACAATATTGTTCAGGGCCGCTACGCCGACCAAAAAATATTTATTATTACACGTGAACCGGAAGCTCTGGTTCAGATGGTTGATGCAGGAGTACCAATTAAAGAAGTTAACGTTGGTAACTTGCCAAGTGGTGAAGGCAGACTGCAACTGTTCAAGAGCGTGGGAGTAAATGACGAAGAAATAAAGGCTTTTAAAGAACTTGATGCTCGGGGAGTAAAGCTTTACCACCAGATGGTCCCGAACGATTCTAGAGAAGACTTTATGTCTGAATTAAATAAACGGATGGAGAAATAATATGAATTCATTGAGTGTAGTTCAAATAATTTTGCTGTCTTTGTTCGCTTTCTTCCAAATCAATGAAATTATCACAGTTGGTATTGGTTTTGGTAACCCAGTTAATGCTGGATTAATTGCAGGACTAATTGTCGGCGATATGAAATTAGGTTTGGCCGTAGGAGCAACATTACAGTTAATGATATTGGGAGTCGGTACTTTTGGTGGTGCTTCGATTCCTGATTATGCCACTGGAGCAATCATAGGTACTGCAATTGCACATATTTCAGGAAAAGGAATTAACTACGGTATTGGTGTTGCTATTCCTGTTGGCCTATTGATGGTGCAACTTGATATTTTGGCTCGTTTTGCTAATACCTACTTTGCACACAGAATTGATAAGGCAATCGATCGTAACGATGATAAAGCTGTTGTACGAAATAGTCTTTATGGGGCTATTCCGTGGGGGCTTTCACGGTCAGTGCCCGTATTATTGGTGCTAATTTTTGGTGAAGCGTTTGTTAAAAATGTGCTGAATTACATGCCACAATGGTTAATGGGTGGATTAAAATCTGCCGGAACTATGTTACCAGCTGTTGGTATTGCCATCTTAATGCATTATCTGCCTATTAAGAAATTTGGTGCGTACATGATTTTTGGCTTTGTAGCAGCTGCTTACTTAAATGTGCCAATGCTTGGTGTAGCGCTGATCGGAGTCGGCTTTGCCATTAATCATTATAATTCTATCATTCATAATAAGAACCAATCTGGTGGCGACAGTAATGGCTTAGATACACAAAAAGCTGCTGAAATGGGTATTGATGATAAAGGAGTAATTACCGGTGATGAAGAATAATACTACAGAAAAAACTACGACGGAGCAAAGTCATAAGTTAACTAAAAAAGATATTCGTAGCGCTAACTTACGCTGGATTTTTACCTCTGCATTAAGCTGGAACTACGAAACTATGATGGCTCCAGGTTATGTTGGTTCACAAATGCCAATCTTACGTAAGTTGTATGGTGACAAGCCTGAAGATATGAAGAAAATGATGCGGGTGCAGTCTGAATACTTTAACACTAGTCCGCATATGGGTTCTATTATCCAAGGTGTCGATATTGCTCTTGAAGAAAAAGAGGGGATTAAGTCAGTTGACGGTGTAAGAGGTATTAAAACTGGTCTTATGGGACCATTTGCTGCTGTAGGTGATACTTTATTAGGTACCGTTCAATCAACTATCTTTGGTGCCATTGCATCATACATGGCCCTTAAAGGTAATCCGTTTGGTGCTATTTTATGGATGGTTGCACTAGGCGTTCTCTACATTTGGGCTTATACTTGGATGCCATTTGCCTACAAGCAAGGTGTCAACTTAGTTACTTCAATGAGTTCTAAGCTTAATGCACTGACTGACTCAGCAACTTTGCTGGGGGTAACGGTTGTAGGAGCTTTGATTCCAACTGTTATTACGTTAAAGATTCCGTTCATCTTTAGAGCTGGGAAAGTTTCGATGAAATTGCAGGATATCTTTAATCAGATTATGCCATCGCTTCTGCCAGTTTTACTAGTTGCCTTTATTTATTGGCTACTGGATCGCAAACATATGAACTCAACTAGAGCAACTTGGTTTGTTCTAATCTTGGCTATTGTTTTGTTCAACTTGAAAGTTGTTGCCTAATAGCATGAAATATAGAAATTAATAAGTAATCAGATTATCTGCTGAGAAAAAGCATATTACTAAATTTAAGCAGGTAAAGTAAGAAAAAACGGATGTATTTTTCAATAATAATACAACCGTCTTTTCTTTGAACTGCAAAAAATATTTGTTATCATAATTGCAAAAATGCCGTAATAGCAACAATTATGTGTAGAATATCAGGTTCTAAAAGTTTATATTTTTAAGAAATTTATATTAATAGCACCTGTTATAACATCCAAATATGAAAGACGAGAAGATAAGATGGCTAATATCAGACAGGTAGCTAAGTTAGCAGGTGTTTCAGCAAGTACAGTCTCACGAATATTAAATGATGACACTTCTTTAAGTGTTACTGATCAAACACGGACCAAAGTTTTAGCGGCTACAAAAAAATTAAATTATCATATCAAAAATAAAAGTAAAAAATGTCCAGTTGTTGGTGTATTAACAACTATGGACTTGGATCAAGTAGCAGAATATACGTATTACCAACAAATAAAACAGGGAATCATTGAAGAACTCAAAAGAGAAAAAATGACATTGAGTTCTATCTATTATTTAAATAACTCTTTGGATAGTTCATTTTGGGATGGACTGTATTATTGGGACGGCGTGATTGTTATCGGTGGCTTGTCCGAATCAGCCATTAGCGAACTAAAAAAATTAAACTCTAATATCGTCATTATTGAAGCAAGATATAAAAATAATTCCGTCAAGCTGGTTAATGCTAATTTAACTGCCGGAGTAAAAGAAGCTTTAACACAACTAGAAAAATTTGCTCAAACCAATATTGTATATGTTGGTGGTCCCCGTTATATGACTAATTTGCAGGGAGAAAAAACGCAAGCAAAAGGTGAGGTTCGTTTAAATTGCTACCGGGAGTGGATGAAACTGCATGATCAAGATGAGTGTTCAATTCTTACTCCGGGTTGGAGCATTGAAGATGGCGTCCAGGCGGGTAAAGAAATTGCACAATTACCTACTTTACCCAAAGGAATTTTAGCTGGAAATGATCAATTGGCAATTGGAATAATGCAGGAATTACATACAAAAGGTTTTCATGCTCCTGCCGATTACCATATTATTGGGTTCGATAATATTCAAATGGCGCAATATTATATTCCCAGATTGTCATCAGTTTCTGTTCCGGAAAAAGACCTGGGTATAACTGCTGTCCATTTAATTAGAGAAGACATAATAGAAAAAAAGACGCGCGCCGCTACAACATTATTAGAAGTTAAACTAATTTTGCGAGAAAGTACTGGCAATTAATATTGGAGGCCAATGATGTCAAATTATTATCCCAAGCAGTTAAGTGGAGATCAGACTAAGACTTTATTAATAAATCCTGATCGTGGCTTTCGCTTTGAAGTTTATTTAGATGTAAAAACAGGTAAGAGCATTTATGAATATGCTGATCAAGATGCTATCGCTGCTTTGAAAAGAGAAGCGTCACTGTATACCGATGATCAGCCGCGAATAGTGCAGGTTTATTTTTACTTAACAGGTTATCAACATAAACCGCTGGATGCACAAGCTTTTAACCACATGAATGCCTTTTTTGACGAACTTGCTAAGTTAAACTTAAAGGCACTGCTGCGTTTTGCATATATTTCTGAAGATAAGAGGCCTTATAGACAAGCTCCTAGTGTGCACAGGGTACAGCAGCATTTGGAGCAGTTATCAGGTTGGCTGCAGGAACACCGCAGGCAGATTCACGCTTTACAAGCAGGAATCATTGGCCCTTGGGGTGAGTGGTCGCAACATGCTCGTGATACTACTGATGAATCAACTATTCTTCATAGTTTGTTGTTAAATTCTCCCCAAGATTTGACGGTTCAAGTACGCTACTTAAATATTAAAAACCGTAATATAAATGTTACTGAAAAATGGAATGAACAGCGAATTGGCTTTCATGATGATTTTCTAATTGGTATTGACCACGAATGGAATACGGCTGGTAAAAATCATGAATCTAATGAATACCAGCAACTATTAAGAGAATCAAAAAATACAGTTGTTGATGGGGAAAGCATTTGGTTATTTGCCAATCCTATGTATTTAGAAACAAAATATGTCGCTCCTCAATTGATGACGCAAAGAATGGTTGAGAATCATTTCACTACTTTGAGTATTGCGCATAATTATCATGAAATAGAAACTAATTCATATTTTAATGTAACGCTGGAAAATGAATTAAAGAGAACTGGCAAGCCAGAAGGGCTTAAATTCCCTCAAACAGGTTCATTTGAATATTGGAAGCATGTTCCTGTTACACCGGATTTATTAGATGAAAAGCATTGGCCATATCAATCTTCATGGTTTTGGGATCAGAAAAAGCAGCCAATTAAACGAAATTATTTTGAATATTTACGTGATTATTTAGGCTATCGCCTAGAGACTACACAAATTAGCTATAATTCCGCTTTAAATGCCGCAGTTTACCTGACACTGAAAAATACAGGTTTTGCTGCACCTTTAGCTTTGGCAAAAATAGAATTGCTGGCTGTGAATAAACAGCAGGATGTTATTGGTAAAGCTTTAGTAGAAAAAAGTACTTTACAAACTAACAATGAAATAACTACGGTTATTCCATTGACTAAATCTGATCAGCCTGACAAAGTCGGAGTCAAACTGCTTGCTACTAATGGTAGTACGGCACGTCTGGCTAATGAATGTCAGTGGGCAGATGGCATCAATTGGTTTAAATTATGACCGAGGAATTATCATGAAAAAAGCATTTAGCCTTTAAATTTACTGGTTACAGTAATACGGGAAACCGCTTAGCCAATAATATTAATTTTGCAGATGGCTATAATTATTTGCTGACACTTAATTAAATATTGTATTACTATAATTGAACATTAAAAAGCTGCTGGATTACGTCTTAAAACGTTAATTCAGCGGCTTTTTTAATTGATTTATAATTAAAAAACGAGATTATTTTTTGTTTTAAATTTAGCCACTATCCTTTAAAACCCATAATAAATTTGATTAAAATATGATAAAATCATTATTAATTACTTTTACCGGTTTCTAGTGAGTTTCATAAAGTCAGGTGTTATTATTCATGAAGAGCACGTATTTTAAAGCCAATTTCAATATTGCACGCAAATCTAAGAAAAACATTCTGCTAATGGGAGCCTTAATTGTGTTCATGGTTTTCTTCGTTTTATTAGTTGGAAATCAGAATCTGGGCGACAATTACCGTCAGTGGCAGTCATACTATGACTCACTGGAAATTAATATCAGCTATTTTAACGGTAACTTATTACGTAAGCAAAAATATAAACAAACTTATGACAATTTAAACGCCCAGGAAGGTTGTATTGCCAGCCTGCAAAATGGTGAAGTTTTAGAGTCACCACAAACATATTTAGAGAGTTCACTTAACTTATTTCAAACTATGCTTGATGGTTATCAAAATAATTATTTAGGTGCCAGCACCTTAAATGTCCCCCCTAAATACCAACTGCATCAGGGACTGGTTACATATAAATATCTTTACCGGCATCATATACCACCTGCAATGAGCTCAAAAGTATCTGTAACTTATTTAATTTATATTGTGAACTTCATAGCTGTCCTGATCTTCTTTTATATCTTGCTTATTGCTAATGATGTGTGGATGGTTAAATTAGATCATGAAACGGTTTTACGTAACATTCCGTATCGCGTAGAAGATGAAGTAAAAGGTAAAACAATGATTAATCTGGTTTTAACTTTAATACCATTAATTATTGGTTTAATTGGCGCGTATCTGTTTGCCGGCCTTCTTAACGGCTTTCGCAGTTTGAATTATCCTAATGTTTTTTATTTTAATAAAATTAGGGCAATTCCTATATGGCTGGATTGCTTAATTTTTTTGTTCTATACAGCGGTCTTAGTGGTCTTTGTGACCAGTCTGACTCTGCTTCTTAACCAACTAACCAAAAACGTTTATTTAAGTACCTTTATTGGTATTGCTCTTTATGTTTTATCTTATTTACCGAGCAAGTTGCTTAAAGCCATTACTTGGCTACCGTCTGTATACTTAAACGTTAATGATGTGCTTAACGGCACTGTGGCAAGTAAAACTGGATTTGCAGGACTAAATTTTGCCACCGCAGCAGTAATATTGCTAATTTGGTCACTTGTCTGTGTAGTTTGGTTTAGGTATTTGGTTAATAAAAAGGGGGCTGCACGATGAGATGGCGCTATTTTCTTTTCCAATTAAAGGCATTTTTGCTCAATCCTAAAAATATTGGTCTATTTATTGCTACCATTATTATGTCTCTTTATTTTGGTTTGGTCAGTGTGCCCAATCATGAAGTAATTGAGCAAGTCGATGCTAAACCAATTCAAAAAGAATATATTGACGACACAGCTTTTCTCAAAGTAGCACGGCAAGAGATAGCTTATTCCAATAAACCGGGTTATTTTTATTTTCCCAGTAAGGGTGCGATAGATGCAGTTGGTACATATCCCAAAGTTTTAGCATACGATAAACAGCTTTTAAGGGCTTTAAAGAAAAATGATTTGCAAACATATACTAAGTATGCTAGCAAACGTTATCAATATATTGATAATCTGATTCATATAGAAGGAAACCAAAATTTCTTGTATCCAGCTGCTTATAATAAAAGTAATAATTACCAGCAGGATGGGCATTTTGGTTATCAACGCACGCGTCATTTATACAATGCACTTTTAGCTGGTAAAAAGAACAGGCAAACGCCGCTGAATAAAAATATTCTAGAAGAGCGCACGGCTTTGCAGGTAATGCAAAATTCGCTTTCTGGCTGGACAGTTCTAATATTAGTAGTAATAGTTTGCTTCTTTACAGCTGATATTGTGACTAATGACCGGAAATATTATACGGTACTGGAAAATATTCCCTTAAGTAAACGAACCATTCTCTGGCTTAAAACAGGGGTTGTCGAAGTAGGAGTGCTACTAGATTTTATTGTAGCTAGTGTAATAGCTC
Source organism: Lactobacillus melliventris (assembly GCF_042679465.1). Classification (NCBI taxonomy): domain Bacteria; kingdom Bacillati; phylum Bacillota; class Bacilli; order Lactobacillales; family Lactobacillaceae; genus Lactobacillus; species Lactobacillus melliventris. The sequence goes on along the minus strand of NZ_JBHTMT010000009.1, from coordinate 50,242 downwards.
TTCTCTGTATCGCACCTAAATATGGTATGGGGTCATTAAAATTGAATACAGTCGCCTATTTAGGGCGGATTGACTTCAAACTTATCTTTAAAACGGAAACGCTGGGTATGTATTATTTGCAATTCATTATTTTTGCAATCATTGTTTCCTTTATTTTTATCAGGCTCACAATTTTGCTGTCTTTGACTCTACGTAATGAATATGTGGCAGGGATGCTCAGTAGTCTGTTTGCCATCAGTGCCAAAGTACTGTACTTCTCATTCGGAATGGGCTTTGTTCATCCGGTGTTGGAGAAGCTGCCCATGACTTATTTTTCAATTGGTGACAGCACTACAGGCAATTTAGCTTATTTAATGGATACTCCTGGTTGGGGCTTTAACTCAGGACTAGGGCCACTACTTATAGCTATGCTTGCCATTGAAATATTACTGTTTCTGTTTACCCAAATTAAAAGTATTCCTTTAGTTAGGCGGGGTGATTAAAATGTTAGAACTAAAAGATGTCAGATTGGCTTTTGGGAAAAATGTTGTTTTAGATGACATTAACCTCAAATTTAAACAAGGTGAAATAGTTGGCTTGGTTGCTCCTAATGGAACAGGTAAGTCAACTCTGATTAATGTTATTTTGCATAATTTAACACCGCAAAAAGGGTTTGTTGAGTATGAAGGTACACGTTATCAAAGTCAAAAAGATACGATAAAATTGCACCAGCAAATCTGCTCTTTTCCCGAGCAAAGCGATTTATTTCCTTTCATGACGGGGCGGGATCATCTTAATTTATATGCTGATCTTTGGCACAATTCTGCTAAACCTGTTGATCAAATTATCGCTGACTTGCAAATGAAAAGTTATGTTGATCGGAAAGTGCAGACATATTCTTTGGGAATGAAACAGAGACTTTGCTTTGCCATGGTAGTAGCAGCTGATTCTCCAGTAATGCTTTTAGATGAGGTAATGAATGGACTCGACCCTCAGAATGTGGCTTTAATTTCACAAATACTTCTTAAATTAAAAGAAGAAAAGAAGCTGATCATTATGGCCTCACACCTTTTGTCCAACTTGCAGCAGTATGCTGATAGAGTCTTATTTATGGGTAAGGGACATATCATTGAAGATTTAGACAATAAAAAGCAAAAAAAGCGTTATTTAAAAATGCAGTCTAGTCCTGAAGCTACTCAGCTGCTATCTGATTATCATTATGAGACTCTGCCCAATAATCTGCTACTGGTTCCTTTGGCAGAAATTACTCCAGATAAGTTGACTCAGCTGCTAGCAAACCTAGTGCAAGTCGATATTCAGTACTCGGTTGAAAGAATTGATATCGAAGACTTATTTAACAAATTTTATAATTAGTTTAGAGCTTTAACCCGATTTAATATTTGTAAAAAGTAAGTAGCCGTAGTTTGCATGTTCATACTGGTTAAAAAATGAATGATAGAAACAGCTAGATCATCATTGGCAGTATTGTGAAAGGTGAGAATTGCATTTAAAAATTTGCGTCCAACAATTAGCAACATTTCGTTATCTGGTAAGTCAATCTGATTTATTTGTGTGAGCAGTTTATCTGCAAATTTAAACTGATTATTTGTAATTAAGCCGATTACACCTTCAAATAGTGCTGCTATACCAAAATGAAATGTACCTTCTCCTGCTTTTCTAATAAAAGAAATATGATTGATAACCTGAACAGAAATTTGGTAAATGATTCTGGGACTAATAATAGGGATAACATTGGCAAACAGTGAGAGAAATTCATGACCCCAAACAGTTATTTTACTTAATTGCTGGTTTAATTCATTTTGCTGGGCTATAGGAAAAATATTGTGCTGTGAAGTTTTATAATACAAACTGCAGGCAATTGCTGCATAGTCCAGGTCAAAAGGATCTTGGCTTAACTTGTATTTATTTAATGCCGATTGAGCCAGTTTTTCCAAATAGTCTTTATCGTGGTTGCTCCAAGATTCTTCTAAAATAAGTGCAATATGATCCTGCGGGTCTAGTTTGGCAAGCGCAATATATTCAGTTGCTGATAAACTGATTCTTTCGCATAGTTTTAATACCCGGTTAAAGTCCATATGGCCTTGATCATTTTCCCACCGGGATAGCATCTGAATGGAACAAATACCTTTAGCTGCTTCTTTAAGCGTAATATGCTGTTTTCTTCTTAATTGTTTAAATTCATTTCCAGATTGCATGATGTTTTTGTCCTTTTTAAGATATTATGGCACTTTTTTCTCATATATGAGAAGTAAAAAAATCTCAAAAATAATTCATGCTTTAATATGCTTAATTTAAAACATTACAATCGTTTTTAATAGTAAAAAAGGAGTAACAAAATGCAATCTTCGTTAAAATTTGCGCCTAAATGGAAACTTGGTGCCTACACACTTTTAGCAATGATCAGTGCATTTGGCAATGTTGTGATTGCTTATGTCACCAAGATCATGTTAAATGCAGCGCAATATCGTCAAGGCGACAGTAGTAATTTAATTAAAATTGCTGGCATTGGTGCTGCAACAATCTTAATTATTATGTTGTCTAATTTTGTATACCGCTATATCAAGTGTTCTATTATTCAAGATGTCAATGTTTATCTTAAAGAGAAAACGATGGGTTATCTGATTGAACAACGCAGTGATTCACAAAAGGACGGCTTAAGCCTGATGACCAACGATCTTAAACAAATTGAAACGTCTAAGACTACAAATGAACTAATGATCATTGCAGAATTAGCTTCTTTTCTACTGTCAGTTGTGGTTGGTTTAATCAATTCTTGGATTTTAACATTAATTTTTATGGTAACTACTTTAATTCCCGGACTGGTGCAAAGGGCATTTACCAAAACTATTCAAGCCAAAGCAAAAGTCTGGGAGACAAATAATGTTTCGTATACCCAGAGTGTGAATGACGGGCTAAACGGAGCGCAAACTGTTGGATTGTATGATGCTCAAAGTTCGACTATTAGTAAAGTCGTTAACAGTGCCAAAAGAATGGAAGAGGCATTGAAGTCATTAAACTTCACACAAGCTGCAGCGGGAGAAGTCATTATGGCTTTCGCAGATATTTTCAGCTTTATTTTACCGTTTCTAGTAGGTGCCATCTTAATGCTGCAAGGTCAAATTGGTGTTGGTACTTTAATTATGATAGTGCAACTATCAAATGAATTTATTAACCCGATAGTTAATATTTTTGAACAATTGAATGCAATCAAGTCTACTAAGCCGATGTGGGATAAAGTAGAGCAGGCTCTGTCTTTTTCAGCTGACAGTACTAAAAGTGCGAAAACTGGTCAATTTACTGGCTTGAAAGTTGAAGATGCCACTTATAGTCAAGGTGGAAGAAAGATTTTTGCTCATCTTAATTTGACGGTAGCACCTAACGAAAAAATTTTACTCATGGCACCTAGTGGCTGGGGTAAAACTACACTGTTAAACTTAATGTTGGGTAAAATTAAGCCAAGCGAGGGGCATGTCTTTATTGATGATAAAGATGTTACCGGTAATTGGGCTGAAGCTCACGATAATTTTAGTTACGTTAACCAAAAGCCATTTATCTTTGATGATACAATCAAATTTAATATTTTATTAGGTCGAAAGGTTTCCCCAGCAAGTTTGGCTAAAGCAGTCGAAGCGGCGGGACTAACAGAGCTCATAGATGAAAAAGGCTGGGACTATCAAGTTGGTGAAAAGGGGGCAAATTTATCCGGAGGACAAATCCAAAGAATTGAAATTGCACGTGCTTTTCTTTCTGAACGGTCCGTATTGCTGGCAGATGAGGCTACTAGTGCCCTTGATCCAGAGCTGTCACTTGCAATTCATAAAACGTTATTAAAAAAGCCTAATTTGGCAGTAATTGAAGTGGCTCATAAAATTTCTGCTACTGAAAAATCATTGTTTGATCGAATAATTAATTTAAATGGAGAAAATGAAGAATAAAGAAGTATTAATGCGCTATATTGATGATGATGGAGTTGTTAAAGTATGGCCTGGTAAGGCTAAAAACCGGCTGTTGATTTTACAATATTTGGCAACTAAATTTGAACCAGCTAAAAAATATTCTGAGCAGGAAGTGAACCTGATTTTAATGCACTTTGTGTCAGACTATGTTACTAGAAGACGAGACCTAATTGAAAATCATCTTTTAAAGAGAACGGATGATGGTAGAACTTACTGGTTGAATGAAGAAATTGGGGTAAAGGAATAGGATTTAATTTAATATAATTAAGAACAAGTGGCGCATTAACCGCTTGTTCTTTTTGTTTTGGCAAAAAGCTACAGGTTAATTTAGTAGACTTTGTAGTAAAACTTAATTTGTGTAATAGCAACTGCAATATAAAATAATCTAGGAAGACTAAAAGGAGTATGTTTATAACTTTAAATATCAAAAATATGAAATTTAATTGACTGGTATATAAAAATAACATATAATTTTCATAATTATCGTACAGTGAAGACTAAAAAATTGACTGTTGTTGCTAAACTGAGAATCTATTTGAAATGAAAATTAGCTGAATTTTGATTCTTAGTTAAATTTGAGTACACCTTTTAGGCGATAAGCTTAAACTATTTCAAAATATTAGGTAATATTCACGGAGATTTCTATATGAAAAAAAAGTTTTATTCGCTCTACAAGATTTTCCTTATTAATGCTTTTAGCAACAAAATTGCTTTAATGTTTAACATTGTCTTTCCAGTTATATATTTTGCTATATCTAACGCTCCGGTTTTTATTAATAACTATACTGTCAGTAAGAGTAAACTAATTAGCGGCAGTGCATACTATTTTGCCTATATTGCTTTAACAACTGTTCTAAACTCAGTGATTCTGGCAATGGTTGAGTATCGTGACTATGGCTATTATAAAGTTATTTACATGGTAACCAATTCAAAATATCTAGTACTGATTAGTCAATTTTTATCGCAATGGACGTTTTTAATAATAGAATTATTTCTATTTAACTTAATTACCGCACTAATGTTTAAGTCTTTTGCCTATCTAGGTTATTTACTGTTAACCACTATCATAGCTGCGACTGTGTTGGTTTTGCCTTTAACTATGGGCTTGTATTTTTTGCTAACAACAAAATTAAAGTTGCAAACTTACAATATTGTTATTACATTAATTATTTTGGCCTCATTCATGGTGTCAGCTGTTGAAGCAAAAAACAAACTATTAAATTTGTTATTGCTATGTACACCTGTTAAATACCTAATGAAGGGGTATGAAGTAATAATGCAAATGATGTTTTCTAGAGTAAATTGGGCTACTTTTGTTAATTTGTTGATCGTTATTCTAATTTATGTCGTATTTGGGATGATTTTTATTGCGAAACAAAATATTTCTACAGTTTTTGAAAAATAGTTGTAAGGAGACAATATGGAAATTAAGCATTTAAACTTTTCTTATAAAAATAAAGAAATCTTTGCCGATTTTAACGCAAAATTTATTGCCGATCAGTTAAATGTAATAATTGGCGGTAATGGTGCTGGTAAAACGACTTTACTTAATCTAATTTACGGCTTTATTGATCGTCCTGCTACAGCTATGATAGATTTTCCTTCTATGCCTAATATTATTTATAAATTTCAAAATATGTCTTTCTTTGATGAACTAACGGTAAAACAAGTAATAAATTTTTTTAAATCAATGAATGATCATACTGTTACAATTACTAATGCGCAAACTCGTTTTTATAATGAGATTATAAAAGGCCTGGCAAATACTAAACTAAGGTCTTTATCTGGTGGGGAATACCAATCTGTTATGGTTTATTGTACTAGCATAATGGAGCGGGAATTATATTTATTCGATGAACCTCTTAGTGGAATTGACAGTTATATTGAAAATTTAATTCTAGACTTAATTGTATCTTTAGTTGTTGAGAAAAAGAAAAAAGTCATTATGACTTTACACCAGCTGGATAAATTAGATTCCATGCAGGCGCATATTGTATTCGTTGGGAACAAAAAATGTGTTTTTCAAGGTACCTACAGTGAAATGTTACACATTGCAGATACAGATGATATTGATATTGCATTTAAGAAAATGCGATCAGGCAATATCTTGTTAAATCAAGAGTAACTATCCTTTTGATTTATAAGAGGTAATAAAACTGATTAAGCTGAACAGACTATTTTGGTTGCAAGGTGTATTAATCAGCAATGCATTACTATATATTAACAAATAGAACTAAGAAGCTAATAACTACTTGGTTCTTTTTTTGTTAATTAAGAAGTGAAATAAGTCCGTGATAGCAGCTTTGGTGAATTAGTTGAGCGACTTTGGCGGGAGCAACCTTTGGATGTTGGGCCCACCATTTTTGTGTTTCTAATAAACTGACAAAATAGAGACTGGCAAAGTATTCTAAAATAGCGGGATCAATTTGTTGTTTTTGTAATATCTGTCTGATTTCGTTTTTAACATTATTTTCGATTTCGCGACTGGGATTAAATGTTGTGGTTTTAATGCTAAGTAAAAGTGGTAGAAATTTAATTTGTGGTGCTATGTCGCTCAGTGCCGCGATAGTTCTAGTCATGTTGTCTTTAGGTTTAAGTTCAAGTGAGTTGCGCAAACCGGCTACAAACGGAATCATATACCGGTTAATAGAAAAGCGCAGCAATTCATCTTTATTGTCGAAACAAATGTAAAAAGTTGTTCTGGCCACTTTAGTTTTTCTGGTGATATCTGAGATTGTGATCTGTTCATAATCTTTATCACTTAACAAGCTAAATAACGCGTTACTTAGGCGTAACTCTAAACTGGGATTTTGCTTTTCCATTAAGTAATGCCTTCTTCTGACTCGACAAAATTTAAATATTTGTCATTACACCTTAACCAAGGAATCGTTATGCTAATTTTAGCAAATTTATAAGTGATGGAGGTAAAAACTAAATGGTAAATAGAGTAAAAGAAGTATTAGGAATTGAAAAGCCCGTAATTCAGGGTGCAATGGCGTTTACTTCACTTTCTCCTTTAGTGTCTGCAGTCTCAAACGCTGGTGGTTTGGGCGTATTGGGCTTAGGTTATATGCCTAAAGATGCAAGCATTGCAGAAATTAACCAGACTAAAAAATTGACTGAAAAGCCGTTTGCCGTTAACGCAATCATGCAGGACGGAATTGTTCAGCAAGCGGATGAAGTGTTGACAGCAACCAGGCCGCCTGTAGTTTATGCTGATGCTATGCGACTTAATGGCGCTTTATGCCAAAAGTATTTCCCCCGTTGGCATAAACTCGGTATGAAAATAATTGTCAAGGCCAGTTATTTGGCCGATGCGGTCACTGCAGAAAAAGCAGGAGCTGATTTGGTAGTTGTCAAAGGCTGGGAAGGTGGCGGCCATGTTTCTTTTGAGTCCACAATGGCTTTAGTACCACAAGTGGTAGCGGCAATTAATATTCCTGTAGTAGCTGCTGGTGGTATTGTAGATGGCCATAGTGGTGCTGCAGCATTTGCTTTGGGAGCCGAAGGGATAGAAATGGGCACTGCTTTTTTAGTAGCAGATGAGTTACCGATTAGTGATAAAGCAAAACAAGCAATTATTGCTGCAGGAGATATGGCTACTGCCGAAGTTTCTTATGCTAATGATGCGCCTTTTAGAATGATCGCTAATAACCTTTCTGATCAGATCAAAGACTTAGAAGCTACTCATTTGAAGGCTGAAGCAGCTCAAAAAGAAGCTGGTCTTGATGCTAAAACCATTAAAATGGGGATGTATCAAGGTGATACACAAAATGGCGCAATTATGGTTGGTCAAGATTTGAGCCTAATTAAAGAAACAAAATCTGTTAAACAGATTATTGCGGATGTGTTACAAGATACTAAAAATGTTCTGCACTCATTGGAAAATGTAGAGTTGTAGATTGAGTACTAATTGTCCCCTGCAAAAATAAGGAAATGATTGCGGCACAGGGTGATGCTGTCAGGCGTCATGCGAATTTAATAATATGTCTAGCCGTGAAGCTGCTCTTATGCTTTTAGCTAAATAAAGCCAAAAATATCTTAATAAAGTTGCTGATTAAGAACTATTACTTTGAAAATTGGTAATTCTCTTTTTGCAAAAATTTTATGCTAAAGTATAAATGTATGAATAGTTTAGCGATTCCACTGGAATCACAGAAAAAAGCTCTATCCCAACAATAGAGCTTTTTTGTTTGCTAATTATTAAAGAGTCAGTTTTTAGTTAGAATCTAAGAAACTTACTAATTTTGGTTCTTACTTTAATATAAAGTAAGAACAGTTTTATATTTATGTGACTATTCTAAACCTAAAACTGACTTTGCCGCACGTCGGCCTTGATGAACGATGCCACCGATGGCTGTCCCAGAACCAGGATAGTATGAACCAAGCCAGCCGCCAGCATTGAGTCCTGCTGCGTACAAACCCGTAATAGGTTGATTATAAACATCAAGTACGTTGCATTTCTTATTAATCTTTAGTCCACCTAAAGCGCCTAAATTACCTGGCGTATTGCGGTATGCGTAGTAAGGTCCGGAAAAAGGTCTTACACCATTTGTTCTGTTATATTCTGGATCTGCGCCATTAGCGGCATTTTTATTCCAAGTATTAACGCTGTTAACCAGGTTTGCTTCAGGAACATTAATTTTGTTTGCTAATTCTTCGAGTGAATCGGCTTTAACTACCAAACCGCTTTTGACATCGCTCTCTAATGATTCTGGGTTCCATGGGCTAGTTTTTTCGTTAATAGAATCTGCACCAAAAATCTGATAAGTCGGTTTGTCTAATTGCTTTTCCTGGTTAAAAATTGCCCGGAATTCATAAGCATAAGTTGCATCTTCATTAACAAATCTTAAGCCATTGCCATTAACAAAAATTGAGGGAATTGTAGGAACGCGATCATCAGTACCATTGCCGGTTCTGGCATCAAAGTCAATTGTCCCGCCAAAGCCGGTAACAGCTGCACCAATTGCCATGCCCATCACGATGCCATCACCTTGATCTGTTAAGACAGACCAGCAATGATGGGCTTTAACGTCTTCATAATGTTGAGGACTCAAGTCCTTAGCTAATGCTACATTTTGGTCAATCGAGGCTGTTGCTAAAATGACGCCGCGTCTTGCTTTTAGATATTTAAGCTGATGGTCTCTTCCTTCAGTAACAACACCGATCACCTTACGCTCAGTGCCGTCTCCAGCTGTAATTAATCCTATCACAGCAGTGTTATAGGTGATTTCTGCTCCCTGTTTTAGAGCATATTTAAGTAGATGCTGGGTTAAAATAATACCGTTGCCGCTGGCACCACCATTTTCATAAACATGAATTCGATCCGCAAAATGGTCTTTAGCATAAGGAATCTCAGTGTGGCCATAGACATTCGTCCATTTAATGCCCATGTTGGCTAGCCACTCAATATTTTTCGGAGAGTTTTGGGTAAAATCATGTACTAAATCTTGGTAAACACGACCTTCACCTGCTTTTAAATATTCTTGTTCATGATTTTCAGGAGAATCATTTTGATATTTAGTAGTTTCTTTTTGTAATTTCGTACCTGCCGCTTGAATGACACCACCAGAATAGTTAGTTGTACCGCCAGCGATGCCTTGCTTTTCAATTACCATCACGGAAGCGTGATTTTCTGCCGCAGTAGCAGCAGCGGCTAAACCGGCACCACCGGAGCCAACAACAATCAAGTCATATTCACCGTCATATTCGTCTACATCATAATCGGTAACCGTTTCTTTAAGTAACGGATAATTTGCAAGCTCGGGAATACCATTTTCTTTTGTGTGAGAATTCGGTTGCGAAGCACCTGAAACTGCATCTACATTGGCTTTCGTCTTTATTCCTGCTTCATTAGCAGCCTTGATGGCAGCCTTTCTTAAAGCACCAGTTGAAATTGAAGCACCTGAAATGGCATCAACTTCAACAGAGTTTTCTTTGTTGGCTTTTTCCAACCAATTTTGAATTCCCGCTGCACCTACCGTATTGGGCGTAACATTTTCAGCCCAAATTTGCTTAATTTTGCCTTTATTTTCATCGACATCAATCACAGCTTTAATTACGCCGTGGAACCCTTTTTCTTCTGCACTATATTGACTCATAGTTTTACCTCTAAAATATTTAATTTTATCGTTATCGCTTTCGGAATTAGTATATTTTATTTATACTTATAAGTAAAATAAATATCAGTTATTAATAATAGAAATTATTTATAAGAAAAAATGGATATAAAAAAACTAGAGACTTTTATTAATTTAGTTGAAACCCGCAATTATACTAGAACAGCAAAAGCACTTCATGTGACTCAACCGACGGTTTCTCATGATATTAAGGCGATTGAAAATGAAATTGGTGTGAAACTATTTAATCGTAATAAACGTTATGTAAATGTTACCCAAGACGGCAAAGCTTTTTACCAAAAAATCAGACCTCTAATTAATAATTATTATTCAGCTGTACAAGATATCCAAAAGAAAGATTTAGCTGAGAATTATAAAATAATAATAGGTTATTCATATACACCTTTTAATGACATGTACATTCCAATCTGGATTAAAAAGTTTCAGCAAATTTATCCCCAAGCTAAGTTTTCAATTATTAGTTTGAATCATAACGAATTGAAGCAGCAAGTCTTAGCGGGAGAAATAGATATTATTATCACTACAGGACGAGATGCAGCAGATTTGAATAATGTAAAAAGTTATCATATTGAGACTGAGTCATTTAAAGCAATTATTCCTCAAAAGAATCCTTTATGTCAGAAGAATAAACTTGAATTAGAGGATTTCCAAAATGAAAAAATGCTTTTTCTTGATAATAATTGGGCAGCGGAGGATCTAATTAATTTACAAAATAGGGTAATGCATATAAATAATCAAATGCATATTACATATGTAAATGATTTATCTGCTCTTAACATTTTAATTAAAGCTGAACAGGGCATTGCTTTTGGACTGTATTGCCTTTATCCTCATTTAAATAAAAATTCTGTTTATGTTCCACTTGACTGGGAACCGCAAGTTGATTTAGTAGCCATTACGCAGAAAGATAATAAAAAAAGAATTGTTTATCAGTTTATCAAGTTTATTCAAGATTTTAATTTTGATTTTGAATAGTGAGGTAAATTGAAAAATAAAGACTGACAACGTTCACTTGCTAAAGATGTGCATAAAGAGAAGACCCTTTATTTTTATATATTGAACGTTTTTGTGAGTTAGATATGAACAGCTGCTATATCGAGAGTTAACGGAAAAAGCACTTTTGGAGAGATTTTCTTAAAAAACAGGAAAATGTTTTTTCATTACTAGTTTTTCTTGATTAAAAGTATATATTTGTTAATAGTTAGAAAGCTAAAATTGTAATAAAACATGAAATTAATTACTTAAGATTAATGAAAGTAGAAGGTCAGAAGAATGTTTAAGTGGTTTGGTAAGAAACAAGAGAAGCAGGAAGACTTTACGGTCACTGCACCAATTAGTGGCAAACTTGAAAAGATTGAAAAAGTAAACGATCCGGCTTTTGCACAAAAAATGCTGGGAGATGGTTTTGCCATTATTCCTGATGAGGATAAAGTAACCGTTTATGCACCTGTAGCAGGCAAAATTGAGGCTCTTCCCAAGACAAAGCATGCTGTAGGTATTAAAACTGCACAAGGTGTCGAAATTCTTATTCATATTGGGATTGATACTGTGAACTTAAAAGGAGAAGGCTTTGAAGTGATGGTAAACCAAGATGACGAGGTAACACAAGGTCAAAAATTAGAAGTATTTGATAAGAACGTAGTAACGGATAACAATTTAGACCCTACTGTCATTGTTGTGTTCACTAGTGGATATGAAAAAGAAATCAAACTGAACCAGGACGACGGTGCAGAAGTTAAAGCTAATGATTTACTTATTGGCTAGACGTTTTTGACAAACAAAAATAGATTCGATTTTCAAAGATAACACCTCCAAATTTGTCCTAAATTTGGAGGTGTTTTTGCGTTAATCTATATTAACAAGGCCAGTGATTCATAGGGATGCAAAGCTAAAGTTTTTGGTACTTCCTGTAAATTTTTATGATAATTGCTAATCAATGTTTGTGCTTGTTGTCCTTGATAAGTGTCAGGTAAGCTATAAGTAATTTTTTTACCATAAAAGTTATTAATTACCAGTAAGGTTTGCCCGTGATAAAGTCTGCAATAGGCAAAAATTTGTGGGTGATCCAAGTCAAGCGGTTCGTAACTTCCCTTGGCGATAATGGGATAATGTTTTCTCAAGTAAATCAGTTTTTGATAATAAGGGAAAATCTCACCGTGATCCAATTCAGCTGCAACATTAATTTTATCTTGATCTTTAGGCCTAAGCCAAGGAGTTCCTGTAGTAAAACCGGCATTAACAGTGTCATCCCAGTGCATGGGGGTTCTGCTGTTATCGCGCGACTTAGCCTGAATGATTGCCAGAGCTTGGGCGTCACTTAAGCCTTCCTGTTTAAGCTCGTCATAAGCGTTAAGCGTTTCTACATCTACATAGTCAGTGATTGTCTGGTAATTAGGATTGATCATGCCAATTTCTTCACCTTGATAAATATAAGGTGTACCACGTAATAGATGCATTACGGTAGCCAGCATTTCAGCAGATTTTTCGCGAAAATTAACAGGATCACCAAAACGACTTAAGGCCCAAGGTTGATCATGATTGTTCCAAAAGAGAGCATTCCAGCCGCCACCTTGACTCATTCCAATCTGCCACTCGTTAAGAGCATTTTTTAAAGCGGAAAAGTCAAAAGGTATCCTGGTCCATTTTTGGCCATTTTGGTAATCAACCTTTAAGTGATGAAAAGTGAAAACCATTGACAGCTCATGATTATCTTTTCTGGTGTAAGCAACAGAATTAGCAATAGTCGTCGATGACATTTCCCCGACAGTAATTGTATCTGGCTGCTGACCAAAAGTTTTTTGATTTAATTCTTTTAGATATTGATGGACTATGGGCTGATCAGTATACATTAGCTTACTGGCGGTGTTCTGGGGTGCGTCAGTAAGTTTTTCATCTTTGCCAATAACATTAATCACGTCAAAGCGAAAGCCTTTAACCCCTTTGTCGCGCCAAAAGTTAACTACTTTAAACAGTTCTTTTCTAACTGCAGGATTGTGCCAGTCCAAATCAGCTTGAGTTTTGTCGTATAAATGAAGATAATATTTACCACTATTTCCAAAAGGTGCCCAGGCTGATCCACCAAATTTAGATGTCCAATTGTTGGGCATACTGCCATCTACTTTAGGCTTTCTAATGTAGAAAAACTTCTGATAATATTCGTCTCCAGCTAAGGCTTTTTTAAACCAAATGTGATCAGTAGAACAATGATTTAAGACCATATCGAGCATCACACCAATATGATTTTGTCCAAGCTTTGTGACTAGTTCTTCAAAGTCAGCCATTGTACCAAATAGTGGATCAATACTATAATAATCGGCAATATCATAGCCATTATCATTCTGAGGAGATACAAAAAAAGGATTAAACCAAATCATGTCAATGTTTAATTTCTTTAAGTAAGGAATTTTTTGGATAATCCCCCTTAAGTCACCGATCCCGTCACCATTGCTGTCATAAAATGATTTGGGATATATTTGGTAAATCACTTTGTCAGCTAAACTCATAATATAAGTCCTCCATTTTGTGCTTTTCTATGTGCAAAGTCTACAAATTTAAATTTGTCGGGCCGATGTTGGGAAATAGTATATTGAAAAAAAGATGTATCTTTTAAATAGGTTAAACTGCGCACTACTACAACCAAGTTGGTATCGGTAAGCTGCAACTGCTTCATTACGTTTTGACTGGCTGGTTCTACGGTAATAGTTTTAGTGGCATAATCAATTTCAAGTCCTAAATCATCTTCAAAATACTGATATAACGAGCTTTGAGCTTGCTTAGCGGAAATTTTAGGTACATATTTTTTTAAAATATAATCTTCATCAACCACAATTGGTTCATCATTGATTAATCGTAAACGGGACACATAAGTTGCAGCAGTTTCTGTTAAAGATAAATGCTTAATAATAGTCAAAGGCACCTGCGTGTCTTTTAATTCCAATATTTTGGTCGTAGCATGCATTTGCTTTTGTTTATTAAGTTCATCAAAGGATTCAATATTAGAAATTGGGAAGGCAATGCGCGCGGCATTAATAACTACTGAACCTTTACCTTTTATTTTTTGAATTAGGCCAGCATCTAAGAGTTCATTTAAAGATTTCCTGATGGTTTCACGTGAAACATTATATAGCTCTGATAGTGCTGGTTCACTTGGCAAGAAATCACCGGCAACATACTGCTCATGCCTAATTTTATTCGTTAAATCTGCCGCAATTTGTAAATATTTAGCTCTCATTATTTGTTATCCACCTTTTAACATTAATCATACCACCTTATGTTAATTTTTAACCTGTCTAGTCTGGAAAATAATACAAAATTATTTATTACAACAATATAATAAGCAATTTGTTGACACCTGTCTATACAAGAACTATAATCTTAAGGAAAGCGTTATCAATATATATGACGACCTGCTATATGGTAGTTTCATGGAGGCGTAATTATGAGTAATACGATAAAAATACTGGCACCTGTTGCCGGTGAGGTCATTAACCTCGAGGATGTTAATGATCCGGTTTTTTCTCAGAAGAAGTTAGGTGAAGGTTTTGCCGTTAAACCTAGCTCTGGGAAAATTGTCTCGCCTGTAACAGGTAAAGTGATAATGGTGGCCGAAACTAAGCACGCACTTGGATTGCAGACTGCAGACGGTGTGGAAGTTATGCTTCACTTGGGCATAGATACTGTCGAACTTGACGGTAAACCATTTGATTTGCAAGTAGCAGCAAACTCTGAGGTAAAAGCGGGACAGCAATTGGGGACAATGGATCTGCAGGCAATTAAAGATGCTCAAAAAGATGATACCGTCATCTTGGCAATTACAAATACTCAAGATGTTCTAGCTGGCATTGACCTTGCTCTGGGTACTAAAGCTGCTGGCGAATCAGCTGCTACTATTACATTAAAACAGGCTAAAGCAGCACCAGCTGCAGCTAATAAAAATGAAAATAAATATCAAACTACAGCGCGTGAAATTGTTCAGGCTGTTGGCGGCGCCGATAATGTTAAAAACGTTATGCACTGTTTTACTCGTTTGCGGTTTACTTTAAACGATGATAGCATTCCGAATGATGATGAAGTTAACAACATTAAAGGAGTAATAGATGTTACTCGTGCTAATAACCAATATCAGATAGTAATTGGGCAAACGGTAGAAGATGTTTACGACGAGCTAATTAAACTACTTGGGCCTGAATATGCTGGACAAGGTGAGCCTGCACCTGCTGCTCCAGCTCCAGCAGCTAACCAATCTATTAGTGGCAAGATTAAAAATGGCTTCTTCCAGTTAATAGGCGTAATTACCGGCTCTATGATGCCTGTGATTGGTTTGCTGGCCGCCAGTGGTATGTTAAAAGGTATTCTTAACATTTTAACTAACTTTTGCCACATGTCTACGGCTTCTCCAACTTACACTATTATCAATGCGATGGGGGATGCGTCGTTTTACTTCCTGCCTTTAATCGTTGGCTTTACTGCTGCTCAAAGATTAGGTTCTAACCCGGTAGTTGTCTCTATTATCGGCGGCTTTCTGATTTATCCTGATTTAGTAAAGATTTATGCCAGCGGTAAATTTAGTTACTACTTAGCTGGCGTTGGTATTAATGCCAATTTCTTTGGTATTCCAATTCATATTCCGCAATATACTTATTCGATTTTCCCAATGATTTTTGCGGCTTGGATGGCTGCTAAGATTGAACCGTGGATTAAGAAGTGGATGCCAGTCACATTAAGACAAATTTTCACTCCGCTAGTAGAAATCTTTCTAGTAGGGATGACGGTCTTAATTATTGTGGGTCCTGTAATTTCATTTATTTCTACGGGAATTGCCAAAGTATTGCAATGGCTGTTAACTGTCAACACTGCACTTTCTGGTCTCATTATCGGTGGCCTTTACCAGATACTGGTTATCTTCGGACTGCACTGGGCGGTAGTGCCAATTATTGCGAATGATATAGCAGCTACTGGACACAGTATCTTAAACGGTATTGTTTCAGTAACAATGATCGCACAAGGTGCCGGCGCCCTTGCAGTTTGGTTTAAGACTAAGCACAATCCTGACCTAAAGGGCTTATCTTTAAGTGCTGCTATTTCCGCGGCTGTTGGTATTACTGAACCGGCAATGTACGGTGTTAACTTAAAGTATGGTCGTGTATTTATGACTTCAAGTCTTGGTGCTGCCATTGGTGGTCTGGTCAACGGTCTGCTTAAAGTTGATATGTATGGCTTTACTGGCAGCCTGATTGGCTTTCCATCCTTTGTTCCTAAAGCTGGGCAAGGCAATCCAAACAACTTGTTAAACTTCTGGATTGCTTCCATTGTGACTATTGTTGCAGCATTTGCTTTAACTTACTTCTTTGGCTATAAGGAGAATGACGCTGATAGTCCTAAGAATGCTCCCAAGAAGAAGAATTTAGCTGATTTATAATTAAAGACTTTAAAAGGTAAATAAATTTATATAATTAAAGTGCTTCTAAATAGTTAGATATATAATCTAATTATCAGGAGCACTTTTTTGATTGATTTTATATTTTATGATAATAGATCTTTGTAAAACTCATCAATACTTTGGGCATTAAGAGCTTTGGCAAATGTTTTTTCATCTGAAAGAAACTCCATTAAATTTTCATACATATTTCGAAATATGTCTTTATATTCTTCAGAAATTGAAATTATAAATACCATGTTAACTAATTTGTCATCCCATTCAATTCCTTGTTGAGATAGTAAAACAGCAACTTTTGTTTGAGGAGAATTATAATTCATAGGGTGAATGATAGCAATTTTATTAAAAGCAGTTGATCCCATAGATTCTCTTTGTAAAATTTCACTATAAAAGCTTGTATTAACAATGCCTAAGGACTTCATCTTCAAATAAATTTTTTTTGTTATTTTTTCTTTCGTGGTTTTAGTATCAATATTCCAAAATAAGTCATTTGAAAAAAATGGCAGAGACCTTTTTTTAAATAAGTTTTTCTTTTTCTGTAAAGATGCTTCATCTATTGCGGCTTGAATTTTTGCTTTTTGTTTATTTAAGCTAAATGGACTTAATTGTATGTATTTTTGATTTGTCTGGCTCTTTTCATTTTGAAGCATAATTATAAAAATAAGGTCGTAAGAATTAAAGTCACTATTATTATCAGTTTCATCAGTTTCTTTTACAATCGTGATATCTTTAGTGAAATTGCGTCTAAAAAAATCGTGTACTTGTTCTCTGATATTTAAATAAGTAGGAACAATCAGCTCTGCTTTTAGTTTTTCAGGATTGTGTTTCTGCCTTTCAATTTCTGCGCCAATATGAAGTGCTATGAATGCAATTTCATCTTCCGAAACTTTAACTTGCCAAATTTTGTTAATTTGGAATGCAACATATGTAGCAATGTCATAGATTAGGGGGAAATTATTACTTATATTAATTTTAATTGGATTACGAAGGGTTTGATGATGCTTTAGACGAAAAAGAAGATTATAAAGATGGATAGAAAAGGGCTGGATAAACTTAACGGAACTAAGGTCTACTAAATACATATTAGCAACTTTACTAATAATCAATTGAATATTTTTAGTAAATGCTTTATCAAAATATTTTTGATTAGAAATCTCTGAATATAAGTTTGCATTGGATTTAAATAAAATATCTATTTCTTGAATTTCTGATGCAGATATATTGGCGGAAAATGTTTTTTTGATTGATTTAGCCAAATCTATTGTATACTTTCCTACTTTGCTGCCGTCAGGTGAAGAAGATTGATTAATTGTCTTTCCAATAGATAGCCTAGACACAAGGATTAATAGATGTAACAAAAGATTGTTATAAGAAAACTCATTCAGTTGCAGATCATATTTTTTGATAATTTGATCTATCATAGTTTGTAGTTTATCAGTTGTTTCCTTGCCAAATGACTTTTCTAAATAAGCACTATTTAATAGATTACCAGTATTTTCGCGATAGATTGAGTAACTAAATAATTGTCTCTTATTGTATTCTTTCCCTGATAAAGATAATTGATCATGAGAGGATACAATTTTTAAATGCCACTGATTCAACCTTTTATTAATAAAATTAATTGCTCTTTTTAATGTCGTATATGAAATATAAAGTTCATTAGCTAAACTGAATGAATCCAAAGAACTGTTTCGCAGAAGCTTTTGGATGATGTAAGTAAATCTTTCCTCGCTATTTTGTGGTATATGTGATCCCACTTCTTGTTTTATTCGGAGTAGTTCTGTGGCAGCAAGTCTGTCAGTAATGTAATATCCAGTATTATTTGCAGAAATAATTTGACTGTCACTTAAACCATTAATTTCATGAACATAATTTCTTATGGTTCTTGCTGAAACTTTTAGCTGATTAGCTAAATCTTTGCTGACTATGGTGCTTTCTGACTTTAACAGTATTCTTATTAGATCGCTTAGTTTATCATGCATAATGAATCTCCCCCTGTAAATTTGACTCCCAATATTAGTTATTTTATGCTAAAGAAAATAGGCATCAACTCTACTTTTTCATCAGTGTAGGAAATAAAGTATTTCCGCTACAGTGGAAAAGCTTAGGATGAATAAATTTCGGAAGCTTAGGATAATAAAGTTGATCAAACAAGTTTGAAAGATTTAGGAGGTTCAACATGTCTGAGACGAAAAAGATTTTATTAGTCTGTGGTATGGGAATGTCCAGTGGTTTTTTAGCTACTAGTGCACGCAAAGCAGCAAAAAAACTTGGCAAGAATTATCAGATAGAAGCACGAAGTGAAACAGAAGTTTCATCATTTTTATCTTCTATTGATGGATTGCTGATTGGACCGCATTATTCTCAAAAATTAGACTCATTTCGGAAACAAGCGCAACCATATCATGTTCCCGTAGAAGTCATTCCAGATCAAATTTATGGAATGATTGATGGAAAAGGGTTAATTGAATTTATTCAAAACTCTTTATTTAAAGAATAGGAGGAAACAATTATGCATAGTGTCATTGATTGGCTATCTAATAAAGTTGCACCCTCAATGAAAAAATTTGTAGATAGACCTTGGGTTGCAACCATTGCAGATTCAATGCAAAAAATTATTCCTTTTATCTTAGCGGGATCTTTGATTTTTCTTTATAACGTTTTTCGTTCTTATATTCCTGCACTACCAGATTTAAGTAATATTTCTAATTTTACTTTTGGTATGCTAGGCATATTAATTTCATATCTAATTGCTAGTGAGGCGATGGAAAAGCTAAATCATCCACAATATTTACAAACAGCTGGGTTAACAGCTGTTGCCACTTTCCTGATTGCGATTAACCCTAAAATTGATGCTAAAGGTATTTTTACAGCTGAATTTAGTCGATTTGGAGCAACTGGTTTGCTAGTAGGAATGTTAACAGGTCTGATGGTAGCGATCATTTTTAATTTATGGGGCAAACTACACCTTTTAGAAAGTTCAAGTATACCAGATTTCGTTGTGGGATGGATTAATACTATCATTCCTATTTTGCTGAATGTTGCCTTATTTAGCATTATCGTTTTTATGAATAAGCTTGATCCGTTTAAGTTAATCGATTTGGTCTTCAGCCCATTGCAAAGCTTTGGTCAAACTCTACCGGGATTCTTACTATTAAGCTTAATACCGACTTTCCTATATACTTTGGGAATTTCTTCATGGTCGTTTAATGCTGTTTCAACGCCAATATTTATGGCTGGTATCACTGCCAATATTACGGCTGTTGCTGCAGGTAGGCCCGCAACCAATATTTCTACTAGTGAAGTAATGTTCACCACGGCCTTGATTACTATGGGGGGAATGGGTGCAACTTTAACTTTAAATATATTAATGCTATTTGCTAAGTCTACTCGTTTAAAAGCCATTGGCAGAATCTGTATTATTCCATCAATTTTTAACATCAATGAACCGATTATGTTTTCGACTCCTGTTGTTATGACACCAATATTAATGATACCTACATGGATTAATGCTATTACTGGACCAATAATTGTTTGGATTGTAATGAGACTGCATTGGTTAAATATTCCTTCAAAAATGATCCAAATTGGACAAATTCCTGCTCCATTTTCTTCGGTAATGATTACAGAAGATCTAAGAGCTGTAATTTGGTATGTTGTTTTATTTATAGTTTATTTAGCAACCTGGTATCCATTTTTTAAAGTTTATGATCACCAATTAGTAGAGGAAGAAAGTTAGGTGGAAGAATGGAAGATAAATCTAAAGAGTTAATTTCAGTGTCAATGAAAATAATTATGTCTGCTGGTAATGCTAGAAATTATGCAGACGAAGCTTTTGAATGTGCAAAAAAGGCTGAATTTACAAAGGCAAGTAAAAAAATGGAATTAGCACATAAGGAAATAACGGAGGCACATAATTCACAAACACATATTATTCAAAGTGAAGCAAACGGTGTGACTTATAAATACTCCCCATTATTTGCACACGCACAGGACACTTTAATGACTATTTCTAGTGAGATTAATTGTGATGAAAAGTTAATTGAATTATTAAAAATATTTTTATCAAGAAAGGAAGATAGTAATGAATAAAATTTTTCCAGATTCATTTATGTTTGGCGGGGCAATAGCCGCTAATCAAGCGGAAGGAGCCTTTGAACAGGACGGTAAGGGACTGAGTACCGCTGACGTACAGCCTTATTTACCGAACGTCCCAAAAACGGACTTACATTTTAATGATATGGATTCAGAAACCTTAAAAAAATATATTCAGGGCGATTATTATTATCCTAAACGGCAGGGAGTTCATTTTTATGAACGCTATCAAGAATATATTGATGAACTAGCCAAAATGCATTGTCAGACTTTACGTCTTTCGATTGCATGGACAAGAATTTTCCCTAATGGAGATGAAGATAGTCCTAACGAGAAAGGGCTTGAATTCTATGATGATTTGTTTGATTATATGCTGAAAAAGGGTATAGAACCAATCGTTACAATTAATCATTATGAGCTGCCGCTTAACTTAGTACAAAAATATGGAGGCTGGTATAACCGTAAATTAGTCAAACTATTTGTAAATTATAGCAAAGTCATACTTGATAGGTATCATAAGCAAGTAAAATATTGGATAGTCATTAACCAAATTAATCTGATTCACTTTGAAGCGTTTGCTTCTTTAGGAATTTTGATGGACAAGGTTGATAATTATCAAGAAGCTAAATATCAAGCAGTTCACCATGAATTTGTAGCTTCGGCTATGGTAACTAAATATGCACATGAGCTTGATAATAGCTTGAAAATGGGTGTAATGCTAGCAGATTCATTGGTGGATCCAATGACTCCTTCACCACAAGACAGTTTATTGGCGTTCAAGAGAAATCGCTTGCAGTATTACTTTGGTGATGTGCCAATTCGCGGAGAATATCCGCAGTTTATTCTGAACTATTTTAAAGAGAATAATATTGATCTTCAGATAAAAGAAGGAGACTTGGAAGTAATTAAAGAAAATACTGCTGATTTCCTCTGTGTTAGTTATTATTATACAAATACAGTTGATGCAACTAAAGACTCAATGGAACCTGCAGAAGTTGAAAAGAATCCATATATTAAAGCCAACGAGTGGGGATGGGGTATTAACCCTAATGGTTTATATGAACACATTTCAGCTTATTGGGATAGATATCATTTGCCAATGATGATCGGTGAAAATGGCTTTGGTTATAATGACGTTTTGACAAAAGATAAAAAAGTGCATGATTCTTATCGAATAGATTATACTAATGAACATTTAATTGCTTTGTTGAAAGCAATTAATGATGGTGCGGAAGTATTTGCTTATTGTTCTTGGGCGCCTTTTGACCTGATTAGTGCTGGGACGGCAGAAATGAGTAAGCGATATGGATTTATATTTGTAGATTATGATGACTATAGCAATGGCTCTGGAAAATTAATTCCTAAAGATTCTTTTTACTGGTATCGTAAAGTAATTGATACTCGTGGTACATTTTTGTTTAACGAAGATAAATAGTAAAAGCATAACTGATACGATTTTTTTAAGTTGTATCAGTTTTTGTGTTTAAATAATTTATCCAGCTAAAATATATAAAGAGACTATCAAAGTTGGAGTGATTGAAATGAAAGTTCTGATAATTGGTGCTCACGGACAGATTGGGCAATTATTGGTAAAAATGCTACAAGAAAGTACGACTTGCCAGGTCATTGCCGGTTTGCGCTCCCATGAGCAGGAAAAAGCCTATCAAGAAAAGGGAATTACTACCGCATTTATTGATCTAGCAGGACCGCAACGGCAATTGGCAAAAGCCATGCAAACGGTCGATGTAGTAGTGTTTGCGGCGGGTTCAGGTGGCAAAACCGGTGCTGATGCAACGATGATGATTGACCTTGATGGAGCAGTCAAAGCAATTAACGCGGCAAAAGAAACTGGCGTTCACCGTTTTATCATGATTAGTGCAATTAAATCTGACGATCGCAGCTTTTGGTCGGATAATGCGCCAGCAGCAGGACCGCAAAATTATTACTATGCGGCAAAATATTATGCTGATCAGTGGTTATTGCACAGTTCACTCGACTATACAATTTTACGACCAGTGGCACTGACTAATCAAAAGGGAACGGGAAAGATCAAAGTGGCAAATCATTTTACTGATTCTATTGCAGATATGACAATTACTCGTCAAGATGTGGCCCGAACAGTTGCTGACATTATTTTAACGGGAAAATTACACCAAAAGGAATTTGATATTGCTAATGGCTCAGTACCTATTGCACAGGCAATTACAAACTTCCAGTAAAAATATTTTGATCAAAAATTTTAATAGGCTAATAAATTAATGTTTTGTTAACATGATTTATTAGTCTTTTTACTTTGAGCTAAAACTCAGTAAAAGATGAATGAAAGTAGTATTGCAAATATTGTTGCTTTAAGTCTGCTTAAATTAAAAAACTATTGCGCTTATATTAGTGCATATAGTAAAATCTGCTTATATTGTTATTAGAATAAAGGAGGGAGCTATGCTAAAAGTAGAACATTTAAGTAAGCGCTTTGGTGATTTTCAGGCTCTTAAAGACGTTAACTTTACCATTCAGCCTGGTGAAATCATGGGTTTGATTGGTCAAAATGGCGCAGGGAAAACTACGACTTTCCATAGTATTTTAAACTTTCTGCACTATGAAGGAAAAATTACTTGGGAAGATCAGCCCATTACTGAAAAAACTTTTGATACTATCGGCTACTTACCAGAAGAACGTAGTTTACTGCCCAAAATGACTATTGAACAGCAAATTATTTATTTGGCGCAGCTAAAAAGCCGCTCGGCAAAAGAAATAAAACCGCAAATCGATGATTGGTTAAAACGCTTTGATGTCCAGGGCAAAAAAAGTGACAAAATTAAAACACTTTCAAAAGGTAATCAACAGAAGGTGCAATTAATTTGTACCTTAATTCATCAACCCCAATTAATTATTTTGGATGAGCCCTTTAGCGGTTTGGATCCGGTAAATGCAGATTTACTCAAAAACGCAGTTTTAGAAGCAAAAAAGAATAATGCAACAATTATCTTCTCCAGTCACGATATGTCAAATGTCGAAGAAATTTGCGACAGTTTAATCATGTTGAAAAAGGGACAAGTTGTTTTAAGTGGCACAGTTGACGCTGTTCGTGACTCATTTGGTAAAACGGAAATTTACTGCAAAACAAATAAGTCGCTTGCAGAATTGCTGCAGCTCCCTCACGTTAAAAAAGTGGAAAAGAAAGCGCATAGCCAATATCTTTTGCGAATTGACAATGAAAATAGTGGTGCGGAAGTCTTTGACGCATTGACAAATGGCGAATATGTTGAGGAGTTCCGGCAACAGCCACCAACGCTTGACGAAATATTTAGAATGGAAGCTGGTGAACAACATGAATAAGTTATGGACGGTAACGCTGCAAACTTATTGGCATCAAGTTAAGTCTTGGTCTTTTCTGCTTTTGATTCTGGGCCCATTTTTCATAATTGGATGTAGTGCTTTAGGAGGAGCTATCGGTGCTAGTTCTGATCCAGACAGCCAGATTGCAGTTATCAGTTCCAATGAGCAAGTTCGCCAAAACTTTATTAAAAACAATGATAAATATGTTGATGCTAAAATTAAAACCGTTGAATCTGCTAAAAAGGCTGTCAAAAAAGAAAAAGTTGATGGCTACTTGGTATTTGAAACGCAAAAAAATCAGGTTAAGGCGGTTTATCACGGAGCGTCACCCATTGATGATGAACTAAAGCCCAAAGTAAAAAGCTATTTACAAGTCTTGCAGAGTCAACTGAATTTGCAAAAGGCGCAATTAGCACCACATCAGCTTAAGGCCTTACAACAGCAACCGCAGTATAGTGAGATCCTCCAGAAAAAGCAGCTGGGCGATAAACTGGCTAAAATGGTGTCATTAATTATAGTGATTATGGTCGTTTACATGGTTTTGCTTTCCTACAGTAGCATTACAGCTCAAGAAATAGCTTCTGAAAAGGGTACGAAGATTATGGAAATCATTTTCTCCAGTACAACTGCGGCAAAATATTTCTTAGGCAAAATTCTGGGCATTTTTGGTGTAATTATTACGCAACTTTTAATCTATATTGTTGGCGGCTGGGCCACTTACCGCTGGGCTTTACATGCAAAAATTACGGCGTCTTTCATGCATGACAACCAGGTAGTAATAAATAAAATTCTGGGCAATTTGGTAAATGTCAATCTCATTTTCCTGATTCTGGGTGTAATTATTTATACGATATTAGCAGCCTTTTCAGGGGCTTTAGTGGCTAAGCCAGAAGATTCTTCAAAAGCTGCTCAAGGCACTACGATGATTTCCCTTATTGCCTTTTTCCTGTCGCTTGCCTTTATTTCTAACCCCGAACAAATTCTGCCACAAGTATTATCCTATGTGCCATTCTTTTCTTCATTCATGATGCCAATTCGGATAATTAATGGTCATGTGGGTAATATGGAAGTTATTCTGTCACTGGTAATTTTAATAGTAAGTATTATTGGCATGACAGTATATATTAGTAAAATCTATCAAGGCGTAATTTTGCAAACTGAAGATACCAGCTTTTGGCAGAGATTAAAACGAGGGCTGGAATATAGTAAGGCGTAAGTGATAATAAAGACTAGGACGAATGATATGCTGATATGACCCCCAAATTTAGGACAAATTTGGGGGTATTTTTGTGGCTAAATAAAATTAAAATCTATCATCATTACATGATTATTAAGGTGGTCTTTGATAATAAAAAACAACTAATGCATCCAAAGTTTGGTATTGGGAAAGACTACAGATAAAGTCTTGCTGTAATTCAATAAATAAAGGACTAACTCCGATCAAAAACCAGAAGTTAGTCCTGAGCTATGATTAAATAATTTATCATACAAATTAGGTAAGTCATTATTGATCTAACAACCATCTAAAACAATAATGAATTAATGAGAAATGTTAAGCAAGTCTCTAAACTTATCTAATATTGTCAATAATAGGAGTATTATTGTAAATTACTTTAATAGATATTTGATAACTAATAGTACTATTTGATTTCTGATCAGGATTAAGTACTAGAAATGGCAACACCATAAAATTAAGAGTTAATAATATAGTTAACTTCTTTTTATTTCTTTTCATACTATCTTTCCTTCTCAGATACTCTATTATTAATTTGTAATAATGAATTATTTACTCTTTATAATTTAATCCTAGTATTTACCTTTGTCAATACAGAAAAGTGCTTATACTTCTTTTATATTTAATCATTTCTTATGGTAAAATAATCTAATTTATTTGTATCAAAAGAGTTCTATTAAAGTGTCCTAATTTTGGAGTTAATATCAAAAAATCCTAGTATTTTTTGAATGTTAAACTTGATGTATAATAAAGTACTATTCAAACCAAATACTGTATTTTTATGATTAGTCTTAAGTGGATTTCATTTGAATACATTTAAACTTTGTATGTCCAATGGCTGGATTTTAGTAACTGAACAGCTCCTAGTTACTGGTAATAACTATTTCTCTGACTTTTTAATTGTGGCTGCAAAGACCAAAATATTAATAATAGTTTTAAACAAAATTTGTCATTTGGAGGAACCATGATTATCAGTAATATTTGGTTGATTATTTTTGCCACTATTTCTTCATTTTCTAGAGGAATAATATCAGTTATTGACCGTTATCAAATGGGGTATCGGAAGCAAAGCTCAATTGATGTGAACTTTTTAAATAATATTTGCAGCTCGGTTTTAGTGACTTTCTTCCTGATTTACGTCCTGCACAGTTTTCCCAGTCCCAGAATAACCAACAACTATCTTATCAAAGTCCTTTTATATGCTTTTCTGGCGCAGATAGTTGCCTACGGCTACAGCTATGTCTTTAAAAAAGTTTCAATCATGCAGTCTGTGCTATTGAGTAAGGTGACCGATCTTTTCATTCCTTGGGCCATTTTGCTGACAATGGGTTACTTTAGCAAATCCTCATATTTAGTTTCTATTATTTCCACGGTGATCGTGGTTATTTATATTGTTTTCGAACAGCGTCACAATAATTTAAATTTGAAAAACCTGTTGACGACTTTTGCCGTAATTGCGCCCTTATTGATTATTCAAGCAGCACTTTCACCGTTATTAACTAAAGGCCTTATCAAACCGATTGATCTGGTCTTTTTTACTATCATGACAATTTATGTGCGTTGTTTAATTACCTTAATTACTTTTATTTATAAAAACAAGACTCTCAAGATCAGCGCTGAAACTCTCAAAGGTAAGGTTTATCTAATTTATGGTTCCCGGGCGGTTTTGACTCTTTTAGCGCAAGTAACTTATACTTTGGCAACGTCTTCACCCAACTCAAGCATTGCCTGGATCTTTTTAAATATGACCTCTTTGTACAGCGTCATCTTTGGCGATATTTTCCTTAAAGAAAAGATGAAATTTGCAGATATCTTGGTAATTGTGGCCATTTTTATCTTGGCTTTATTTTCAAAGTAACTGCAAGAGTTTGGAAAAATAAGAATTAAGCGCTATAATGGCGCTATGATTTGGAAACGCCGGTTCAAGGTGAGTGTTGGTTTCTATATTGGGGAAGAAATCTGCACTCTGAATTAAGTATTGGGGAATAATTAATGATAATTGAAACCAAGAACCTGGCGAAACGGTATCGTAAGGTGAAAGCAGCTAAGCTGTTTCACAAAGAATATCGCATTTTTGACGCAGTAAAAAATGTTTCTCTAGAGATTCATCAAGGAGATCATGTTGGCTTAGTGGGGTTAAATGGTTCCGGCAAGTCAACCTTGATCAAAATGATTTTAGGTATTTTGCAGCCTGATGGCGGCAGTATCAAGACTTTTGGTAGAGATCCGCTTAATAACAGACAAAAAAATGCGGCTAAAATAGGAGTAGTATTCGGGCAAAGAAGCCAATTACGTTGGGACTTGCCCGCAATAGACACCTTCAAACTCAACCGTGAAATATATCAAGTACCGGAGGATATTTTTACAAAACGGGTAACAAAGTTAGCGCGGATGTTGCAGGCTACCGAGTTTTTAACGCAACCGGTGCGCACCCTTAGTTTGGGTCAAAGGATGAAAGCTGAATTTATTGCAGCTCTTATTCACGATCCTGAACTGCTTATTTTAGATGAACCCACAATTGGACTTGACGTTCTGACTAAAAATAGCATTACGCAATTTTTACAACAATTAACTGATAAAACGATCATTTTCACTTCGCACGATCTCGATGAAGTAGCCAAAGTATGCTCACGCATTTTAATTTTGAATAAAGGTCAGTTGGTATTAGATCAAAGTAGTCTACAACTAGCAGAATTAGATGTGCCCACAACAGTCACTTTTACTAGTGCGGATAAATTGAGCGCTGATTTAATAAAGCAGTGGCCAAACATGGTGCAGCTTGAAAACGGCTCATATCAGATTGCAGGCATTAAGCAAGAAAATCTGAAAGAAGTGTTAAGTACAATTACTGCCCGCATCCCAGTTGCCAATATTGAAGTTAAGAGCAATAAATTGGCATATTTATTGGCGCACCTCAAACAGCAGGAGGTGCAGCAATGAAATATAGGCTAATGCTCATTAAAATAGGAATAAAAAAAGGTCTAGCCTCAAAATATGCTTTGATTTTCTGGCTGTTTTCATCTTTAATTTCGCTTACCGTACAGTATTTTTTGTGGCAAGCTGTTCTAACTGGCAAGCCAAACGGTGAATTTAAACAAACAATTAGTTATTTGGTATTAATGCAGCTTTTGACCGTGCTTTTTCCTAAAACCAGCTACGATGTGAATGATAAAGTTCGTTCTGGTGATATTGCACTTGACCTGTTAAAACCAGTAGCATTTGCAACGCAGCTACTGTGGGAAAGCATTGGCTATTCAGTTGTCAAATTTGCAGTGATTGGTACAGTGGATTTATTAGTTTGTTTATGGATTCTGAATTTTCAAATTGCAGTGAGCACAATTTTAATGGTCTTAGTAACAACCACTTTGGCGTATTTATTGTATTTTGAACTGGAACTGCTTTTAGGGACATTTTCTTTTTATACTTATAGTATTTGGGGCATCTCCACTTTTAAAGAAGCAATACTATTGGTATTAGCTGGCAATATTTTTCCGACCAATTTTTATCCGGCAGTGATCAAAAAGTTGGCCGCTTATTTGCCATTTCAATATTCATTTGGTGCAGTAGGAATGCTGGCGCAAAAGCCATCGTGGAGTTTATTTATTCAAGTAGTTTTGATCCAGCTAACCTATATTGCCCTGTTCAACGTGCTTTTTAAATTCTTGTTTAAGCGCTCCGTTGTTTCAACTGTGATTCAAGGGGGTTAATAATGAGATATTTAAAATTATTAAGTACTTATTTAAAAATCAATTTAAAATCACTTGCTGTTTATGACCTGGACTTTTATTTTGCACTAGTAGGGATAATCATTCAAAACTTGCTTAATATCCTCGCTTTAAGATTTATTTTTAATATTGTGCCCCGCATTAAAGGCTATAGTTTTGCACAGCTGCTTTTAACTTATGCCTTGGCAACTTTAGCTTTTGCTATTTTTCGCTGCTTTTTTATCAATGCACTCAACATTTCTGATTATATTCATGACGGGCGCTTAGATACAATCTTAATTAAACCCGTCAATCCTTTATTTCAGCTTGTTAATGAACGAGTCGATGAAGATGCGTGGGGCGATTTAATTGTTGCGCTTTTGTTGTTGATAATTGTGGATATGCAGTTACATAATCCGTGGTATATCACGGTCATGTTTATTTTTATCTCACTTTTTACTTCGCTCATCTTTTTGGGATTGGCCGTATTAGGTAATATCGTTGCACTACTTTCTAATGGTTTAGCCAACTTGGCAGAAACAACATTTGACTTTTTTGACATGAGTAAATATCCGTTAGCGATCTATTCGTCGGCTTTAAGGCTAATTATGACCTTTATCTTGCCAATCGGCTGGGTTGCTTTAATTCCACAAGAAAAAATTGCAGTTAAGCATGAGTGGGTCTGGCTACTGTTAGTTCCTACCGCGTGTGTATTCTTTTTTATCCTAATTTATCAGTTATGGCGGGTATTTTTACAAAAATACCAAAGTACTGGCAGTTAACACTAAAAAGCTCTGTAGCTTATGGCTACAGGGCTTTTTAAGTCTCTTAAACTCTTTTTCTTTTATTGCATTAAATTCTATTACTCAAAAATTGATTCTTTTAATAGTTTTAAAAATAATTCTGCGACTGGTGATAAATTAACACCGTGTTTCCAAACTACCCTGATAGCTTGGTGCAGCTCTGGCTGTAATTTTCTAAACGTAATGCCCGAATTTTTCGAAGTATCAGCTAATTTATCTAGAGTAAGCATTAATGCGGCATGATTCTTAACCATCAAAGTACCGTTAAAATTTAAATTATAACTGCCAATAAAATTGACTGAATCATAATAATTTCCTAGCCAGTTTTGAAAAAGGTGCATTTTTTGCGCTTGCTGTGAATTTAATAAAGAGCGTCCTTGTAAATCTCCTGGTTTGATCACTGCTTTTTGCGCTAAAGGATCATTAGCAGGCATTAAAATTCCCCAAGTATCTCTTTCGGGTAAAGTTAAAGAGGCGTAATTAGCTAAAGGAACGTTCCCGATAATGACTGCAAAGTCAACTGTCCCGTTGTCTAACTTGCGTTCGGCATAACTGTAGTCCCCACTTAATAAGTGAATTTTAACAGAAGGATGCTCTTTAATAATTGCGCTGACCACATTCATGACCCGCTGCATCCCGAGGCTTTCTCCCGCAGCGATGGTTAAATCGCCACTAATAAAAGAAGCTTTTGTCAAGTTTCTTTTCGTTTTAGCAGTTAAATCTAAAATTTCCTGTGCCTGTTCAAGTAAATAATGACCTGCTGGAGTTAAAGCTAAATGCCGCGACTTACGGCTAAACAATTTAACGCCAAGTTCAGCTTCCAGTTCAGCAATTTGTCTTGATAAAGCTGGCTGGGAGATAAGCAGCTTTCTGGCAGCACGGGTCATATTGCCTTCTTGGGCCACGGCTACAAAGTAATTTAAAACTCTTAGTTCCATATTATCTTCTCCTTGCTAAATAGTTTTTGCCGCTAAAAAGTCCCTTTAATGCAAACGAGTTATACTAGGTCATGTTTAAAAAGTATTTTACATAAAAAAGTAGTATGACTAAAATTTTAACTAATCGGTAAAATCGAAAGATAAAAAGCGCCTATAACTATTAATTATAGGTTACTTTTCAATCAGTATTAGGTAAAACAAGCAAGAACAATCGCTGTGTTTAACTCAATATTTTTTTAGCTAATGCTTAAACTTAGATCTAAGTTTAGGTCTATCAGAAAGAGGAACAATAATGAAAATATCGGAAGTGGCTGAAAAAGTAGATTTGACTCCTGTAACTCTCAGATACTATGAAAAGATGGGCTTAATACCTGCGATAAAGAAGGAACATGGCGTCAGAAACTACGAAGAAAAAGATCTTACTTGGATTAGTTTTATTAAGTGCATGCGTCAAGTGAAAATTCCGGTAAATGATTTGCTGGAATATACTAAATTGATGCAGCAGGGCAGTGATACTAAGAAACCCAGACGGCAAATTTTAGTCAAAGAATTGCATAGGCTAGAAAAGCAAGATCAAAATATTCAAGTTACCATTGCGCGGTTAAAAAACAAAATAAGTTTATACGATCAAGGTAAAATACAGTAAGCTAATTACCAGAGAAAGTTAACTAGCAAACGGTCAACTTGTGTGTTTTCATGTAATTTACTATGTTGGGCGCGAGGACCTCTGATTTCTTTTTCTTGATATGAACGGGCGCGTTTACTGACTAAGTAACGGTAAGAACGGGCAGAGTTAACGGTGACATCACCATCACTGCCAGACCCCATATCACCATAGATATTTAAAACTGCAGCTTTTTGAGGAAATTTTTTTCTTAAATTTAAAAGTGTGCGGTACCCCGTGCTCATCTGTCTGGGTTTGCCAGCCCGGTTTAAGACGGTTTTATTTGGTGCTCCTTGTTCTCCAACATAGCCATTATAATGACCAGCAATCGAAACCTGTTTATTTAAGTGAGGCATGTGCGCATTAGTGGCATTATTGCGTAGGTAGTAAGCAATCTGTAAATTACCCATAGAGTGACCTACTAAATTAATGCGGTTAAAACGGTATCTTTTTTGCAGTGTAGTGATTACATCTTTAATATAATTGCTGCTTTTGTTCATGGCAGAAGTTTGATTACTTAATCCGGCAAAAATGCTCTTGTTATTTTGGAGGTTGACTTCAACTATCGGGTTCTTGGCCCGTTTTTTAATTGTCCCTAGTAAAGTAACTTTACCGGCAGGACTAACATCAGCGCGTATGACAGAATTAGTAGCATGACTTTTTTGGGCATAAGCCACCATACTTTCTTCAGCGTGGTAACTGCTGCCCCAGCCGTGTACAAAAAGTGTCGGCGTAGCGATGCGAATGCTGGCACCATTTTCTTTCTGGTAGTTGTTTTTGAAGATGTAAACCGCAAGTAGCAATAACACTAATAGCAATGTGCCTGCTATGATAGTTTTATGTTTTTTAGTCATTATTAAAACTCCTTGCAGCCATAGTTTGCAATTATAAAAGCTGCTGTACATCCGCCACAATTTGAGCAGTAGTTAAATGATTTTGCTGGTAAATTTCTTTAACTGGAGTTTGATCGGTATAAACGCGCTTTTGGCCGTAATTGAGCACCTTAACTTTTTCTTTGCCCAGATAAGAAGCCACTTTTTGCCCGAAGCCACCATCTAACGAATTATCCTCAAGCGTAACAATTACTTGATGATTGTCTGCTAACCGGTCCAGTGCTTGTTTATCTAAAATATTGGCAGAGAGTGGATTGACTAGGGTAGCTCCTAACTTATGTGCCACGTCTTTACCTAATTGATAAAAATCTCCTAGTGCCAAAACTGCTACATCTTTACCTGGTTTAACCCGATATTTAATTTCTGAGTAGTTGGTTGCTACAGTTTGTTCGTCTGCATCTGGCACATTAGCCGGCATTTTAATAGCAACGGGGTGTTTTCTTTGTTTAATGGCCCACTTAATCATTGCTTTTTCTTCTTCTAGTGTAGTAGGAGCAAGATAAATCCAATTAGGTAAGTTAGAAACCATTACTTGGTCAAAGATTCCCAAGTGCGTTTTTGATTGGTTAGAAATTCGCCCGCCAGCTACTAGCATTACAACTGGCAGGTCGTTGGCAGCCGTATCGTGAGAAAGTTGGTCAAAAGCACGCTGTAAGAAAGTAGAATTTTCCATTAGAACCGGAATGCCACCTTCTTTGGCAAACCCCGTGGCAAAAGCAACAGACTCTTGTTCAGCAATACCCACGTCCGTGTAATGATCGGGAAATTCTTTTTTGAACTCTTCCAGGTCAAAGACACCCGGAATGGCTGCATCTATCGCCATGACGCTTTTTCCT
Organism: Lactobacillus melliventris; assembly: GCF_042679465.1. Lineage (NCBI taxonomy): Bacteria > Bacillati > Bacillota > Bacilli > Lactobacillales > Lactobacillaceae > Lactobacillus > Lactobacillus melliventris. Next base: position 17,207 of record NZ_JBHTMT010000009.1, on the reverse strand, counting down.
GCTTTAATCTCATCCTTAATCACGTCAAGCGCCACTGAATTAGGGGTAGGCTCCTGACTTTTTGGAGCAAGTGGTTGATCATTTTGTAAATTAAACGGTGATACCCAGTGGTGAGCCTCTTCATCAGAAACTGCGGGCTCATAGCCCTTGCCCTTAAGCGTATTAATGTGTAATAAAATTGGGTGGTCAACGTCTTTAACTGCTTTAAAAGCGGCAATCATATCAGTCAGGTTATTACCGTCTGCGACATAGCGGTAATCAAAGCCCATAGCTGTAAACGGATTTTCGGCAGTCTGGCCGTTTGAATCACGTAATTTCTTTAGAGCAGTCACTAAGCCGCCAACATTTTCATCAATTGACCATTGATTATCATTAATTACAACTACCAAGTTATGTTTTTCAATTGCAGCATTGTTTAAGCCTTCAAAAGCCAAACCGCCAGTCATCGAACCATCACCAATTAAAGCCATGATGTTTTCATGCTTGCCCATTAAATCGCGGGCCTTAGCCATACCTGTTGCTAGCGCAATAGAGGTTGAAGTATGGCCGATTGAATAGTAATCATAAGGACTTTCGTCCGGATTAGAATACGGAGTGACATCTTCATAGTGGTCGGGATCAAGCCAGGCCTGTGCCCGTCCAGTTAACATTTTATGGGGATATGTTTGGTGCGAAACGTCCCAAATAATTTTGTCTTCGGGTGCATTAAAGACATAATGGTAGGCAATTGTGGCCTCCACAATTCCTAAGTCGGGACCAAGATGCCCTCCTTCAGCCGCATCTTTTTCTAAGATTAATGTTCTGATTTCCTGGGCTAATTTTTCCATTTCAGGGATGCTTAATTTTTTAAGATCCTGGGGTCCGGCAATTTGGTTTAATAAGAAATCTTCATGTTTGTTCATATAAAAGTGCCTCCCTGCACTAATTTGTTTCATATTTATTAATTATAATTATAAAATACTTTATTGTGGTAACGAGCTGACATTTATATAAATTGCTATGTTCAGCAGGATAAATTTTATAATTATCAAAATTGTAGTACTTAAAGTTAAGGTTAAGTCAAATAGTAACCTAATTTTTTAGTTAAAAATGATATGGCACCGTTTAAACTATAATTACAGGTGCGTTTATAATTGATTTAATCCTGATTTATGATTTGAAAAGCAATTTGCTAATAGGTAAAAAATAGTTAAAAAATTAAAGGGCGCTTCAAGGCTGCGCCAGCAAGAAGAATTATTAAGAGTAATTTACAATCTCTTAATGATCTGCATTGAACAACAGGCTTATAAGGAAGCGCGGCATTTTGTTAAAGCTGCTAAAGCATTAAAATGAGGCCTAAACTTTTTTTTATCAAACTGTATTAGTATTATTGGAAAATATAATCAAATATCATTTTGTGCATAAATCAGAGTGCATATCTAAGTGCAAGTGGGCCATCAAGAATTTTACTTTATTAGGGATGCTGGAATATGGTGGACAGGCAGAACTATTTATTAATCAAAATCTAAATACCTGCTTATTAAAGATAAGTTAGTGGTATGATTAAATTGTTTAGAAAACGTTTTAATAAGGGAGATGTTGATGATGAAAATAGGTTTTATTGGCACTGGCGTAATGGGTAACGCAATTTGCCTTAACTTATTAAAAGCTGGTCACAAACTGTGGGTCTATAACAGGACAAAGAGTAAGACCGATAATCTGGTTGCAAAAGGTGCTACTTGGTGCGAAAATCCTAAAGCTGTAGTTGAACAAACTGATACCATTTTCACGATTGTTGGTTTTCCAACTGATGTTGAGCAAGTTTATTTCGGCGATAACGGTATTTTACAAGCTGAAGTTAAGGGTAAAAATCTGGTAGACATGACCACTTCCAAGCCGGCTTTAGCGCAAAAAATATTTGCTGCGGGTGAAAAGCAGGGTGCAAAAGTCCTTGATGCTCCCGTTTCAGGCGGTGACCTCGGAGCAAAAAACGGTACACTGACCATCATGGTTGGCGGTGATGAGTCCGCATACCAAAACTTGGAACCTATTTTTAAGGATTTCGGTAAGCAAGTTCACTATTTTGGACCAGCTGGTGCGGGACAGAATACTAAAATGGCTAACCAGATCATGATTGCAGGCACTATGACTGGCATGACAGAAATGCTGGTTTATGCCAAAAAGGCCGGCCTTGATCTTGAAGCCGTCCTTAAAACTGTTGGTGCTGGTAGTGCTGCTAACTGGAGTTTAAGTAACTACGGTCCGCGCGTCTTAAAGGGTGATTATACTCCAGGCTTTTTCAGTAAGCATTTTTTGAAAGACTTGCGCATTGCTTTAGAGACAGCAAAAGAAATGAAAATTGACTTGCCGGCTACTGCAGAAGCTAAGAAGTTATATGAGATACTTGTTGATGAAAAGCACTTAGGTGATTTGGGCACACAAGGTTTAATTAAACTCTGGTGGCAGTAAAATACTAATTTAAGATAAAGAAAAAGTGGAGTAATTCTTGGTTGGAACTACTTCACTTTTTTAAATGCTAATAAACTTATTTGATTTTACTTTTGACTTCAGGAACGCCATCCAGTACGTTGGCATAGCGCGCTAGAATGAAAAGGTAATCTGATAAGCGGTTGATATACTTTAAACAAGCAGGAGCTAACTTTTGCTCTTCGGCGTTTAATTTAACCATGGAACGTTCAGCGCGTCTGGCAACTGTCCGAGCATAATGTAAATGAGTTGCCGTAACCGAACCGCCAGGCAAAATGAAATGGGTTGTTTGGGGTATTTTCTTATTAAGTTCGTCGATTTCCTTTTCTAGCTTGGTTACTGTTTCAGGTGTAATCTCTTCGTGCCTTTTGACAACAATATCGCTTTCTAGTTCATATAAGTCCCGCTGTAAGTTTTGGATAGGATCATGCAATTCTTGGCATTTAGCAGACAAATTGGCAATTACGACACCGAGGTATGAATCAAGTTCATCAATATCACCGACAGCAACAATTTGCAGGTCATATTTAGGAACCATTTTACCGGTAACCTGTTTGGTAAAGCCTTGATCGCCTACCTTAGTATAAATTTTAATCGTCATAAAAGCCTCCGTTTGTAATGATCAAGCGCAATATTCAGTGGCTTGTAGAGAATCGGGTAGAATACCAAATTACCAATGGCGTGGTAGGTATCAAAGACTAAACTACCAGCCCAGTAGGCCAAGAATGCGTTAAAGCCGCCGAAAATAGACATACCAAAGTCGACAAAACAGCCATATTCCCAACCGAGAAAAACGGCGAGAATCAGTTGCAAAGTAAAATGCTTTTTCAATGGCGTGAATTTATCCAGCAAAGCAACGGTTAAGACGCAGCCGCCAAAGGCTAAAACTTGCGCCACAGTCCAAATGCCAAAGCCTAAGTAAATGTTGGAGACCACCATGGTTAAAAGAGCTAAGGCAAAGCCAAAGCCGAAGCCGATATTCAACGTTACAATCATTAAAATATCGGTTACCGGCTGGACATTAGGCACAGGAATTATTTTAAAAATTCTCAGCGCTACGCACATGGCTGTTAAAATCGCTAGTAATGCTAATTTCTTAGTTGAATTACGTGCCATAACAAATTAGAAATTAACTTTTGCTAAAGTAAACTTAACCTTATCTTTATTTGCCAATTTTTGGATTGCGGCACCTTTTTGAGCGAACTTACCATTTATTTTGTAAGTCCAATAGATTTTTTTACTTGGATTTTGGCTCTTACCAGCTATTGAAGTAATAAGTCCATGGTCACTCTTTATTTTCCAGCATTTTTTTAAACCACGCATTACAGTTGAATGCTTTGGCAATTTAATAGTCTTCTTCTTGTAGGTCTTATTATGTACTTTTAGAGTGTAAGTAACTTTGATCTTACTGCTGGCATCAACCTGTTGGACATTTTGAGTTGTTTCATAGCCTGCAAAGGTAAAGGTAAAAATGGTGGCTATTCCGGTCAAAACTGATAATTTGCTTCTTTTCATATATAAACTCCCAATCTATTAATATTTTTGTGCAAGCACTAAAATAGTTCGTACTTAGTCACTTGCACGGCCAATAGTTTTACTTCATTTTGGCTAAAGTAAACTTAACTTTGTCTTTATTTGCGACTTTTTGCTGGTTAGCACCCTTGGTAGCGTATTTGCCATTGATAGTGTAAGTCCAGTAAATTTTCTTTTTAGCATTTTGCTTTTTACCGTCAATTGCCGTGATAAAGCCTTTATTACTGTCAACTTTCCACGCCTTTTTCAAACCGGTCATTACAGTAGATTTTTGCGGCACTTTAACTGTCTTTTTTTCAGTATCATTTTTAGCAGCTAAAACATAGCTAACGGCAATATTATTATTTGTCTTAGGTTTTGGCTTTGTCTGGTTGTTCTGACAACCAGATAGGCTAAAGGCAAAAATAGCGGCAACGCTGGCAATTACTGGTAATTTACTTTTTTTCATGACTAAAATTTCGCCTACTTAATTTATTTAACAGGACATGCACCAGATTCACAGTCGGTTTGATCGACTAACTCCAAATCTTTTTGATCATCGTTTTGCTCGGCAAATACTTGAGCAACATCACCGGTGATCTCAGCTTTTCTTTCTTCATATTTTTCTTTGTCAATAGGTTCTTTTGGCGCTTGTTTCAGTGAGCCACCATAATATGGCAATAAAGAAGTTGACTTAATCACATGCCGGTATTGTTTAAACAGTGGTGTAATCTTGTCCCCTTCATCGCTTTGGAAGGTAACCGTACAACTGACTGCGTTATCTGACCAGTAAGTTTGCAGGAATGCTTGTGTTGCAAACTGTTCTTCAATTGAAACCGTGCCAGCTGAGGCAAAGTTCTTGCTGTCGGCGTGAGCTGCACGCAATGGAAATTCAACACAAGTTGTGTTTGGTGAGTAGATATCTGGTTCTGAGTAGTAACCACAGGCATCGAGCGCTTTAAGCAGTGGATCTGAAGCTTGGAAGCGAATCCGTTGAATGAGATAGCCAGCATAGTGGAAGTGCATCCCTTCAGAAGCTCCAGCTAATTTGGCGACAGTACCTGAAGGCTTAACAGTAGTATGTTTAATCGACTCGTTGCAATTTAAGGTCTTGCTGTATTCTTTATCAGCATCAACGACAGCTTGGTAAGCGGAAGTGACCATTTTAATTCCTTGAGGATCGTAAATTGGCTTCTTGATTTTTTCACCGGTTTCTTCATCAACGCTGTCTTCAAAGCCGGTAACAACGCGGTGACCTAAATCATTTAAGAGCCAGTCCTGAATGCCTGACATTGAAACACCAATTCTCCTGTTCTTGGAAATGATGTTGCGGGATATTTCCCAGTCGTAGTCACTAAAGGTTACTCGTTTAGCAAAGCGAGTTGCCAATCTGAAAACATCTTTTAAATCCCAGTTTTCTTGTTCGGCAATATACGGGAATACTTCAAACAGGTTGCATGGTTCACCATTACCCAAGGAAATTTCTCCACAAGGGTTAGTACCTTCAACATCACCGTCAATATCTTTTTGATAACCGTCAATGATCCGGCCATAATTACGAGATAGATCCAGGTTAACTATTCCCGGTTCACCATTTTCTCTAATACCGTTTGCGATTGGTTCATATTCATCAAAGTTAGAATCAATGGCTACACTGTTGTTTGAGGCCCAACGGTGGTGGTAAAGTTTGTCTTTATCTTGTTTCATAGTGATAAAGTTTTGGTCGGTGCTTGTACCTAAAGCTAGTTCCGCTGACCTTCTTACATTACCAGCAACGACTGTTTTACCAATCAGGTTGCAGATATCTGTACAATCAACAGAAGTTAAGTTGCCGTCAGCCCGGTTGTTAATAATGTTGTTAATATCGAAAAACATTTCCACTAAGGGCATAGGACCAGAAGCGGTACCGCCAAAGCCGTGAATTTTAGCTCCGTAAGGACGAATTCTGCTGATGTCAAGTACCAGCTTGGTCTTATTCTCGGGATTAGTTTGATTGAAGTGCATGTCGATTAAACGGGCATTAGCTAAAACCCAACCTTCACGAGTATCAGGCAAATTGTAATAAACGTAATCTGATTTGTCCTTGCTTTGCTTGGCCCACTCATCTTTATCCGTTGCACCAAGTTTAACTGAATCAGCGTATGAAGCACTCTTTTTATCAATTACAACCGTTAAATCAATTTTATTATCAACTGTAGGAATCTTTTTAATATTGTCTTGGACAACAGAAAAGCCAACGCCGCCACCTTTCATTGATTCGTCAAAAAGAAATGAAAAAGGCATTGAAACTGCTTCTTGCGTTTGACCTAAATAGTCGGGAACTATATGGCTATCACCGTATTTTTGCGGCCGAATAGCAATAAACCAGCAATTATTTAACGAGTCACCATTGCGCTTTTGGTAGTCGGTGCCGGAAACCCACAAATTACGTCCAGAAGGTGTTGCTCCTAAACCGTAAACTAGTTTAAATAAATCCTTGGCTTCGTTTGTTAGTTCAGCGACTACTTCTTTTGAAGGAGTGCCTTTGAGTCGAGGATCAAGGTTAATGTTGCCCTCAATTACGCGTTTAACCGTTTCGTCCCAATTTTCGGAACGATTTTTTTCAGGAAGCCACCTGGCATAGGTCCGTTTATAAGTAACCCAGCCTAGTTCTCCCCAATGGGGGGTGACATTTTGTTTCACTTGATCAATGTAACCCTGATCCAACGTTATGCTCGTATTTTTCATATTCAAAGTCACTCCTTAAAATTGATTATTGTTCCACAGACACATTATCTATGGTGTTCAATAGAACTATACCACAATATCTTGTACTTGTGAGAGAAAGATTTGCTTTGGGACACAAGAAAAAGTCATAACGTGATGTGCGAGTAAGTTATCGAGGTTAATAAAAAATCATATAGCATTCGCAGATATAAAAAAGCATAATAAGTTATAAATGACACTTATTATGCTTGAATATATGTTTAATTTTGGGGATAAACTAGCGTCTAACTAGGGTAAATATGAGAAAAATGACTCCCAGAAAAACAGCTACCGGAATCAGTAATTGAACAAAGAAAAAGAAGGTCAGAGCACAGGTCAGAAGGAAAAATAGAATTTTAAAAAAGCCAAGACCCATTTTGATAAAAAGCCAAATGAGAAACAAAACCAATAATAGTGTAAACATGCCCAATCACCCCTTTTGCTAAAATTAAAGGATATTATAGCTGATTTTGTGAAATTACAGTAGCAATGTAACCCAAAATTTAAAAATAGTTAATTTTGTTCTTTATCTGTGAAATATTGTTATAATGAATCTCCACACTAATTTTTAGTGAATACGTGTTATATTCTGAGGAATAGTTGGAGAGGAAGAACATGCTTGCGTTATAAACAAATAATTTTTGATGTTGATGATACTTTAATTGACTTTGCTGCTACAGAAAGTTTTGCTCTGCAGAGTCTTTTTAAAGCGCACCAATGGCCGTTAACTGATGAGCTGCAGCGGGACTATCATGCATATAATCAAGGTCTGTGGCGTGAGCTTGAGCAGGGCAAGATCGACTATGAGCAGCTGAGTAAAATAGCTTTTGCCAATTTTATTCAGGCTAAATTCGGGATTGAAATTGACGGCTTAGCAGTAATGAACGAATACCGCTCTTATTTTAGTGAAGCTCACAAACTGCTTCCGGGTGTAGTTGATACTTTACGCTATGCCAAAAAACAAAATTATGCATTGACTATTTTAAGCAATGGCGAAGCATATATGCAAAGACATCGGCTACAATTAGCCGGAATCGCTAATTATTTTTCGTTGATTGTGACATCAGAAGAAGCAGGATTTGCTAAACCTGATACCCGTATCTTTGATTACTTTTTTGCTCATACTAAAATCGGCCCGGAACAAACAGTTTTCTTTGGTGACGGTTTGCAGTCAGACATACTAGGTGCAGAAAAATATGGCTTTGACAGTATTTGGTATAACCACCGGAAACGGAAAAATACGATGAACTTGCATCCGTTATACGAAGTAACTACCTATCCTGAATTTGTAGCTTTACTTAAAAGCGACTTCCAAAAACAACCGCAATAACTGCTATCTTTTACTGTAGAAGTATAGTTCAATCCGGTATAATGATGGGAGAGGTGAAAAATTATGACTAGCAAAATTCATTCTTTAAATGATACTTATGAACTAAATAATGGCGTCAAAATACCGGTTATCGGACTGGGAACCTGGCAAACTCCTGACGGTGAAGTTGCTCAAAAAACCGTTGAGAATGCACTAGATCTGGGCTACCGGCTAATTGATACTGCTGCCGCATATGGTAACGAAGAAAGTATTGGTCGGGGGATCAAAGTAAGTGGAGTGAACAGACATGATTTGTTTGTGACCACTAAGTTGTGGAACGACCACCACGGCTATCAAAAAACTAAAGCTGCCATTGACGAAAGCTTGACTAAGTTAGACTTGGATTATCTTGATTTGTATCTAATCCATTGGCCTAATCCGGCTCCTGTACGTGATCACTGGGCTGAATTAAATGCGGAGAGCTGGCAGGCAATGGAAGAGGCAGTGCAGGCAGGAAAAATTCGTGCAATTGGGGTCTCTAATTTTAGACGCAAGCATTTGGCTGAACTACTGAAAACTGCCAAAATTCGTCCGGCTGTAAATCAAATTTACTTGAATCCTAGTGATATGGAGGAAGACGTAACAGCTTATAACAAAGAGCTGGGTATTCTCAGTGAAGCTTACTCACCACTAGGCAGAGGAGATTTATTTGCCAACGAAACAGTAGTTTCTGTAGCCCAACACTATGATAAAAGTCCAGCACAAGTCCTGTTACGCTGGTCGTTGCAACATGGCTTTGTTCCATTACCAAAATCGGTTCACCGCGAGCGTCTTGAATCCAACTTACAAGTCTTTGACTTTACTATATCTGAAGAAGATATGGCTAAACTTGATGGTTTGCATGGAGCAGGTAAGTTAGCAAACGATCCAGATCAGACGGATTTTTAAAAGGTGAATAAGTGATGAAAATTGGCTTTATTGGGGCTGGTAAGATTGGCGCCGCAATTATTAAGGGCTTGTTAAATGCTAAAAATCCCAGTGAAGATATCTATGTTTTTGACGGCGGACAGCACCATACAGCGCAAAAACTTGCAGCTAAGCTGCACTTAACCTTGATTAATAATTATGATGATTTTAAGGATTGTCAAGCAGTGGTAGTTGCAGTGGGCGGTTCAATTACTGCAACCATCATCAAAAATTTAGGCCAAAAATATCATGGCATAATTTTGTCAACTGGTGGCGGTGACCTGACGCAGATTAATGAAAATCTTCCGCAAGGCACTACCTTTGCCAAAGTTGTACCCAATACACCGGTTCAAGTTGGTGCTGGAATTACTGTTATTAGTTTTCTGCCAGATGAAAAGCCGGAAATAATCGCTGCTGTGAAAAAGATTTTTACTCAAATGGGAGCAGTATATGTCGTACCCGAAAATTTACTGGGTATCTATGGTACGATAGCCGGTTGCACACCTGCTTACGTTGACTTGATGGTTGCGGCTCTTAGTGATGCCGCTGTACAAAATGGCGTTAAGCGGGCAGAATCATACGAAATAGTTAACCAAATGCTTTTGGGTACCAGTAAATTAGCATTAGCTAGCAAGAAGCTGCCTGAAGAATTAAAAGATGAAGTCACTACGCCAGGCGGTTCAACCATCAGAGGCGTCACCAAACTGGAAGAAATGGGCTTTAGAAACGCATTAATTCAAGCTGTTAATGCTTCTGTCAATTAAATTTAGCCTAAAAAAGACATCAGATAATTTTATCTGGTGTCTTTTTGTATTATTTGAAATGTTAAAAGTGTATTTAAGAAGGGAAATAAGTGTAGAAATTAAAACTCTTTATTTAAATCAACTGGAGTATCAGCTTTTTCACCCTTAATTAACTTCAAGTTGTTGTCAAAGGCCTTAACGACCATGTTGCGTACAGCGTGAGTAGTGTAGAAGGCTGTGTGTGGTGTAACCAAAACATTTGGCCGTGCAATTAAGTCAGCCAGACGCTTGTCAGGAAATTCTTTGCCACTAAAGTCACTGTTGAAAATACCAACTTCGTTTTCGTAAGTATCCATTACGAAGCCAAAAATCTTGCCTGAATCAAGACCGCGCACAACTGCATCTGTATCAACTAATGGTCCACGAGAAACGTTGACGATCACAACGCCGTCCTTCATCTTCTTGATTGAATCATCGTTAATCATGTGAACATTTTCTGGAGTATCAGGAACGTGAAGTGAAATAACGTCAGCCTTAGCGTAAAGCTCATCTAAGTCGTCAACGTAGTAGCCCTTCTTTTCCAATTCTGGGTTCTTGAAAATATCGTAGGCAATAACTTTAGCGCCAAAGCCTTCCATAATTCTCATGAATACTTGACCAATATGACCAGTACCAACAACACCAACTGTTTGGTCACGTACTTCGCGACCAATTGTAGGTGCCCAGCGAAGATCATGCTTAGCGATTTTTTCGTCCATTGCCTTATCTTGACGTAGAACTCTGGCAGCCTGAATGGCAGCATGTTCAGCAATGGCATCTGGTGAATAAACAGGAACATTAGTTATCTTGAAGCCTAATTCTTTAGCTTTCTTTAGGTCGATATTGTCAATACCAACGTTACGGATTGACCAGTTATGAATACCTAATTTATCCAAAGCTTCAATTGTATCAGCTTTATAATCGAGTTGCTGGTAAGTTACGACACCATCAGCACCTTTAGCTAATTCAGCTGTTTCAGGGGTAAGAAGTTGATCAGTGTAATCAACCTCAACATCCTTGTGAGCTTCCTTCCATTCATGTACATATGGTTCCTCATCTTTACGAATGGCATAAGCATAAATTTTAGTCATAAAATCTAACCTCCAAAGATTATTATTGTTATCTCTTGTGCTATTATACACTTGCCTAAAATGATTTAAAAATATAAAATTGTGAAAAATAAATTTTTGCAAAAACCGCGCCGCAGTAGTAATCGCTTACAATATTGTGTATCAAGGGATTAAGCAATATTAAAAAAATTACGAATTTTTTTGCTGAGGTCGTGAAAAAAATAACAGCATTTTTGAGCAAATCAGATTAAATTTTATGTCAAAATAATACTGGTAAAATTACTGAAATTTTGAGTCCCCGTGAAAAAACTATATAATGAAAGAAATGAATAATAAGGAGAAGAATATGATCTTAATTTCGTGGAATATCGACTCACTAAATGCTGCTTTGACCGGAACTTCCTCACGTGCAGTGGAGACACGTAAGGTTTTAGAAAAAATACATGCCCAAAATGCAGATATTGTTGCCATTCAAGAAACAAAATTACGCTCCACGGGTCCTACTAAAAAACATGTGGAAATATTAACTAAAGAGTTCCCTGAATATGATATAGTCTGGCGTTCATCAGAAGAACCAGCTCGTAAAGGTTATGCCGGAACTATGTTTTTATATAAAAAAGAACTTAAGCCTAAAGTAACTTATCCTATTATTGGAGCACCAGAGCCAATGGATCACGAAGGCAGAATCATTACTTTAGAGTTTCCTGAGTATTTTGTCACACAAGTATATACCCCCAATTCTGGTAATGGCCTTAAGCGCCTAGATGACCGGCAAGTGTGGGATGAAAAATACATCGCATATTTGCAACAACTAGATCAAGAAAAACCGGTCTTGGCTAGTGGTGATTATAATTGTGCGCACCATGAAATCGACCTGAAGCACCCTGATACTAACCATCATTCTGCTGGTTTTACTGATGAAGAACGGGCAGATTTTACCAAAATGCTTAAAGCCGGTTTTACGGATACTTTTAGAAAACTTCACGGCAACGTTGAAGGGGTCTATTCTTGGTGGGCTCAAAGGGTAAGAACTGCCAAAGCAAACAACTCAGGCTGGAGAATTGATTACTGGCTGACAAGCAATAGAGTTGCTGACAAGGTCGAGCGTTCTGAAATGATGGACACTGGAGCGCGCGCTGATCATTGCCCAATTTTATTAGAAATAGACTTATAAATAGCTAACAAAAGAGAGCCAAAGGGTTGATGTGATCCCTAAAATTAGGACAAATTAAGGGTCACATCAGGTTGGGTTTCTTTTTCTTTTGTGTAAAATAATTTTGAGGTGATGAGTATGAATGAGCCCTTGCAAGACGCCATTCTTAATGGTCTGTATGATCCCAGTTATCCGGGACATGAAGTATTAGGACCAAAGCTCCTGCAAAATAATAAACAGGAAAACATTTGGCTGACTTTGCGGCAAGAGCTGCTCAGTTGCAACACTTTTACCTGGGCAGTGGCTTTTGTGACGCAGGATATGCTCGTTCCCTTTAAAGTAGTCATGGCTGATTTGGCTAAAAGAAACGTTACGGGTACGTTAATTACAGGCGACTATCTAGGATTTAACAACCCCAAAGTCTTTCGGGAATTAATGAAGATTAGCAACTTAACGGTAAAGATTACGCCGCAAGCAGGTTTTCACGCTAAGGGTTATCTCTTTGACCATGATGACTGGCAAACTTTGGTTATTGGCAGTGCTAATTTTACCCGTGCGGCACTTTTAAGTAATTATGAATGGGCTTTGAAAATTAGTTCAAAGAATAATGCGACACTGACAACACAAATTGCTAAACAGTTGCATGAATTAAAAAAGACGAGCATGCCATTATCCGCAAGCTGGATAAGAGAATATGAACAAAATTGGGTAAAGCCACAGGTGCAGTCTCAGATTCATATTAATGAAATAGCTAAAATTGTGCCAAATAAGATGCAGCAGGAAGCACTGCATGAACTAAAAGGACTAGTTGCAGATGGTCAAAAACGCGGCCTGGTAGTTTCAGCAACTGGAACTGGGAAAACGTATTTAGGAGCTTTTGCGGTTAAAGATTTTAAACCGCATAAGTTTCTTTATGTAGTTCATCGTGAACAAATTGCCAAAAAAGCTTTAAAAAGTTTTTACCAGGTAATTGGCGGGAAGTTAGCCGATTATGGCTTGTTAACCGGACATAAGCACCAGCTTGAGCGCAAATATGTTTTTGCGACCGTGCAGACTTTAAGTCAGCCGGATATCCTTGCCAGCCTAAGTGCAACAGCCTTTGACTATATTCTGATTGATGAGGCTCATAGAGCAGCCGCACCAAGTTACCAGAGAATTTTTGCCAAGTTTAAGCCGCAGTTTTGGCTGGGGATGACTGCCACGCCAGAAAGAATGGACGATCAGGATGTCTATAGATTGTTTGATTATAATCTAGCTTATGAAATCCGCTTGCGGGAAGCGTTAGAAGAAAAAATGCTGGCTCCTTTTCATTATGTGGGAGTTGCGGACTATGAAGCTGCTGGTGCAAGCATTGATGAGACCGCCAACTTGCGCAGATTACTGGCGCCAGAGCGGGTTGACTATGTCTTAAAACAGCTGGACTATTACGGCTACTGTGGCTCTCAAGCTAAAGGACTGGTCTTTTGCAGCCGCCAAGAAGAAGCACGCGAATTAGCACAGGCTTTTTCAGAGCGCAAGCATCCGGCAGTAGCCTTAACCAATGAAGACAGTGAAAAAAGAAGACTGCAAGTGGTCAGGCAGCTGGAACAAGGTAAAATTGATTACATCATTACCGTTGATCTCTTTAATGAAGGAGTTGATATTCCAGCTTTAAATCAGATTATTATGTTGCGGAATACGCAGTCCAGTATTGTTTTTATCCAGCAGCTAGGTCGGGGCTTACGTAAATATCCGGGCAAAGATTATGTCACGGTCATTGACTTTATTGGTAACTATAAAAATAACTATTTAATTCCGATTGCTTTGAATCAGGATGACAGTCGTTCACAAGATAGGGCACGTGAAGAAAGTGTGCTCCCGAGCTTTATTGATGTTTCAACGATTAACTTTAGCCAAATTGCTTCTGCCAAAATTTTGGCTTCGCTAGATAAGATTAAATTAGACAGCATTAAAGAATTGCGGCAGTCTTACCAAGAATTAGCTGAAAAAATAGGTCGTCCACCCTTGCTATTTGATTTTTATCATTACGGTTCAACTTCACCAATGGTCTTCGCGAATAATCATAGTCTTGGGCATTATGGCGAGTTTCTGGTCAAGATGGGTGAGCCTGTAAAATTGAATGGTTATGAGAGTGCGGTTTTATCTTTTGTTACTAAAGAATTATTGAATGGCAAAAGGCCACATGAACTGCTGCTTTTAAAGCTACTTTTAGAAAAAGAGCAGGTTAGTCAGGAAGAATTTGAAAAAAAATTGTATGATTATGGTGCTTATGTTAATGAAAAAGTGTTAACTTCAGTTGAAGACATTCTTTCATTAAGCTTTTTTGACATTAAGCAGGGCAAGACAACCAAAAAAGAACAATATGGTGGCCAGCCGCTTGTGGTTAAAGCTGATTTACTGGATTATGCATTAGCACCGCAATTGACGCAGTCTCTTCAGCAAAATAATACTTTTAAAAAATTGTTTGTTGATGTGATTAAAACCGGTTTGGCAATGAATCAAAAATATGATAATCAAAAGCAATTCACTCTTTACGAGCAATACGATCGTAAAGATGCTTGTCGGTTGCTCAATTGGCCTTTAGATGTTTCTGCACCAATGTATGGCTACCGTGTGGACGAACATGAAACTCCTATTTTTATCACTTATCAAAAAGATTCAAAGAAAAAGCGCAATGCTTTATACCATAATACGCTAGAAGACGGCCGCTGTTTGCGCTGGTATACGCGATCGCCACGTCATCTAGAATCAGATGAGGTGCAGAGATTGCTTAATACGCCGCAAATGAAGCTGTTGCTTTTTGTTAAGAAGAGTGATGCTATTGGCAAGCAGTTTTACTATTTAGGACAGGTAGATATTCAAAAAGATACGGTCAAAGAAGAATTGCTAGGGCCGAAGAAAAAAGTAGCGGTAGGGATGAATTTATTATTAGAAAAGCCATTGAGTACCAAAATGTATGAGTTATTATTTGATGAATAATAAAAAGTCTAAGAATTAATTTTCTTAGACTTTTTCTGTTAGCTGTAACGCTTCAAGAGTCGCCATTCTAGAATTTTTGCTTGATAACACAGATAAAAAATATTAAATAAATATTAATAAAATTAGCTATTTTACCAATATTATGTTAAAATAGCATAAAATTTAAATAAGTAGGCCATAAAAAGGAGGTAACAAAATGGCAGAACGTAACCTTAAAGATGCAGATCAAAATAAAGCAATTCATGCTATGCGTCAAGAACATCGAATTAATCGAGTTGTTTTACCAATTGCGGCTCTATATGTAGTCTTTTTAATGTGGACAGCATTAACTAATTTTAGTTTGGCTCTTAAAATTGCTACAGTTGCATTTTTTATTACACTTGTCTATTTCGCTATCTCTGATACGATGTATCTGTATGACAAAATCAAAAAGAAACGTGAAAAATAATTTTAACTTTTAAATATTAAAAATAATCAAGATAAATGAAACTTTATGGCGCAGCTGTTAAGATCCACCGGAAGCTATACTATATCGTAGGGAAAAACCAATACGTCAAAAAGAGTAACTTTTAATAAATATTACAAGTAAAAAATAAGAGTTAGGATATTCTCCTAACTCTTATTTGTTTTAAACCGAATTCATCATATTAAATGATTTTAGAAGTTAAGCTAAATCAAATTAACGCGCTACAAAAGTATTAGGCTTGATGTGCTGCAATATTTCGTAGCCTACATCTTTTTGGTCATTTTCATTATCATCAGTTTGATTTAAAAACATTACAATACCGTTTTGATTATCTGCAGTTAGCTGCATCCAGGTACCAAAATGAACCTCTTTAAAACTCCCATAGGCGTTTTTAATATTATCGTTATTATATAAATAAAGTCCGCCCGAATAATTAACTACCTTGCTTTTTAAGTGTGTTAGATAATAAAAATCGTTTTTACTAAGAATAGAGCCATCTGTTAAAGCAACTTGCATTTTGTAATATTCTTCTGTTGTAGTAAATAGATTGCCGGCACCTGGAATCTGTGAGACTAAACTCTTTTTAAGATAAGCGGCTTGCTGATAATTTTTACCACCGTTTGAATAGTATGAAATAGGGTCTGTTTTACCCTTAGGAATGTTTTGGTAAAGATATGTATTCTGCAAGTTCAGCTTGTCAATAATTCGGCTCTGGATATTATCCGCATACGATCTACCGGTGATTTGTCTGATAATGCCTGTAAGTAAAATATAATTACTATTATTGTAATGATAATTACCTATTGTGTCGGATGGAGAAGAATTAATGTTGTTAACTACCCAGTTAATTGCTTTTTCTTCCGAATAGTTTCGGCCCCTGTCTACTTCGGTTTTAGTCGCCATAATGCCGGATGTATGAGTTAACAGATTGCCTACAGTGATATTATCCGCATTTTTGAGGTTAGGGTACCAGCGAGATATTTTGGTGTATTGGGTGAAGGAATTATTAGTGCCCTTGGTTTCGTTAATTAACTGGACTACCATAGCCGCAGTTATTACTTTTTGCAAAGAAGCTGTCGGATAGACAACTTGGCTATTGCCGTTACCGATACGCTTGCCATACCAAGCATAACCATAGCTAATTGTCTGTGGTACACCGTTTTTAACAACGGTGACAATGCCGCGAACATGATGTTTTTGCAAGGTATTTCTGACAAAATTATACATCTCAGTCTGCGTGCTGCTTGGTGCTGCTTTGACTTGTGTAGTAGAAACAGCAGCTAGGGGTGTAGCGGCCATGACTAAGGAAGTGGCTAGTGTAATGATTTTATGTTTCAAAATAGTTTTAATCTCCTTAAAAAGATAGTTGTATTATAAAACTTTTAAATTAATTAGGTTATACGAAAGGATTAAGTTTAGATAACGTTTGCTATTTTTAAGATACGAAATTTTGACAAATAAAGAATAGATGAGACAAATATTTCAAGGAAATTGTGGGACAATTCAAACTAGATTACGGCGAAGCTAGGCTAATTAATTGAGCAAAAATAATTCAAATATAATGAAGAAATATTTTTATTTCAAAAAAATGCAAAAAAGACTTGCAAAAAAGAAAAATACTTGCTAGTATTAATAACTGTCGTCGGGCAATGAGCCGCAAGGCGCGAGCACGAAGACAGCGTTAAAAAAATCAAGCAAAAGCAGTTGACAAAAGTCAATTGTTTTAGTAAGATAATAAACGCTGTCCGGTAAGACGGCA
>NZ_JBHTMT010000008.1:0-123017 GCF_042679465.1 Lactobacillus melliventris | reverse complement strand
GTATTCCGGCTTAGCTCAGTTGGTAGAGCGCTTGACTGTTAATCAAGATGTCGTCAGTTCGAGTCTGACAGCCGGAGCAAAGAGAGAAGAGGATCAAAAGGTCCTCTTTTTTTGTGCCTGATGACGTTTAAGTGACTATGGCTATTATATTAGAAATACGTGAGCTAATTTTTAAAGAATGTGACATCAAACCTTTTTAACGATAAAATAATATTGGATATGTTTTATCTAAAGGAGGAAATCTCATGGTAGGAATTATTTTAGCCAGCCATGGTGGTTTTGCTGACGGTATTGCGGAATCTGCGCAGATGCTGTTTGGCGAACAAGATAATTTTGCTCATGTCATTTTGAAACCTGATGAAGGTCCAGATGATATTAGAGGCAAAATGGAAACGGCAATTGCTTCATTTGAAAATCAAGATGAAGTTTTGCTGATAGTTGATTTGTGGGGAGGTACGCCATTTAATCAAGCCAATGCACTGCTTGAAAAGCATCCTAATTGGGCTATTGTTACTGGTATGAACTTACCAATGGTTGTTGAAGCATTGACGCAGAGGATGACTAATCCTGATGCTACTGCTCATCTGATTGCGACTGCTATTGTTGAGCCGGCAAAGGATGGTATTAAAACCAAGCCAGCGGACTTAATGCCACAGGAATCTGCAGCAGCTCAAAAACAGTCCCAACCTGCTAATTCAGCTAATAAGAAAACTATTCCTGAAGGTACAGTTGTTGGTGATGGTCACATTAAGTTTGTCTTAGCGCGAATTGATTCACGTCTTTTGCATGGTCAGGTAGCAACGGGCTGGATACCGACTATGCACCCAGATCGTGTAATTGTAGTTTCCGATAGTGTAGCTAAAGACGAAATGCGTAAAAGCATGATTCGTGAAGCCGCTCCTGCAGGGGTCAAAGCACATACTGTTCCGTTGAAGAAAATGGTAGAGATTGCTAAAGATCCCCGTTTTGGTAATACACATGCCTTATTGCTTTTTGAAAACCCTGAAGATGTTTTAAAAGTAATCAAAGCAGGTGTTGACATTAAGACTGTTAATGTCGGTTCAATGTCTTACAAAGTCGGAGATGTCAATGCAAATAATGTATTGTCTATGAATCAAGAAGATGTTGATACTTTCCACGAACTTGAAAAACTGGGAGTCAAGTACGATGTGCGTAAAGTTCCAACAGATAAAGAAGGCAATATGGAAGCTATTTTAAATAAAGCTCAAAGTTTGCTTGACGAACAAAACAAGTAAGAGAATAGGAGTAAAAAATGAACGCTATTCAAATGATTTTAGTTGTCATAGTTGCCTTTCTTGCAGGTATGGAAGGCATCTTAGACCAATGGGAATTTCACCAACCATTAGTTGCTTGTACATTAATTGGTCTCGTAACTGGCAATCTGGTTTTAGGTGTTATCCTAGGTGGATATTTACAAATGATTGCCCTAGGCTGGGCTAACATTGGTGCTGCTGTTGCTCCTGATGCCGCCTTGGCTTCAGTAGCTTCCGCTATTATTTTGGTTCAAAGTGGTCAAGGAACAAAAGGTATTGGTATGGCTACTGGTATTGCCATGCCTTTGGCCGTTGCCGGACTCTTTTTAACCATGATCGTACGGACTATTTCTACTGGTATTGTCCACATTATGGATGCTGATGCTAAAAAGGGCGATTGGCGTAAAATTAATATGTGGCAATGGCTTGATGTTTGTCTAC
This sequence comes from Lactobacillus melliventris, assembly GCF_042679465.1. Lineage (NCBI taxonomy): Bacteria > Bacillati > Bacillota > Bacilli > Lactobacillales > Lactobacillaceae > Lactobacillus > Lactobacillus melliventris. The sequence continues at coordinate 121,302 of NZ_JBHTMT010000008.1, read as the reverse complement.
AAGGGTTGAGAATCGCTATTCCGGCTGCATTGCTGTTAGCTATTCCTGCTTCACAAGTTAGATACTGGCTGGGCTTAATGCCAGCATGGCTGAGCGATGGTATGTCAATCGGTGGTGCCATGGTCGTAGCTGTTGGTTATGCAATGGTTATCAACATGATGGCCAGTCGCGAAGTTTGGCCTTTCTTTGCCATCGGATTTGCTCTGGCAGCAATAAAAGATTTAACTTTGATTGCTTTAGGTGCAATTGGCTTAGCTTTAGCACTGATGTACTTATCTTTAGAGTCAAAAGGTGGCAATGGCGGTAGCTCAAATTCTGATAATGACGGTACCGGCGATCCACTCGGCGATATCATAGATGACTATTAGAGTGATATTTAAGAGGAGGATTTTATAATGGCTGATAAAAAAATAAAATTAACTAAAGCCGACCGCTTCAAAGTTATGTGGCACTCACAATTTTTGCAAGCTTCATGGAACTATGAAAGAATGCAGAACGGTGGTTATGCCTATTCACTTATTCCCGCTTTAAGGAAACTTTATCCTAAAAAGGATGATATGGCAGCTGCTTTACAAAGACACCTGGTATTCTTTAACGTTCACCCTTATCTGGTATCACCAATTTTAGGTGTTACTTTAGCCTTAGAGGAAGACAAGGCTAATGGTGCTAAAGTTGAAGATGAAGCTATTCAAGGTGTTAAGGTCGGAATGATGGGACCTTTGGCTGGCGTTGGTGACCCTGTATTCTGGTACACGGTAAGACCAATTGTTGGTGCCTTAGGTGCGTCAATGGCTATTCAGGGTAACGTTTTAGGACCGATTTTGTTCTTCGTTATTTGGAATGTAATTAGATTGGCCTTTATGTGGTATACACAGGAATTTGGTTACAAGGCCGGTTCGGCAATTACCAATGATATGTCTGGTGGTCTATTGCAAAAAGTAACTCGTGGCGCCTCCATGATGGGTATGTTTGTTTTAGGCTCCTTAATTGAACGCTGGGTTAACATTAAGTTCACTCCGATTGTTTCAAAGACACCAGTTCAAAAGGGTGGCTATATTGACTGGGGATCACTTCCTGCTGGTGCCAAAGGAATTCAGCAAGCTTTAATAGATCAAGCCAACGGCTTATCACTAACCAAGTTTAAAGTGACTACTTTGCAAAACAACTTGGATAGTTTAATCCCTGGTTTAGCCGGACTGCTGCTCACTTTCCTTTGTATGTGGCTATTAAAGAAGAAAGTTTCACCAATTTTGATCATTATTGCCATCTTTATTGTCGGTGTTGTTTTGCACGTTCTGCATGTGCTTTAATTTAAAATGGTTGAATCAAAAAATACTAAAGTTGATTTAACGGCAAATGCAACTTGGTTTCGTGCGTTATCAACATACGGTAAAGTAATGGTTGGAGATAAGGCGTTTGAATTCTATAATGAGCGCAATATCTCTGATTATGTCCAAATTCCGTGGCAAGAGGTTACCTACGTGGTAGCGGATGTTTATTTTCATGGACGCTATATACCTCGTTTTGAAATTCGCACTCGTGCAAGTGGTAAGTTTATTTTTACTACGCGAGACAATAAGAAAACTTTACGTGCTATTCGTCAATATGTTTCCGCTGAACATATGCGACAAGCGCTGGGATTATGGCAAAAAATCAAAAGAAGAATAAGACATAATTAAAAAAGTTCCTAGACAAAATCAATTGTCTAGGAATTTTTTAGTTAATTATTGGTTTTAATACTTATGTCTCCCACAACACCTAATTCCGCAGAATTTTCTGCTTCAAAGCTGGCATTGCTATGCCTTCTTTTCTTTGTGCCAAACTTTAGATACGGTTGACAAAACTGTAAAGATTAACAGAGCTGAAATCATAGAAATCCTGTTTGCAGGTAAAATTAATAGTAAAACAATCATCAAAATAAAAAAGATTAAAGTCATGTAATCTAAAAAAGGAAACCCTGGCATTTTGAAATCGGTAAGTTCTTGTTCAGGTGTCTTTTTCCGGTAGGCAATATGAGTTAAAAGCATCAGACACCAAATAATTAAAAACATACTGGTAGAGGTAGAGGAAATAAAATTAAAGGCCTCATTGCCGATGACAATGATAACAAAAGGTGCTAAGGCCATTAGGCAGGCTGATAGAGTTAAAGCATTTTGTGGTAATTGTCTTCTTAAATGACCAAATGTCTGGTTAAATTTACCCTTACCGTTAAAAGTAACAGAAAATAATAATCGGCCTGCACTATACAAAATACTATTAGTTGAAGAAACAGCTGCTGAAATGACAACAAAGTTGATAATTGAACCAGCATTGCGAATACCAGTTGCTGCTAAAGTCTGCACAAATGGGCTAGAGTTAGTAGCCACCTTATCCCAGGGAATAACGACCAAAATGGCGATAATAGCGAGAACATAAAATAATATTATCCGCATTGGTACTTCGTTAATAGCCTTTTTAATCGTTACCTTAGGATTTTGGGCTTCGGCAGCAGTCAATCCGACTAGTTCAACGCCAACAAAGCTAAAGATAACCATTTGAAAGCCAGAGAAAAAGCCGGTACTCCCTTTAGCAAAGAAGCCACCATGCGCAGACAAGTTAGCTAGAGTAACGGGACCAAAAGTGGTTTTGCCACCAGTTATTAACAAATAGGCTACTAAAATCACAAAAGCAATAACAGTCACAATTTTAATAATAGCAAAACTAAACTCCAAATTACCGAAAAGTCGGGCAGAAAGCAAATTAATAAATAGTAAAATTGCGATTGTGATCAAGCCAGGCACCCAGGTGGGCAAATGGGGAAACCAGTACTGGAAATATATACCTAGGGCTGTCATTTCTGCCATGCCTAACGTAACCCAACTAATCCAGTAAAGATAACCTGAGATAAAGCCAGTATTTTTACCTAAGTACTTTTCAATAAAATCAATATAGGTATGCTTGGATAAGTCTGAAACAATTAGCTCACCCAAAGCTCGCATTAGTAGAAATAAGAAAACACCAACGACGACATAAATCAGAATGACACTGGGACCGGCTCGTCTAATGCTATTACCTACGCCTAGAAATAAACCAGTACCAATTGTCCCACCCAGGGCAATCAATTGAATATGCGCGTTAGTCAAGGTTCGTTCGTAACCAGAACCGTTATTTTCCTCTTCTTCGCTCATTAAATCACTCCAAATACTTAAAAATTAGTTACATTATTAAATTATAGCATTATACATAAGCGTATGTTTTTAACAAAACCAAAATTTCGCTAAATTGTAAATTTTGTTATGTTAAAAAGGGCTTTATTTAAAGACAAATTGTAGTATCATATATTTTATTAAAAATAAATTAAGGAGGAAGATTTAATGTTTACCATTGGCCAATTTACTGTTAATAACTTGGATATTAGTTTGGTATTACCGGAAGTCAGTCATGCGGAAGCTTTATACGAAATTATTGTCCATGACCGTGATCAGCTGGCACATTTTTTACCTTGGGCAGGTAAGATTGCGAGTGTCAAAGATGAAGTTGATTTTATTAAGGCAATGCGAGTTGACACCGCTAATTATAAGAAACTGGTACTAGTTGTTCTTGTCAATGGCAAACCAGCGGGAATGGTTGACCTGCACAATATTAAGTTAAAAAATGAAAGCGGCGAAATTGGCTATTGGCTGGGGCAAAAATATCAGGGTAACGGAATCATGACTCAGGCCGTTAAAAAGTTAGTAGACGTGTCATTCAACCAGTTTGGATTACACAGTATTAAATTACTGGCAGATCATAATAATAAACCTAGTAGAGCCATTGCAGAGAGGCTGCACTTTGAATATGTGGCTAGGCTTAAAGATGAAGTTAAGTATCACGGTAAGTTCTGTGATATGGAGTTATATATCACATTTAATTCTAAAAACTAATCAAAAAAATTGCTGGTAAAATTTACCAGCAATTTTGTTATTTGTCTTCGTATCCTTGAGGATGAGTTTGGTGCCATTTCCATGCACTTGCCATTACATCTTCAGCGCTCTCGTGTTGTGGCTCCCAGCCTAAAATAGTTCTGGCTTTGGTTGAATCGGCAACTAAACTGTCAGGGTCACCTGCACGTCGTGGTCCCATAGTATATGGAATTTCAATATTGGTAACTTTACGAGCCGCTTGTAAGATCTCTAAGTTGGAATAACCATGAGCAGTTCCTAGGTTGAACACATCGGATTTATTGGTTTTAATTAAGTACTCTAAAGACAGCAAGTGTGCGTCGATGAGATCTTCGATTTGAACGTAATCTCTGACATTAGTGCCATCTTTAGTGTCGTAGTCATTACCAAAAATAGTAAATTTACCATCGCCACTGACAGCACTTTTTAAAATATTAGGAATTAAATGCGTTTCCGGAGAGTGATCTTCTCCAATTGACCCATCACTTGCAGCACCAGCAACGTTGAAATAGCGCAGTGCAATTGATTTGATACCATCAGCTTTATCTGCCCAATGCATGATTTTTTCCATCATTACTTTGGTTTCACCATAAGGGCTAATCGGATTAAGAGGTGAATCTTCAGTAATTGGCAATTTCTTAGGGATGCCGTAAGTTGCGGCACTTGAAGAAAAGACGAGGTAATTGACACCGGCATCTTTCATGGCTTCTAGGAGTGCGATCATACCTGAAACGTTATTATCATAGTATTTTAGTGGGTTTTGTACAGATTCAGGCACTAAAGAATATGCAGCAAAGTGCATAACTGCCTCAATTTTTTCTTGACGCAATATTTGGCTAACTAAAAACTTGTTTTCAATATCTCCATGGTAAAACTTGGCTTTAGGGTTGACTGCTTTTCTGTGTCCAGTGTACAAAGCGTCTAGGACAACAACATCATTATTTTGTTCAATTAATTTTTTAACAGCTACCGAGCCAATATACCCGGCACCGCCGATAACTAAAACGCGCATAAATTCCTCCAATTATTATATGGTAATGATCTTCTGTCTAAATTTTAGCACAGTCTGTTAATTTAAAAGACAATTATTGACAGTAAAATCATTTTGCAATACAGTTACTTTTAGTAAGATAGTTAGAAAGAAGTATCAAAATGATTCATAATTCCACAATTAACCAGCAAATTAATCATCGCTCTATCAGAAAATTTAAAGATCAAACACTAAGTGCAGAACAATTAAATACTTTGTACACCGTTTTTCAACATACAGCGACCAGCATGTTTATGCAAAATGCGACAATGCTTCATATTACTGATGAAAGTAAAAGGGCAAAAATCAGGGAATTGTGCGGACAAAAATATGTTGGTGCTGAAGGAGATTTGTTTATCTTTGTAGTTGATTTATACCGCAACCAACAAATTCGCCGCCAATTAGGTAAAGATGACGGACGTGTTCATACCACTGACATTTTCTTTCAGGGGATGGATGACACATTACTTGCTTGGCAAAATGTGGCTAATGCTGTTGAAAGTATGGATCTAGGCTATGTGCCTCTTGGCACCATTAATGATCATCCGTTAAAAATGCTAGACGTATTAGACTTGCCTAAGCTGACATTTCCAGCGTTAGGGATGCAAGTGGGTATTCCTGATCAAGAGCCGCAATTGAAACCGCGCTTGCCACTAGCATTTACAACTTTTGAAAATGAGTATCCGCGTGATTTTAAAGTGGTAGACTTGAAAGACTATGACCAAGTCGTTACCACTTACTATGACTTGCGGGATGCTAATAGACGTATTGATTCTTTTACCAAGCAAATAACTGGTGACAAGTTAAACGATAAGAGAATTGATCGTGACGAGTTGCCAGAATTGTTGCACAAGCAAGAGCTTTGCCTAGATTGGAAATAAAATAAAAGTCGCGCATTCGATTGCACGACTTTTTTTGTTTTGGTATAATTTAAACGTTGTGAAAGTTGCTGATTTAGCTCAGTTGGTAGAGCGTTTCCCTCGTAAAGAAAAGGTCGCCAGTTCGATTCTGGCAATCAGCATAACAAAGGCAAATATAGCATTAAAGCCCGTTGTATCAATCTTGATATGACGGGCTTTTGCTTGTTATGAAGTGTTTTAAATAGTTGTAAATTAATGTGAAATGTTGTGGTCAGTCACACTGCTAGTCACACAATGTGAAATAAGTTGAAAATTTGTCGTTATTAATTTTTCAGGAATGAACATAACTCTTGATGTAGCAGGCTTAATTGCTTGCTTTTTTGTGTGACTGAGTGTGACTAAGGAGATATATTACTTTTTCTTTAATAATTTATCTGTTTTAGCTCGATCGCAATTTTATGTTTCTCACAAAATTAGCAGCAATTAAAGTTGTTGTAGTAATAACTAAGTAAAAAATTATTAAATCGCTAAGAATAAGGATCGCTGCTTTCCAAATATTTTTTATTTATTATGGATTCCACTAGCCTTATTTTTTGACTAAGTTATAGAGTTATACCCATGTTATGTTTATTTAATAGATTTTGATGAGCATCGTGTTCAACAATATTAAGTTAGTTATGCAACAAGTTGCTAATGAGGCTGAATTAAGTTCTAAGATAAATAGTTGGAAGAGATTTACGGAATCTCTCTAAAGATTCTTAATGTATAAACAAAATAAAAAGAGAGAGCATCATAATAAATGAATTAGTTTGATATAAAATAAAATTATAGTTTTAGCTATCTCTTAGTTCCTATGAGTAATATGAGTGTATAAAATAAATTTTGTATTTTGACCATATCAGTGAATTCTAGATCACTATTCAATGTGATAGTTTTTATACTGTCTTGATTTTTATCAATTTATTTGTGAAATTTTTTAAACAATAGCACAGTAGTTGCTAACATATTTGTACTTTTTATGATTATAAAAGCAGGCAAGTATTCCGTACTCATAGAATAGGTATATGTCACCAAAATGTTTCATTCAAATCTAAGATATATCTTTATTTTTTTGAAAATAGTTTTAGATGTTACCAGTATTTAAATTAAGCTTTATAAAATTTGTTTTCTGAAATATTAGCAATTGAGCTTCGTATGTGTTATCAGTTGTTAATAATTTCATTACAAATAATTATAAAAATGGTAAATTATATTTTATAAAAATATGAAAGTTATCATTTACTTTTTAATTAATTTAATTTATACTCTGTTAAGTATTTACTAAGGAGAAATAGATGAAAAAGAAAACAAATATAGAAAAAGCAAACATAATAAACTTATTGATAAGTGGACAAACAAATAGTTTTGGTACACAAATTTTTGATTACGCTAATCAACTTGTAATTTCAGGATTAAGTAATAACACAAATCTTTATATGGGATTGTATCAAGGGGGGGAAGCAATAGCTGGTCTGCTATTCAATTTAGTGGGTGGCGTTTTTGCAGATAAAAAAAACAGAAAGAAATTATTAATTTATACAGATATCCTTTCAGGAATTGTAACATTGATAGTCTACTTAAACTATTCATCTAAAAAAGCTTGGAATTTAATAGTTGTAAACATAATTCTTGCAATTCTTTATTCTTTTAACAGTCCTGCATATAAAGCAATTATTAAAGATCTATTATCCAAAAAAAACATTTATAAATATAATTCGTATTCTAAATCAGTTTCTGAAGTAATAAATGTCTTGTCTCCTATACTAGGAATGATAATTATTAATGGATTTGGCTTTAAAATTGGAATGCTTATAAATTCGCTTAGTTTTTTTGTGTCAGCTTTAATTGAATGTAGATTAACACTTATAGTAAATGATAGAGCTATTGATTTAAAAAAACGAGATAACTTAATAGGTTCTTTTATAGAAGGAAGCCAATATATATGGAACAATAAAAAGTTACTGATTATCATAATTTCCAGTAGCTTAATAAATTTTTTCTTGGCAGGTTATAACTTTACATTGCCTTTTATTAATAAAATAAGTAACAGCAAAAATTTATACGCTTATGTATTGGTTGCCTCTTCAGTAGGTAATATCTTGGGTGCTTTATTGAATGGTATATCTAAAAAAAGTCTGACACCTGAAAGATATAGTAATTTCCTATTAGGTATGTCGTTAGCAACTTTACTTGTATCTATTTTCAAATTTAGTAATATATTAATTTTACTACTGATTTCATTAGCTATGCTTTGCCTTACATTTTTTAATATTCAAATGATTTCAGGTATTCAATCTGAAATACCTGATGAATTTATGGGTAGGGTTTTTGGTGCTGTTTTTACAATATCCACACTTTTTGCACCAATAGGTACATATACTTTTTCAATTTTAAATATTTTAGATTGGTCGGCTTTTATTATAATCGGTTTTGGAGAGTTTATTGTTTTTGTGCTGATGAAGTTTGGTCTTATATTTTTTAACTCACATCATTTAGATTAAGTGAAAGGATAAATAATGTTATTTTCAAATACAGTAAATGATAATTATAAAATTATTAATCACAGAAATGTGGACAAAATGATAGATGTGGAATTTTTACAAGATCTGTACAGTCAAGTTGATTTAGAAATTAATCCAGTACGGTTTAGAAATATTATTTCAATTTACAGAGATGGAATTTTTCAAGCTTATGCACCGGAAAAAGAGTGGAACTTTCTCCAGGAATATGTAGGTAATAAATTTCTTGAAAAAGATAGATCTTTTTTAATCGGATTGAATCATTACATAGAATTTCCCAAAACAGAACTAAAAAAACTTCTAAAATCGATAGCTCAACGGGACTTGAACTCTGATAGTCCTAAAATATTATGTCATACATTAATTAAATTACATTTTTGTGCTTTAAATGAAATTTATGGTATAAATTTGGTTCAAATTGAAGAAGGTCTACATTATGCCATTAAAAAATTTCTTCAAAGTGAACAAAACTTTGGTACTGATGCATTTAATTGGCTGTTGGGAGACTCACACTCTATTTTAACAGATGCAATTGAATTGAAAGTTTCTCTCTCTGAAAAGAAAAGAAAAGGGTTGATTACTAATAAAGAAGCCGAACAAATTTATACAAATCAATATGGTGGCTTAGAAACAGCATATGGTAATTTTAAGGAAAAAAATAGTAATAATGAAAAAGAAAAGCAATTTGTGAAAGATACTAATAAGGAAAGTTTTTTACCTTCTTATGGGAGAAGAAAAGATAAAATTGCATTTAAAAATATGGATTTAGCAATATGTTTGAGAAATTACAGTTCCAAAATTTTTGAATTAAGGGATAAAAATAAATTTTTAATGGGACAAGTATCAACAGAAAAAAACAGAGTATTCAATACTTTATTATCAAAACTAAAAATTTTGCCACAAGAGGGAAAATTCTATATGTTAATGGAATTGTATAAAGCAGTTTATGAAGATTATAGAGTTTCAAAAAATACTATAAAAGAGCGATCAAAAGGTGTCGTATTAAGTCGTAAGGAAAATATTAAAACAGAAGCAAATAGTAATACTAAATTATTGATTACTAATTTTGCCAGCAAAACCTCAAACAGTAGAACTTTAAAATTAATGAGAGGCGTACCTGTTAGCAGAGGTTTAGTTATTGGTAAAGCACACTTAGTTAATGATTCAACGGATAGTAACCAGTTAAAAAAGGGAGAAATATTAGTTGCACCTGGAACTGATTTTAATTTGGTAGATTCATTTTATGAGTGTGCAGGTTCTATTACTGAAGAAGGGGGAATTCTAAGTCACGCGTCAATAGTTGCAAGAGAATTAAAAAAGCCCTGTTTAGTTGGCATTAAAAACTTGATAAGAAAAATACAAAATAAAGACAATTTGATTCTTAATGGCACAATAGGATTAGTTGCAAATTTGAGAGATATTAATGTTGCTTTGATAGGAACTAAAATAGACGCTAAAATATTTGGTTCAAAGGTAGCTAGATTATCTTTACTAAAAAGAAAAGGCTACCCTGTTTTAGATGGAATTGCAATTTCGTTTGATCCAAAAAAATATAATTTATTAGAACTGAATGAAATATTATATAAATCTACTGTTAATATGTGGAAAACAAAATTTTTGATTATTAGAAGTTCCTCTTCTGAAGAGGATGGTTTGAAGTTTTCGATGGCTGGAAAATATGAATCAATAAAATGTAGTAATAATTTTAATTCATTTACCAAAACTTTAAGAAAAATGGAAAAGGCAAATCATCTTCAAATTTTTATCCAGCCGTATATAGCTAGCTCAATAGGAGGTGTTTCTTTTTTAGAAAAAAATACTAATAAATTTATCACAGAAGTTTCTGAAAATGGACCTCAAGATGTTGTCAAAGGAAAAGTGAATGAAAGATTTAGTGGGTATATTGATAATGAAATGAAAAATATAGACAAAGATTGGAAAAAAGAACTATTTTTACAACTTAAAAAAATTCAATCTGAGTTTTCTTTTGATATTGATGTCGAATGGACTATAGATAAATTTGGAAATTTCAAAATTTTTCAAGTTAGGCCAATTACTAGCAAGGAGGTATTTTATGACATTAAAAAAGAATGATTTTAACAAGTATATGAGTACGAAAGGGTATGATTATTTACCAGAAGTAAAATTAAATGAAAGTAAATCAAATACACTTTTTGTTGGCTCTTCAATTATGGGACATATGGATTTATTAGATGATAATAATTGCTTTAAATATGTGACTGAGCAGAGAATATTTACTAGCAAGAGATTTTCTGATATTGGGAAGTATCCTTTAGCGACTCCTTTCGAAGTTATGCTCTCTATTATTTGTCAAGAACATGGTGGCTTTTCATCTAGTCTATCAGATATTTTGAGCTTTTTAATTGATAAGATCAAATTAGCTAAAGATAGAATAATATTTTTAGCTCCTAAAAGTAGTGAGATTATGAGTGAGATAGTATCTATAGGGATAAGTGATAATAATATTATTAATTGGGAAAAAGATTTACCTCTATATTTAAATGATAATAATAAAGGAACATATGTAAAGCTGTTTTATCCGTATAACAATGGACTCATGCCAATAGGAACAATAGGAATCATTAAAAAGAATAGTAATGAATTTATTGACAGCGCCCTTTTTTTAGAACGATTAAGTTTTATGGAAGCTGGAAAAAACGATTGGTTTGAAGATAGATATTTTGAGAATGCGATTAAATATTTAAAAAAGAGTTTTTCCATTAAAGAATCTAGAATTCTGGCTATTAATATTAGAGCATTTCTCATTTTATATGAAGATGGATTAAGAATAGAAAATAATAGTGCAGGCTATATTTTAAAAAAAATGCTTAGAGTGATGCTATCTGAATTAGATATATTGAATATTTCTACAATAAAAATTAATAGCATAATTTCTTTTTCTTCTAAAGATCTTGAGTTACTTGGCTATTCAGTTAGTCAAGTAACTCGAGAAATATTATTTAAAGATTTAATTAGAGAAATTAATAAATATAATACTAATCAGATAAGAGCTCTAAATAAGTTAAATAAAATCAATGGTAAAGGGAAAATAACATCAGATAATTTATTGAAATTACATGAAGAGAATGGCTTATCAATAGCAACAACGAAGAAATGGGCGAGTGATAATGGTATTGCTTTACCTATGAATATATTTGATAAAAATAATAAATTCTGGTTGAGAAATGAATTATATAAATTTAGTAATGATAAAAATAATGTAGATCCTAGAAAGACATTATATTTAGCAGGGAGGAAAAGATTATGAAAAGAGCATTAGTTATAGGTGGCTTTAGAAGCTATCATATTAAACTAAAGGAAAGGGGGTATATCATTGATATAATTAAAGAAAAACACAAAATAAAGTCAGATGATAGCAATTTATATAATTTAATAATAGGAATAAATGAAAAAGATTACTTAAATCGAAATTTTATAGAAAATATAAGCAGCTTTTTGGATAAAAATAATTATGATCTAATTTATAATTATTCAGAAAAAGGGCAAGAATTTACAGCAGTGTTATGTAAGATATTAAATTTTCCTTACCATTCTTTTTCTACTGTTAAGGCAGTAAATAATAAGTTTGTGATGAGAGAAAAAATGTGCGGAACTGAATATGATAATATTGAATATAAATTACTTCATTGTAAGAATGATATTCTTTCCCTAAGTAAAACTTGTGATTGGATTTTAAAGCCACTTAATTCCTGGGGAAGTACGGATATTTTAAAATATTCACCACGAAATTTTAAAATAAGTGATTTGGATAATTTGAAATTTCCTATCTTAGCTGAAGAATTTATAAATGGACAAGAGTATAGTGTAGAAGCTTTTGTTCATAAAAATAATATTGAAATTTTGTCAATTACGAAAAAATTTATTGATAAGATAACTTTTGTGGAAATTGGGCATACGGTTAGAGAAAGTCTTGATATTGAAACAATGCACAAAATAGAAGGATTTTTGAGAGTTGTTTTCAATAGACTTGGAATTGAAAGTGGAATTACACATACCGAATTTAAATTGGTAAACGATAAAATATTTCTAATTGAAACTCATATTCGTATGGGAGGAGATAATATTTCTGAAGCAATTAGTCTTGCAACTGGTGTAAATGTTGATGATTTAATTATAGATGAAAGTATTGATAAGCAATTGCCTAATTTCTGTCCTCAAAAAAATATACCAGTTTCGATTTGGTTTGCTCTACCCAAAAAAGTCGGTTATCTTAAGAAAGCAGAGTTTAAATGTTCTAAAACTGCTAATATACTGGATGAAGATATATTAATCTCTTCGGGCACCTTTTTACCTAAATTGCATAGTTCTTTTGAAAGAGTAGCTGTAGTACTAGCTACCGGAACTAATAGAGAAGATTCGTTAGACAATGCCCGAAAAAGAGTTAAAGAGTTAGTAACGACTATTGAAAAGAAATAGTATGAAAGTTTTAGAAAAAATATGCATTAAATCTATAATTTGTATAGGAATAATTATTTGTCTTGTATGTATGAAACAAGGGGATTACTTAAAGAAAGAGCAAAAAGTTATCACTATAGGTTATCAGATACCAACATCTGTAACTTGGGGTGCAACTATTATGAAAAGAAAATATTTGGTAGAAAAAGAATTAGAGAAGGAGGGGTTTAAGAATTATAAAGTTGAGTGGAAAAGTACACAAAGTGGTTCCCCATTAGTTAATCTAATGAAATCAGGTAAATTGGATATTGCTTTTTTGGGAGATATGCCAGCAATAATAGCTTTGAGTAAAAGCCAAAAGACAAAGTCGTATGATCCAAAGCTAATTGGGATAGATGGCTTTGGCAAAAACGGGGTTGGTCAATGTATAGTTGTAAGAAAAAAAGATAAAATAAACTCAGTAAAACAGCTTGGAAATAAAAGAGTAGCAACATCGTTTGGTTCAAGTGCAGATAGATTGTTGAGAGAAGCATTTACTTTTTCGAAAATTAAGCATAAAAAGCCAATAGAATATATGGACTTAAATGTTGCAAAATTATCTTTGGACAAAGGTAATGTTGATGCAATTTCTGTTTGGGCTCCATATACGGTTTTAACAGCGTCAAGAGAATATAAAGATATTTTTGATGGCAAAAAAACTAAAAGAAACTATATAAGTTTAGTTGTAGCTAATAAGAGTACGTTACAAAATTATCGAGTCTTAAATGCCGTTAAAAAGGCATTAATGAGGTCTCATAAAATTATTAATAAGAAAAAAAGCAATGCAATTAAATGTAGTGCATATGAAACGGGATTTAACAGAAAAATTGTGAATAAGGTTTTTAAGATAATATCATATAAAAGTATAAAGCCCGAAGACTATATCAATACTATAAAGTCAGACTTTATGTTTATAAATCGAACAAAACTTGTTAAGCAAAATTATACATGGGAAGAATTTAAAAATGAAAAAATTATATTTTAAAGTTATTGATTTAATTCTTACTGTTTTAATTTGCTATTTAATTATTTATTTTATGGCGAAATATTTATTTAATTTTTTTTGTTTGAATAATTTTCCAAATTTTATGAGAATAATTGAAGCATTTAAAGAACTTAGTTTTCATAATTCTTTGTATAAAGATCTTTTAAGTACGTTTACAAGAATTTTAATTGGTGGTAGCGTTGGCGAAATATTTAGCATTTTTTTTTCATTATTAGCAGTTAAATTAAAGGCTTTTGGAAAGGTATTAAAAGGAATCGTAGGAATCTTTGCACATGCTCCAATTATTGCTTTAATTCCTTTAGTAATCTTAATTACTCCTGATACAGAATCGAGTATTTTATTGATAATATCTATATCTAGCTTTCTTGGAACGTTTGATTATAATATATCAATTATCCGAAAAATATCTTCTTGGAATAAATATTATATTGCATTATTTTATAAAAGAAATATAATAAGCGATTTTGTAGTTTCGATACCTTATTTTTTACATTATCTCCCGACTTCAATATCGTATAGCTTTTCATCTAGTTGGACTACTGTTGTAACTGCTGAGGTTCTGTCAGGAACAACTGGTGTTGGATTCAGATTGTGGCAATCCTTTTCAATTTTAGACTTTCCCCAAATGATTGTTTATTTGATAATAATAATAGGTTGCGGTGAAATAGGAAGAGCTTTCATAGACAGTATTGGATATTTAGTAAAGAAATTAAAAAATGTATAAATATAAGAAAAAAGAGATAATAATAAACGACTTAAAAAAATATGTGGGTAATGAAGTTTTATTTGAATGCGAGCAATTTCGTATTAAGTATAGGGACAGAATGGGTATTGTAGGAAACTCTGGAATTGGCAAAACGACGTTCTTAAATATGCTAGCTGGTTTAGATAAAAAATTCGATGGAATAATAGAAAACAATTTTAATAGAACGTTTTTTGTTCCACAATTTGATGAATTCCCAAATTGGCTTGGGGTTAATTATATAATTAGAAGAGCTAAACATTTATCTAAAATCAGTGATATACAAGGAAATTTCATAATTGATCAATTAGGTTTAAACAGTTTATTCCAGCAGAAATATGGCACTCTTTCGGGAGGACAAAGAAAAGTAGTTTTAGTAGGTGTCGCATTACTAAGTTTACCAGATCTTTTAATATTAGATGAAGCTTTTAATGGAATAGATGACAATAAGAGAAGAGAACTGTTTACTTTTCTTAATAAATGGATAGAAAATAATAAAATTACACTTATATTTGTTAGTCATAATAAAAACGATTTGGCATTGCTAACAAATAAAGTTATAAAAATTAAAAATAAGAGGATAACTTTCTAATATGAAAATAAAAATCGGTCAATATGATATACCTGAGATAAAATTTTGTGATCTAAATAAAGAAAATGAAATTAAAGATGAAATGTTCCTTGGTGGACGACTAGGAATAATTAAGTTAGGAAATCAAAAACACAGAGGAATTATTGCAATAGACAAGCTGCATCCCCATACTTTATTTGATATTATGTTAGCCTTTTCAAGCTTAGATGGGATTGATGAAATTATTAATAATAAAAAAGAATTTAAAACTATTTTGCAGACAGGGATTGATATTCAAAAAAAAATAGAGAATTTTAAGTTAGAAAAGAAATTTAAAATATATCCTGAAACCACAAAACTAATTTATAATATTTCATCAAATATTTCTAATAAATCAGCAATGTCGCTACCAGCTTTTCACCTACATATTAACACTTTTTCTAGCTATGAACTGAATAAATTGAAAATTAAAGAGATTAATCTAAGTGAATTTGATAAAAAACTAGAGGAGGCGTGTGTTTATTTCAAATATTTGTTTAATAAACGATCTATAGGAATCAAAAAAAGCAAAAAATATGGCTTAGGGGTTGGTATTAATGTAATTACAGAATGGAAGCAGTTTTGTGAAATTGATTTAGAAAAATTAGTTTTTATTCTTCAAGAAATTCATTTTGCAATGCTTGATGTAGCAAATAAGTATTACAATTGCTTCTGCAATTATGGTGTAAGCATTTATAAGCAAAAAAAGATAATTATTTTAATTCAACCTAAGTATGGGACCTCTATTGGAGCAGCTGGAGCAATGCAATGGAAAGGAAAAGTAGATTTTTCTATTCCTCAGAGAAGCTCAGGTGTATTTGATAAAGAGACTTTACAGCGAAGAAAAAGATTTCAAGACTATGTACTTTCGAATTTTTAAGGAGAAAAAATGATAATATTAATTCATGAATTTGGCTATCAAAGTGTTAAGACGTTTGTAGAAACTATACGAAAAAATGAGAATCTTAAGGTTATAATTCATACATATAAGAAAAAAACTTTTCCAAGTTATATCGACACAATTGAACTTGATGATTTTTCTATAGAAAATATTGTTGAAGCGGTTGAAAATATTTCGAAAAATATAAGTAATGAGAATGTTGGATGTGTGACCTTTGACGAAAATTTAGTAGAATTATGTGGCATACTAAATGACAGAAATTCTAGATCAAATAAAAAATGTTTGTCTGCAGTTACTTCATATTTGTTGACAGACAAACTATTAATGAGGTCATTTCTTGGAAATATTGTACCAGAACCTAATTTTTCAGAATATACAGGAAAAGAAAATGCAAAGAAGTTTTTAAAAACAAACCCGAATGGTATAGTGTTAAAGCCGAGAGCCTTATATTCAAGCCGTGGGCAATACTATGTCAATAAAGAGTCAGATCTTAATCATATTCCAATCTCGTTAAATAATTATTTGATGGAGGAAAAAGTAAATTATACCAGCATGTATACAAGCGACGGCTTGTATACTAATGGCAATATTTTTGTTACTATTCATCAGTATGGTGAAAAAATCTCTGATTCTGAAAAAAATACTGCTCCTTTAAAAGTTAAAACAGCTGATTTGTATGAGAAAGATCCAAAATTAATAAAAAAAATAGAAAAGATGGCAAAAAACATTTTAATCAATGTTTCAACTAATGCAGAGGTTATTCCTTTTCACTTTGAATGGTTTGTTGATACTAAAAAACGAACAATTAAATTTTGTGAGGGAGCAGCAAGATTTGGAGGAGCATATATTCCTGAACTGATTATGGCAGAATATAATGTAGATGTTAAACAAATGTATGCTAAATTGTTGACTAGTTCAACAGACGCTATAATATTGGGTAATTTAAAACTACGTAATAGACTGACTTCAATTTCGTTTTCACCACGTTTTTCTTCACTAAATCAAAAAAAATTAATAAATAATATGTTAGATTTTCCTAATTGGATACTATTTAAAAAATCCTATCTCGATAATCGGAAAGTAATCATAACAGAAGAAAATTGGATGACTATTCAGGCTTATACTGTTGTTTTTAATTATTCTTCTCAATTAGATCTTGAAAAGAAAGAAAAAATATTGTTGAATTTGTTAAAGCCAAATAAGATATAACGATTTAAATAAAAAGGCGATGTTTTAATTTTAGTAATGTCGTTAAGTTAAGAAATACTTTTTCTTATAGAGTTACAATTTTGATCAATTGTAACTCTTTTTAATTGAAGCTTGTTAAATTCAAATAGTTATTTAGCTTTTAGGCAGTTTAGCGTACAGCCTAAAAAAGTATACATTTCTATAATTACATTGTTATTAATACACTATTATAGTATTTTGATCTGAACCCTAAAATTAGGACAAATTAATTTCAGGGTTCAGATCATTTTTTATTGGGGTAGTGCATTTTATTTTATGTGTGTTGGGTTTGTGTATTAAAAAAAGAATTTTGGAATTTATTTATCAGAATTATAATTTCTTCATCTGTCTCTTTAATTGAGGAATTTAAGAGTGTTTTTCCTACAATGATATGTGCAGATGTGATTGAAGTAATTGGTGGAATAGCGTAGCCAGAATTGTTTATTATTTCCATATTTTCAACCCCAATTTTAGCTATTTTACTTATTAAGGATTTAATTAGTCCGATAACAGAATTAATGATTGCTTTAGTTTCTTTTCTAGGCATCGTGTTTAACTGATTTATTTCTTTACTTAAACTTTTGTATAAGTTCTTGTATCTTAAGAATTTAAAGTTTTTGTCCAGTGAATTGGATTGGTTTTCGTCAAAGATATTTCTTAATAGAAGAGATTCAATTTTTTTGATTGCTAATATTAAGAAATTATATATTGACTCATTGTCTATGTAACTTTTGTTTAGTAACTCTATTGGTACTTTTGTGTTAAAAGCATAGAATTTTGGAAAAATTGCTTCCCCACTATTGATTGTGTTAAATAATTCAGGTGTTAGTAATCCAGCTCTACCTATAGAAGTGTCATAATTGATTTTTAGCCACGTCACAACTGAAGTTAATTGAATGTTACTTAATATCCTGTCTGTTTCAAACATTATAAAATTTCTTGCTATTTCATAAGTACATATTGGATCAATTAGCGTAGCTATCTGTTCATAACCGCGTCTAATTAAATCTTCTTTTAAAGTCTCTTGGTTAAGAGATTTAAACTCTGGAAATTTACGTTTTTTTGGTGTATCGCGAATTTTTGTCAAAACATCGCAGATATATGAAAAGACTTTATCCATAAATGGAATAATTTCTGCTCCATTAGCGAAAATTGTTTCAATATAATCTTTGTTTAATAAATTTGCGATAGCTTGTCGCTGAACACCATTTATAGGACGTTTAGGATTTTTGGAGGTTAAATTAGTCCAATCTGAAAAAGTTGAAGGAATCAATATCTTTGCTTTTCCCAATTTTTGAAATCTATCTACTTTGTATTGAATCTTATCATTTTCGTTTTCAATTAGACTGTTGATTTTTTTAATAACTTGAATATCACTAATATGTTTTTCTTTTTTATAACTATTGATTAATTCGGCTAATGTACTTGGAATTCTTGGTAGTTTAGGCATTTTTTACTCCGTTTTTTTCTGAATTTTTTCGGGAACCTTTTTCTTGATTAAAAGGCATATACTCAATTGTGAAGATTAAATCTGATTGCAATCAAAGACATCTTCAGTATTTGATATGGGTGTAAATAAAATTTTACACCTAATTATGTAAGCGCATGTAAAAAAGCGATTAGATTGGAGATAAGTATGACAATCAAAATAAATTTAACAGCAAAACAAGTATTAACTGGTATCACCGCAATTATTACAGGTATAAGCGAACGTAAAGCCAGTGAAAAGTATGATAATGCCAAAGATGTTGCTGAATATCCTTATCTAGTAAGAATGGCAATCACGGTTGATAAAAATAATGTTAATAATGGCCAAATGCTAAACTTTAAGCTTAAAAAAGTTGGTGATTTGAAAGCTGGTAAAATGATCGATTTTGATAAGAGTTCTATTAAGAATGATCAAGTCAATCTGTGGGCTAATCAACGGGGCTATGTTCAGGTTTCCATTAAAGGAGATGAGATCATTGCAGGGTAAGCATACAACTATCTGTAATTACATTGAAAATGTGCTTGATAGTGTCTTATCTGATGAAGCAAGTACAATTAAGCAATCTTATCTGGTCTTAGAAGTAATTAAGGAGCCGTATGGTTTCTTGTTTATTCCGCGCTACCCAACAAATTTGGTATTAAATACTGATACTTATTATCGTATTTACGATATTATTTCGGCAGCTGTTTTCCCTGAATATACCTGTGTTAGACCTACTTCCATGCAATTAGTAGAAGTGGACGGTGAACAATTAGCAACAGCTAGGGGTTTTTATTTTCCAGGTTACAAGGGTAAGAAACAACGTTTCGTCGGCACAATTACTAAAATTGTGGCTGACTATGATTTAAATAAGGAAATACCGTTGATGCGGGGATTAACTGTTGGCAGGAATGCCACCACTTGGATTATTAGCGGTAATACAGGTAGCGGTAAAAGCTATGCCTTACGTTATTTAGAAGAAATAATTAGTCGTTTAACTAATCAAAATGGTGATGAACCAGCACAAGTTATTATGATTGATCCCAAAAAGTCTGATGGTGCGAGATATGCTAAAAAACACTCTGAAATTAAATTATTAATTCCAGAAGATAGCGATCGACCAGAAGATTTTCTAACTAGGGTGAATGCGGAATTGGCTGCTGTGGTTAATGAAATGCAGTTAAGGCAAAGTAAGCTTTATGAAGTTTCAAATAAGATTAGCACTGACGCTAACGAAATCAATGTGCCACCAATTTTTGTTGTTTTGGAAGAAATGGCCAGCTTAACTTTGGGTTTAGCGTCAACTTCAAGACAAGTTAAAGATTTATACCGCGAATTAGAATTAATTGCCTTACTTGGCAGAGAAAGCTTAATTAATTTAATTATTACTAGTCAAATTGCTAGAAATGATATTGTGCCTATTCCAATTCGCTCACAGATGAACGTTAGAATTTTGCTAGGACGAATAGATAAGGCAACCGTTCAGTATTTGTTCCCGTCAATGATTGATGGCTTGTCTATCCCTATTGGCGGCTTAGGAACGGGAATAATTGAGATTAATGATGGTAAACATTACGGGATTGAACCACTTGCCATGCCGACAATAACCAAAGGAGAAGAATCATGAAGGGAATAGACTTAATTAATAAGTTATTTGATAAATTAATTGCTTTGCTTGGCAAGATCAGCGTAATTTTGCTGATTATTCTAGTAATTCTGTTAATCGTACATTATTTTCTGAAATTTTATGGTAAATCAATTTCTAAAACCATTGCTTTAGAACAAACATTGAAGCTCATGGAACCAGAAAAACCAGATAAAATAATTTCTGCTGTTAACAAAGTGGTTTGTTGGGCTAGTGTTAAATACCTTGATAATAAGGGGCGTGTGCAGATAATAGTTCCAACTAAACGCTGGTTTCAATTATCATCACAATTAGAAGTTAAAAAGCGAATTAGGGAAATGCTTAGTTCAGAAGATTTTAGATTATTTTTAATGGATAATTTAGACAATTATCGTTTTGTAAGTAGACCAGACTATTATCATGATCAGTTTGTTTTAACCGGTACAAGAATTTAATAGAAGCAAGGTGCCAGCTTTGTCCTCAAGACAAAAAGAATGGCACCTTGCATAATTTATAAATATTCTACTGTGTAAGTGTGCTAAGCACTGATGTGACAACATTTGCTGGGCTTGTTATGGCAAATGTTAAAAGTGTGCAAACTGTGCAGAAGGGAATTATATGGCAGAGATTAGAGCTAGACAGTTTATGTATATGCAAGATTTTGCCCATTTAAAGATAGATTTTACTGAACTAACCAATATTTTAACTAAGGCTAATATTCAAGAGTGGGCTTATATCATTCATGACCAAGATTTGGATCAAGGTAATAGGCTAATTAGGAAACATCTACATGTGGTCTTAAAATATGCTAATCCGCAAATACTTTCTCATGTTGTAAGGCTTTTTAATGATAAACCGCAATATTTAGAAGTTTGGCAAGGAAGAATCAGTAATGCTTATAGCTATCTAATTCATGCAACATTGGAAGCTAAAGATAAGTATCAATACGATCCTAATAGTGTGGTGGCTTCATTTGATTTTCCCGCAAGGATTACTGAAATACAAAGCAGTGTTAACCAAAGCAGGTTAAATTCTAAAGTAGTGGCTAATTTCTTAACGCAATATGCTAATGAAGAAATTGATTATCAAGAATTAGCGGATATTATTGGTTTAGCTGAAGTTGCTAAAAGAAAAAGCGTGATTGACAATATTACTAAATTAATTGCGGATAAAAAGCATGAGGAATGGTTACATGAATATCATGATCGCAAAGCAGAAACAATTTGGTTATGGGGCGAAGCTGGAGTTGGTAAAACACGTTATGCAAATAAGCTAGTTCGTGGTGAAAAAGTTGCTATCTTAGGCAGCAGTCGGGATTACTTTCAAGATTATCATGGTGAACATTATGTAATTCTGAATGATTTGCGTCCCAATGATTTTAGATATGCCGACTTATTAAGGCTACTAGATCCTTATGAGCATGATAAAGTAGCACCAAGACGCTACCATGATGTGAAATTAAATGTTGAAATGTTGATTATTACTACTCCTTATAGTCCGTTTGAATTTTATCAACATGTGAAAATTGCTGATGAAAAAACAGATACCTTTGAACAGCTTAAAAGGCGGGTTCATGCAATTCATATTACACCAAAATTTATTGCGGAAGTTTTTCAAGATAATGAATCTGAATTTGAAGAGTTATTTGGTGGTAGATAAAACAATGAAAGAAGATGTAAAAATGTTTGGCAATGAGTTATTAAATGCCCGACAAATAGCAAAAAAGTTAGAAATTTCTAATACTTATTTTTTCAAATTAACTAAATTAGGTATGCCGTTTCACCGCATAACGCCAGGGGGTAGGAAATTTTATAACTATGATGAAGTAGTAAATTGGATCAGAAAGCGGTGATTATTGTGGTAAAATTTAAAGTAATCAAGGGTATGTTCTTCCTAAAAGTAAAAGGAGAATAAACATGCCAATTAGTAAAATTAATAAAGGAAAGAAAGCTGGTAAGTATCGAGTAAGAATACAACCAAGAGATGAGCATACTGGGAAAGTTATTCCTGTTCCTAGTCAAGTTGCCGACAATTATCGGGCAGCTAAGGCTTTATATGAAAAAATGTGGGTAGATTTCCGTTCTAATCCGCACGGCAATTACCAAGAACTGAGTCAACCGCTAGTGCAATCATATAAAAGTTTTATCGAAAGCGAGCATAAGTTAGGTAGATGGCAATCGGCAACTACTTATAAAGCATGGACTTATACAATTAGGCTATTAAAAGACTATTTTGGTGATAAAAAAGTAAAAGATATTACTGAAACTGATATTCGACAGTTTGCCCGTAATTATGTGCAAAAACATCATGCCAGTGTAGCACCACATACAACAATTGACCGCCAATTACAAAATATTAGATGTTACTTTAGTTCACTGGACAAGATAGTAAAAAATCCTGTTCCTATAAAAGCCTTGTATAAATTCTTTCGTAATGATGAAATGACTGTACCAGATGAAAAATATGTTTTTTCTGATAAAGAAATTATTGCCATTATCACTGATATTAAGGAGCGGTTGAAGTCAATAAAACCTAATTATTGGTGTAGTCGCTTGGCAATCTGGATTGCTTTAGAGACAGGAATGCGACCGCAAGAAATTCAAGCTTTGAAATGGGCTAATTTGACTAAAGATCATGGTAAAGTAGTGTTTGAAATTAACGATTCTTGGAATAGCAAGGCAAAGAAGCTAAATGGTCATTTGAAAACTAGACCTAAAGGGGCTAAAAGATTAACTTTGCCAATATCTGAAAACTTATATCAAATATTAATGATTTTTAAAGAAAAGCAAACAGATGTATTGCAAGAATATGGTTTAGATAATGAACAGGATTATATTTTATTAGCATTAACTACTTATAATTTATGTTCGTTAGGGATGCCAATAGATCAACGTGGCTTAAATGACATGATGCGTAAAATCTGTAAAAAGATAGGCGTTAATAATCGTGGCTTGCGTGTTAGTATGTATACTTGTCGTCATACTATAGCAACTAAATTAGCTAATATTCCAAGTATGAGTTACCCTTGGGCAGCTTATCGGTTAGGACATTCACTAAAAACGTTTATGAAAGTTTATGTTCATGTTGACCAAGATAAGAACGAAGATATGTTAAATGTCGTTAGCTCACAGTTAGTCACACAAAATTAGATACAATAGTTGTAAATGCTAGATTAGCAAGGCTTAAAAGGTTAATGCTACACTGGCAATCAGCATTTTTAAATTTCAGATAGTTCAAAACCTTTCAAAGAAGTCCTAATGGGTGAGCGCTTGAAAGGTTTTTTATATTGCACCTGTATTAAATAGATTTGGATAATCAGGTAAAACTTCAGAATAAAAACAAAATATTTTTACAAATGTAGAAATTGTTGATTATCACTAATCGAGAGTTTAATAAAATGAGTAAAATTACGAAACCCACAATTGGAGAAATACTAAAAGAAGAAATTATGAAGCCGTTGCAAATTTCTGCATATAAACTAGCAAAATTAATAGGTGTGCCTACTTCAAGAATTCAAAACATATTGCATGATAGAATTGGAATAACAGTCGATACTTCTATTAGGTTAGGTAGAGTATTTGGCGTGAGTGACAAATATTTTTTAAATTTACAGGAAGATATAGATTTTTGTAATGCTAAGATAAAAAAGGGTAAAGAATACGATCAAATAAAAAAGTACCAATCTGCATAGCTGTTTTATCCGTTGATATGTTTGAAATTTGAAATAGTCTTTTAAAATAATTGTAGGTATATAGTTATATTTCTTAGTAGGTAAAAGTTTCCTGAAATTAAATATAAAAACTGAATTTGGTCCGAATTTTTATATTCTAATAGAAACGCTATTTTGTATAATAGAATTAATTACTAGATTAGTTACAAGGATAAAATAATGGATGTTGCAACACAAAAGAAAAATGCAAAAAAATTTATTAATGATTGGAAAAATCGTGGGCGTGAAAAGCAAGATAGTCAGTCATTCTGGTTAGCATTGTTACATAATGTGTTAGATGTAGAAAAACCAGAAAATTTTATTCATTTTGAGGAAAAGGTGCATCTTGAACACGATAGTTTTATTGATGCATATATTGATCAGACTCATGTGATGATTGAGCAAAAGGGTAGTAATAAAAACTTAGATAAGCAGCCAATCAGACAATCTGATAAAACATCTCTCACTCCCTTTCAACAAGCACAGAGATATTCTGCTGGATTGCCATATTCAAAACGACCTAGATGGATTGTAACTTGCAATTTTAAGGAATTTCGAGTTTACGACATGGAACATCCTAATTCTGAACCTGATAAAATTGAGCTAAAAAATCTTGAGAATGAATATTATCGCTTGGATTTCTTAGTTGATAAAAGTAATCAAAATTTGGAAAAAGAAAAACAAGTTTCAATAGAAGCCGGGGAATTAGTTGGCCAAATTTATGATGAATTATTAAAGCAATACAAGGATCCTGACAGTGAATTTTCTCAAAAAAGTATTAATCAGCTTTGTGTGAGAATTGTTTTTTGTCTTTATGCAGAAGATGCCGGAATTTTTGGTCGTAGAAATATGTTTCACGATTACCTAAAGGATTTTGACGCTCATCACTTTCGATCAGCATTAATCAATCTTTTTAAAGTTTTGGACACAAAAGTAGAAAATAGAGATCCTTATTTAGCTGATGATGAACCTGTACTTGCAGAATTTCCTTACGTTAATGGCAGGATGTTTTCAGATGAGAAAATTGAAATACCTTCTTTTACTGATGAATTAAGAGACTTATTACTTAATAAAGCTAGTAATGAATTTGATTGGTCTGAAATAAGTCCAACTATTTTTGGAGCAGTTTTTGAATCTACTTTAAACCCAGAAACTAGACGTCAAGGTGGAATGCATTATACTTCTGTTGAGAATATACATAAAGTGATAGATCCTTTATTTCTTGACGATTTAAAAGATGAATTCAATGAAATTAAGAAAACTAAGCAGCCAGCAAAATTAAAGAAAAAAGCAAAAGCTTTCCAAGATAAAATTGCTAACTTAACTTTTTTCGACCCTGCCTGTGGCTCTGGTAATTTCTTGACAGAAACATATTTACAACTTAGAAAACTAGAAAATGAAGCAATTAAGCTAATATATGGTGATAATGTCCAATTAGATGTAGGCCAACAAATAGTAGAAGTTACTATTCAAAACTTTTATGGAATAGAAATAAACGACTTTGCTGTATCTGTGGCAAAAACTGCTCTTTGGATTGCTGAAAGTCAAATGTTAGAAGAAACAAAAGAAATTGTTTATGCTAATTGGGATTTCTTACCTTTAAAGACTTATTCGCATATTCATGAGGGAAATGCACTAACAATGGATTGGAATAAAGTGCTGCCGAATTATGCTTGCCATTATATTATGGGAAATCCTCCGTTTATAGGTAAGAAAGAACAAAGCATAGAACAGAAACAAGAGTTAAAAAGAGTTTTTAATGATAAAAAAACTGGCAATTTAGACTATGTAAGTGGATGGTATAAAAAAGCATCAAATTATGTTAAAAAATATGATGTCCAGTGCGCATTCGTTTCAACAAATAGTATTACTCAAGGGGAACAAGTTCCGATTTTATGGTCAAAGTTATGTGTAACTATTAACTTTGCCTATACTTCATTTAGATGGAATAATGACACAAAAAATGGTGCACATGTTCATGTTGTTATAATAGGATTTAGTAATAATGAGTTTTCTAAGAAAGATAAAAAAATTTATTTTTCTAATAAATTATGGAGAACAGCTAAACAAATAAACCCCTATTTAATTGATGCAAATCCGAAATTATTTGTTGTTTCAAGAACAAAGCCTGTGTCCAAAGTTCCTGAAATGAGATATGGAAGCATGCCTATTGATAATGGATATCTTATTTTAGAAAAAGATGATGTTGCTCAGCTTTTAAAAGAAAATAGTAATAATAGTAAATTCATTAGATTATGTTTTGGTGGTAGGGAAATTATTCAAAATAAAAAAAGATGGTGTATATGGCTTAAGGGGGTTAACCCTTATGAATATAGAAAATCTAAAATAATTATGAATAGAATAAAACATGTTAAGTCTTATAGACAATCTAGTTTGAGGTTTCAAACTAAAAAATTAGCTGAAAATCCAAGTTTATTTGGTGAAATTAGACAACCTGATACAAAAATGTTAGTTTTTCCAAAAGTATCTTCTCAAAATAGAAAATATATTCCTATTTCATATATTGATCCTACAATAATTATTACAGGAAGTGCATTAATTTTACCTGATTCGGGATTATATCAATTTGGAATCCTTGAATCAAATATGCATATGGGCTGGATGAAGACTGTAGCTGGAAGAATGAAAAGTGATTACCAATATTCTAAAAATATCGTTTATAATAATTTTCCTTGGCCAAATCCAAGTGATAAACAAAAAAGTAAGATAGAAAAAACAGCACAAGCTATTTTAGACGCTCGTGCTTTATATCCTAAAGATTCACTTGCCGATTTATATGATCCATTAACTATGCCACCTGAACTTCTAAAGGCTCATCAAAACAATGATCGTGCAGTAATGGAAGCGTATGGGTTACCAGTTAAAACTACAACAGAAAGTGATGCTGTCGCTTTCTTATTTGATTTATATAGCAAACTGATTAAAAGTAAAGATAATTAATACTTAATCATTTTATCTTTACAAAACATTGATTTACAAAAAGAGTGATTGTTTGAATTATCAAAAATTCAGCAGTTTGTAAGTCAATACTGAGTTGAAAATAAGGCTCTTTGTCAAATCCTGTTGATAGAGCTTAAATGAATAGAATCAAGCAGCTAAAAAACTGCTTGGTTCTTTTTCTTTTACCTTGTTTTCTGCTAATCTAATCCTGGTTAGCAGATTGTGGAAGTTGGCGTAGCCAAAAGCTGTGCGCTCAATTTGTTTAATCTTGCGATTGAAGCCCTCTAAGCAGCCGTTGGAATAATTCAATGTTATCCCGTTAATTACTGCTTTCAGGTTATGCTTAAAAGTTAACAGGGTTTGATGCATTTGCCAGCCAACTTCTTCTTTAGCATGAATCACTTCTTTAATTGCCAGCGGATCTTTGGCAGCCAAATCATCATAAAATGCCTGCAGCAGGTTGTAGGCATTAGTAAGCTCCGTGCTGCAGGCGATGCCTTCGTTGACTATCTGCTCTTGCGTCAGATTTTCTTTGTAGTGCCAATTGTAATGCGGATGAATTTGGTCGAGTGCCTGGTACTTCTTGAGATACAGTTTCCACGGTGATTTAAGCAGCTTGTATTCTCTGCTGATCTTTTTGAATTTCTTCATGACCTGCACGCGCAGGGAGTTGAAGGAACGCGTAAGCATTTGTACCATGTGAAAGCGATCAAGCACAATCTCAGCGCTGGGGAAGCATGCTCGCACAATGTCCTGATAGTAAAAATTCAGGTCCAGAGAAACTGTTTTGACGCCTTGCAAAGCCGCTGGCGAAAACTTTTTGAAGTAGGCAATGATTGCTTTTTTATAGCGTGTTCGGAGAATCTGCACCACCTCGTGTTTGTCGGCATCAAGACAAATAAAATGCAAGGTGCGGTCAACGCCTTTAAACTCGTCGAAGGCCAGATGCTCCGGCAAATAATCATAGCTGCTACTAAACTGATGCGAGCAAGAAGCCCAGCACTCTTTGCACCGTTTTGACAGAGACATTGTTTTCCCGGGCAATGCTGGTCATTGAGCGGTCTTCTGTTAAAGCACTGAGAATTTTGAGCTTAGAATGCTGGGAAATACAGCAGTATTTGCCTACCAGGTCAGATTGAACCATTGAGCGTTTATTGCAGGTGCGACACCAGACTTTCTGCTTAAAAAGTCTAATAATGACTGGCTGACTGGCATTGGCAGCAGGATAGCGGATTTCGGTTTTCAAACGGCCATTGTGTCGCAGCTCCTGTGAGCCACAAAAGGGACAACTGGGCTGCAATAAGACAGCTTGGTAAATCTTCTGCTTATAGCCGTTAGCCAAACGGAAGAAATAATCTTCAAAAACAATGTTTTGATCTTTAATATCAAGAACAAATTTAATATAATTATTAAAAGAGGACATAATTCAAACCTTCTATAAAATATTGGGTGAAGTTAATATTTTATTACAAGAAGCAAGAGGAAGATGTCCTCCTTTTTTATTTAAAAATAGCGAATTTCACTAGGAAGGCAGTTAAATTTATTCTTAAACTTTTGGTAAAAGAAAGTTTTGTTTGAAATCCCTACCTTTTGAATAATATCAGAAATTGACAAATTAGTTGAATTAAGTAGGTTGTATGCATCTAGTAGCCGTTGCTCAGTTAGTGCATCTGAAAAAGATTTACCCACAGTTTTCTTAAATAAATTGCCTAAGTAAGAGCGACTATAATTGGTCTTTTTTGCAATATAAGATAGAGAAATGTTGGCACTGTTAGCAGATATTTCTTTTAAAATATACAGAATAATATCGGGAGTGTTTTCTTTTAAAATCTTGTCAGAATGGATGTTAGTATTTCTTGATAACAATATCAATAACGAATTGAGGTAACTGTCAATCAGCTTATCAGAAAAATTTTTGTCAAAGTAATATTCTTCAATTATTAAATTGGCTATTTGGCGAATTGATGATTCAGTATGCTTTTTTCTATAAATCATAAAATCATGAGAGTTGTCATTGGCCAAAATAAAGCTGGACAGAACATTCTTGGTCTTGCCAATGATTCTTAAATTTTCTAAAGAGAAACTAATATTATTTCTGAAAATAATATTTATCAAAATGTCATCTTTACCCAGAGTAGCAATTGAATGGGTAGTGCCGACACCTAATAATAAAATATCGCCTTGGTTTAAATAAATGGTATGACCATTCACTTTTTCCTTGGCACTTCCAGATACCATATAATTCATTTCCAAGAATGTATGGGTATGTTTAGGATAGGGCGCAAAGCGGTTGTGCTTACTGACATATATATTTTTACCTTTAAAAAATTCCTCCGTAAAAATAGGGACAAATTTTTTGTCTGAAGCATGTAGCAAGGTTTTATCGTTAAAGTCATTAATAAAAAGTTGTTCATTATATTGCTTTTTTTCCACCGGATTTAGTTCTTTTAGTTTGCTTAGTAATTCATTGTTCATCCATTTACTACCTCAAATATAACTACCTATCATATTGTTATTTGATATTATCTTCAGAATAGATAAGTTTATAAATAAATGTAATTAATACTTATGTTATGGTGCTATAAAACTAATGAATAAATATTTCAAATCAAAATAGACCTACCAATATGATACAATACGCAACCTTATATGTCATTGTAAGCGGTGACATTTTAACGTATAAATATAACTGTAAGGTTTGAAAGTGAGGTGATTATAATTGACCAAGACCTATGTAGCGGTAGACATTGGTGCTTCAAGTGGCCGTCTGATGCTAAGTCAATTAAAAAATGGCAAAATGGTCTTAACAGAAATGCATCGTTTTAAAAATGGTTTTACCTTAAAAAACGGACATGACCGCTGGGATATTGACCATATTATCAAAGAGATTTTATTAGGTCTGCAAAAAATAAAAAGAGCTGGCTTTAGTAAAGTTTCTTTAGGAATTGATACTTGGGCAGTTGACTATGTTCTAGTAGGAAAAGATGGAAATAAGCTTGATGATCCGATTAGCTATCGTGATAAGAGAACCACGAATGCGATTAAGGAATTAACAGCTAAAGTATCTAAGGGACAGATTTATCAAAAGACAGGAATCCAATTTCTGGATTTCAATACTCTATACCAGTTGTTTGAGGAAAACAAAGAACTTCTGGCTCAAACGGATAAGATCATGATGATTCCTGATTATATTGGATATGTTCTCACCGGGAAAGCAGTTTTAGAGACGACAAATGCTTCAACTACACAAATGTTGAGTCTCAGAGAAGGCTTGTTTGATCAGAATCTGCTACAAGAAGTTAATGTGAGACAGGATCAATTTCCTAAATTAGTTGATGCTGGTACCCCGCTTGGTAAACTGAAGCGAGAAGAATTTCAAAGTTATGATTTGCCTGATACTGATGTGATTACAGTCGCAACCCATGATACAGCTTCAGCTGTAGTCGGCACTCCTGGAATAGGACATCATTGGGCATATATTTCTTCAGGCACATGGTCGCTTCTGGGAACAGAACTCAATGTTCCAGAAAATGGTCCAGATGCATATAAAGAAAATTACACTAATGAATGGGGCGCTTATGGCACCTATAGATTTTTAAAAAATATCATGGGGCTGTGGATGGTTCAATGTGTAAAACGTGATTTTAATGACAAGTATTCCTTCAGTGAATTAGCGCAATTAGCAAGCAAAACTAAACCGTTTAGTCAATTTATCAATATTAACGATGAACGTTTTGTCAATCCCAAAAATATGATCCAAGAAATTCAAGCTTATTGTCAAGAAACAGGCCAAAGAGTTCCAAAAACACCTGGTGAAATAGCTATGGCGATTTACTCCAATTTAGCTTTATTTTATGCTTATGAAATTCAAAAATTAAATCATATTATAGGATACCAAATTGATACTTTGAATATTGTTGGTGGTGGATCAAACGTTGCCTTGCTAAATCAGTTGACGAGCACAATTGCTGGCATCGATGTTTACGCTGGACCAAGTGAAGCTACAGCAATCGGTAATTTAGCAGTTCAAATGATTACCAGAAACGATGTTGCAAATGTTTCAGCGGCGCGACAAATTATTAAAGATTCATTTGCAATTAAGCATTTTAAACCTGAACAAGGTAAGTATTTAGGAACCCTTGATGACTACATTAACTTTTTGCACACAGCTAACCGAGGTGGAGCAATATAAGAGTGGGCCCGGCTAAAGTAAAAAATAAAATCAGTGTCAGAATGCATCATAAAAATCATATGCAATTGTCCACGATACTTGAACGAAAATTTGTGCAGTAAGCAAACCTTACAGTAGACCTATGCATGCAAATTCAAGGGATAGTCTAGTTATTTATGTTTATAAGTATTTTTTAAATAAAAGGAGAATAACGATGGTTAGTGAAAAAGCAGTTGAAACAGCATATCAAGTTGCTAAAGAACGTTACGCAGAAGTCGGTGTTGATACAGAAAAGGTTTTAAAGAAGTTACAAAATATTCGTGTATCTCTTCCTTGCTGGCAAGGAGATGATATCCATGGCTTCTTAACACCAGATGCTGCTTTGTCTGGAGGAATTGGCGTATCGGGTAATTACCCTGGCATTGCAAGAACACCTGAAGAATTAACTAATGACTTGGATGAAGCCTTTAAGTTAATTCCTGCAAAGCAAAGATTGCAACTGCACCAAATTTACGCTGTGACTGATGGTAAAAAGAAGGATGTGTCTGAAGTTGGACCAGAAGACTTTAAGTTCTGGGTTGACTGGGCAAAGAAAAATGATATTTACCTTGATTTCAATCCGACATTTTTCTCAAGTCCTAAAGTAAAAGAAAATATGACTTTAGCAAGTCCTGAAAAAAGCGTTCGCGATTACTGGATTCAAGTTGGTAAAAATGCACGTGCAATTTCTAATTACTTTGGCGAAGAGCAAAAAGCACAATCGATCGACAACTTCTGGATTATGGATGGTATGAAGGATGAACCTATCAGTAGATTGGATCCACGTGAGCGTTTGATTGATTCATTAGATCAAATTAACGAAGAGAAATATGATGAAAAGAACACCATGGAATCATATGAAGGCAAATTGTTTGGTACCGGTGTTGAAAGTTACACAGTTGGTTCTCACCTCTTTTACAACAACTATGCTTTAACAAGAGGTAAAGATTGGTGTATGGATATTGGTCACTTCCATGAAGCTGAGGATCCTTCTGATTACCTGTCATCATTCTTGGCATTTGGCAAGGGCATGTTCTTACACTTATCTCGTCCGGTTCACTGGGACAGTGATCACGTACCTGCAATGAATGACATGTTAATTAAAATGATGCGGGCTTTGGTCAGAGATGATTTATTATCCAAGACAGTTATTGGCTTAGACTTCTTTGATGCCTCAATTAATCGCGTTTCTGCCTGGGTGATTGGTACTCGTTCAGCACAAAAAGCTCTGCTTTTGGCATTGCTGGCTCCAATCGACCAATTAAAAGATGCAGAAAATCACTATGACTATACCCTACGCTTAGCAGAAACTGAAGAATTAAAGTCATTCCCATTTGGTGCTGTATGGGATGAATTCTGCTTAAGAAATAATGTTCCCGTAGGGATGGATTGGTATCAAGAACTTAAGGATTATGAAAAGAACGTTCAATTTAAGAGAAATTAATAAGAAAGTTTCTGGAGATTAAATAATGGCTAAGTTTATCAATTCAACATTTGTTAAAGATATGTGTAATATCACTCGTCAAAGCTATGACAATGGTTGGGATGAGCGCAATGGCGGCAATATGAGTATCCGCATTATTCCTGAAGAACTAAAGGAATATGAAGACGTTAAAGAAGTAAAAAGAGTTTTTGATCTTGGCTTTGACGCTAGTTGTTTGAAGGGGCAGTATTTTCTAGTCACAGGCACAGGACGCTATTTTAGGAATGTTTTCCAAAATACCGAAAAAGATTTGGGTTTAGTTCGTATTAGTGCTGATGGCCAAAAAGGTGAAATTGTTTGGGGTTACACTGATGGCGCTTTGCCCACAAGTGAATTTCCAACTCACTTAATGAATCACTATGCTCGTTTAAAGCTCGATCCCAGGCAAAGAGTAGTTATGCACTGCCACCTAACCAACTTGATTGCAATGTCATTCACTCAGCCACTTGATGAAAAGTATTTCAGTAAAACTATTTGGAAGATGCAAGCTGAATCAATGCCAGTTTTGCCAGAGGGGATAGGAATTATTCCTTACGAAACACCTGGTACTACAGTTATTGGTGAGCACACAGCAGCTAAAGTTGCGGATGGCTTTAGAGTTGTTATGTGGCCACACCATGGCATATTTGCAGTGGGTGACACACCGGATGAATGCTTCGGTTTAATTGAAACTGTTGAAAAAGCGGCTACTATCTTTACAGCGATTCAAGCGCAGGGTGGTAACAGGTTAGACGAAATAACTGATAAGCAATTGGTGGAAATTGCCAAGTATTTCCATGTTACACCCAGGGAAGGGTTTTTAGATTAAGAGCAAAATGAGTTGAATATAAAAGAAAGTCGGAGTTAGTTAGCTTCGACTTTCTTTGTGTAAGGGAGATAACAATTATGAGTATGCCAATATTAGTTATTTTTTTAATTTTGATGGGTATCATTTCAGGCATTATTTCTGCCGTTGCCAGCATGGCATCTTTGGTATCTTATCCAGCCTTATTAATAGCAGGCTGTTCACCGATTGCAGCGAATATCACAAATACAGCCGCTTTAATTTTTACGGGCCCTGGTGTACTTTTAGCTTCTGCCAAAAAAATGAAAGGCCATTGGCAAGAGTTCAGCTTCTACTGTCTTTTCTTGTTATCTGGCGCGGTGGCAGGAGGACTGCTTTTAATCTCTTTTCCTGGAAAAGTCTTTGAAAAAATAGTCCCGTTTCTGGTGCTTTTATCTGCGGTTGGTTTAATAATGACAAGTGGCAAAAATAGTAATAAAAATGAAGCTAGAAAAAGAACTAAAGGGAAGGCTTTTTTAGCCTATATTGGTTTGTTTCTAGGAGGGGTTTACTCTGGTTATTTTGGAGCTGCTGCTGGTGTAATTCATTTGATTTGCATTAATTATCTATCTGATGATGAGTTTTATACTATTAACGCTATGAAAGATCTTGTAGGTGCTTTAGCAAATTTGGTAGCCTTAATTGTTTTTATTTTTGGTGCTCATGTCAACTGGATGATGGCCATATTGCTAGCAATTGGCTTATTTATCGGTGGCTATATAGGTCAATATAGTATCAAGTTCTTGTCTTTAAAGATTGTATCTTGGATTACCTTTGCTTTTTCAATTGTTTTAGCAGGTTGGTTATTTTATACTGCTTATTTTGATTAAAATGAAATTTTTCCACTTAAGGACTTATAAAAACAGTGAGTTAAGTACGAATTTGGATACTTAATTCACTGTTTTAATTTAAAAAAGTTCATAGTTTATTTAACTGTTTTGCGAAATTGGTCGGGAGTAACATTATTCTGCTTTTCAAATGTTTTAAAAAAATAGCTGACACTTTTATAACCCACCAGCCTTGAAATTTCTTCAACTGAATAATTAGTTTCTGATAAATATTTTTTAGCTTGTTTCATCTTTTCTTGCATAATAATTTCTTTAATAGTTAGTGCAGTATGTTTTTTAATGTATCGTGATAAGTAAGCCGTACTGTAGCCAAAATTTTGGGCTAATTGTTGGACAGTGATAGTTTGAACGTTATCTTTTATTGCTGATATGACATTTAAACTTAGGCTATCGATTCCAGTGTAAGAATAATAATTTTCATGACTCAATTGGTCAAAAAAGATGAGCAATAACCCCAGCATTGCGTAATTATAATGATAATTGTTGGTAACATATTCAGATAAAATTCCGTTAATTATAGGTAAATATCTAGATAAGCTGGTAGGGGAAAAATAGAGGTAACTGTTATTACCTTTATCACAAAGAAAATTACATAAATAATTGTCTTGCTGTAAAAATTCAGCAAAAACACCACCTGTAAAAATTTCCGGTTTAATGCAAATATTGATTACTTGTGCCTTAGGATCTTTGACCTTTAATGAGTGTGCACTATGTAAATTCATTAATAACAACGAATCAGGAAGTAGGTAGATATCTTTATTATTAATATTGCTAATAGCAATGCCGTTAGTAATAAAAACAAATTCATAAAAATCATGTTTATGAAAGGGTACAGGAATATCTAAATCGTGGCTTACCACAAAGATTTTTTCAGAATTTGGTATATTGCTTGAACGAACCAAATTTGGAATTTTAAAAAAATCATTTCTTGAAAGCTTAGGCAATTTATTAGAATTAATCAATTTCATTTTTGGTAATCCTCAATGTCATAAAAACACACAAACTTATCATAGCACAGTATTGTAAGCACTTACAATAAGCTGTTAATATGACCATGGATTAAAGAGATAGGCCTATTAATGAAAGTTATTATGTAAGAGGTATTCGTTATGAATAAAACAAAAATGAAAATAAGTATTCTAAGTATGAGCTTGCTAACAATGAGCTTCTTAGTAATCACTAACGCATTTGGGGCGATGACAAAGTCTTTTCCAGATGTTCCTGTCGCTAAAATTCAAATGATAGGAACAGTTCCTTCTTTAGGAACACTAATTGCCACAGTGGTAGTTGGAACTTTGGCCGTTAAATATTCAAAAAAATTGTTATCGTTAATTGGTTTGGGAATAGCTACGTTGGGCGGTTTATTACCGCTATTAGTTCATAGCAGCATTGATGTTTTAATCGGATGTGCTTTTATTCTGGGATTTGGCTTAGGCTTTGTTAACACCTTAATTCCTATGCTCATTTCAATCTTTTTTGAAGGAGAAGAAAGAAATGCAATGATGGGTAAGAATACAGCGATGAATAGTTTAGGCTCTATTTTAATGATGCTTGGCGGTGGACTTTTAGGAGCTAAGAATTGGGTTAATTCTTATTGGGTATTTCTTTTAGGTATATTTGTTTTTCTCCTAGTGCTGTTTGCCTTACCGAATGATAAAGTAGACCGTAGTGAAAAGAATGCTAGCGGCAATATTTTTGGGATTTTAAAACATTTAAATGGATATGTCTGGCTGATAGGATTTGTTACTCTTCTAATGGGGATACTTTACACAATCTATCCGACTAACCTGTCAATTATTATTGGACAAAAAGAACTAGGTAGTACTAGTATTACGGGTATTATCAATGCTGTCGGCACAGCGGGCGGTTTTATTGCCGGCTTTAGCTTAAAGTATCTGAACAAAGTATTTAAGGACAAAATAATTGCTGGTGGTTACATTACTTTGGGAGTTACCTTCTTACTGGGAAGAATTGCCAATAACCTTATTTTAATTGGTATTGGCGGTGTCCTTTCAGGTTTTGCCATGTCTATGATTATGTCCACAATTCCGTTTTATATGTCTGTCCTTTCACATAAATATGAATTAGCAGTATCAATGATGCTTTTCCAATTTATGAATTCTATAGGAGGTTTTATTAGTCCTGTATTATTAAATTTACTTCACATTAAAGTTGGTGAAAGTTCCTTTACTTTTGGGTGTGTAAGTTGCTTTGTAATTGGTATTATTTGTATTTTGACAAATCTTGGTAAAAAAGTTTTGTCTAATTCTGTCAAAGAGGGATAGTAGAAATGATTAAAAATAGTGAAGATAAATGGTTAGGAAAATGGATAAGTTCAGATTTTGCTGAGGTTAGTAAAGAACCAGAGTTTTCTTTAGCTGACATGTTTGGTGGCAAAAAGGCACCAGTTCCCAAGCCTGTTGATGAAAGACT
Source organism: Lactobacillus melliventris (assembly GCF_042679465.1). Taxonomy (NCBI): domain Bacteria; kingdom Bacillati; phylum Bacillota; class Bacilli; order Lactobacillales; family Lactobacillaceae; genus Lactobacillus; species Lactobacillus melliventris. The sequence continues at coordinate 84,413 of NZ_JBHTMT010000008.1, read as the reverse complement.
ACATGCGCCAATAGTTTTTAAGAAAATTTTTAATATAGCTAAAACTATTAATTCTGCCAAACTAGAGATTACTGCACAAGGCTTGTATCAAGCATATTTAAATGGTCAGAAGATTGGTGATGCCATCTTTACGCCAGATTATACACAATACCAAGAATATTTACTATATCAAACTTATGACATAAAAGATCTATTAGTCAGTGGGCAAAATGTGTTGACAGTAGTTGTAGCAGATGGTTGGTATGCCGGCAGAATCGCTGTTTCAGGAGAAAGTTGTCAGTTTGGTGATCGGTTAGCATTACTAGCTGACTTAACTGTTGAATATGAAGATCACAGCTATTTAAAAATTGGTACGGATAAGTCTTTTACTGCTGGTACCGGCAAGTGGCGTTATGCAGATGTCGTTATCGGTGAAAAACAAGATCTGCGCATTAAAAATGAGTTAGCTACTAATACTCCTTTTTCGCAAGAGGCAGAAGTAATTGATGCAGATTATGAGCGCTTAGCCCCACAATTTGGCCCGCTGGTAAAACGAATGCAAACTTTAACAGCAAAAAAGATTTGGCAAGAAGAAAACAAGTTAGTAGTTGATTTCGGTCAAGTTATAACGGGACGAATTCGGCTAACAGCTACTTTTAAAAAGGATGTTGATATTAAGATTGAACATACTGAAGCTTTGGACCAAGATGGTCATTTCTTCAAAAATATCATTGGTCGTAATAAGGATCAGGAAGATCATGTGATTGGTGCTGGGAAGTTGGCAACTTTCGAGCCTGACTTTACGTATCATGGCTTCAGATATATTAGGATCACTGGCCTTGAGCAAGCAGATATTCAAGATTTGACTGCGATAGTTATTTTTAGTGATATGAAAAGAACTGGTGAGATAAGTACTTCTAACCGGCAAATAAATCGTTTACTACAAAACATTAAATGGAGTCAACAGGGAAACATGTTGTCTATTCCAACTGATTGCCCGCAGCGTGAACGTGCTGGTTGGACCGGGGATATGCAAGTCTTTGCACCAGCTGCTACTTTTTACTACAACGCAGAAAATTTGATTCGTCGCTGGCTAAAAAATGTGCGGATTGATCAGCAAAAAAACGGGGAAATTATTGACTACTCACCGGCTCCTGCCAGCTTTTATCAAAGCACGTTAGATTTTAAAGGCAGCTTAAGTTCAGCTGGTTGGGGCGATGCAATTATAATGGTGCCGTGGACTTTATATCAAAGATATGGTCATAAAGAGGTTTTGACCGAAAATTATGCTGCCATGAAGAAGTGGCACAATTATAGCGTCAAAAGTGCTGCTGGTCATAAGAGTGGCATTGATCGCTACATTTGGGATACTACATTTCATTATGGTGACTGGATGCTTCCAAGCATGATGATTGGAGATCCTAATCCAATGAAATCTGCTGAGGCAACTAAAGATGTAGTTGCTACTGCTTTTCTAGCTCATTCTTCTGACCTTCTAGCTAAAATAAGTAATGTTTTAGGTGAAAATGGTGACGAATATATTGCCTATTCTAATAAAGTTAAGCAAGCCTTTACTGAAAAATTTGTCAAAGACGGGAAATTAACCAGCGACTATCAGGGATGTTATGTTCTGGCCTTAGCATTTGATATGATTAGTGATACTAATACGAGAAAGAAATTACTAAGTAGATTAGTGGCATTAATTCATAATAATCATGACTGCCTGGATACAGGGTTTTTATCTGTTCCTTATTTGCTGGATGTATTAGTTGATAATGGAGAAACTGATTTGGCCAGAAAGGTCTTTCTCCAGAATAAATGTCCGTCTTGGTTATATGAAGTTGACCATGGTGCAACAACTATTTGGGAATCATGGGCAGGAATTCAACCAGATGGTAAAACAGGAACATTTTCGTTCAATCACTATGCGATGGGGTGTGTTCTTGACTGGTTTATTAGAAAAGTTGTTGGTCTAAAAGAGGTTAAACCTGGATTTAAGGAAGTAGAAATTAAGCCTCAGATAAAAGGTGTTGTTGATGATTTCCAAATGAAATACTTGAGTGAAAATGGCTTGTTTACAATAAAATTGCTGAATGGAAAATATGAATTTACTATTCCTGAGGGTTGTCAAGCGATAGTATATCTTCCAAATGCTGCTGGCTTTTTAAAGAAATACCCTGAAGCCAAAAATCAAAACACCGGAATTAGTGTAAAACCAGGTACTTATCAATGGGAATATTAATGCAATAAATAAAGGATTGGTCCAAAATGGTGGGTTAATCCTTTATTTTATGTAATTTTTCAAAAAGGTTAGTATGTTTACGAACATATGTACTATAATTTGCTTATATAATTTTGTAACTTAATAGGTAGCTGGCATTTATGAAACAAAAACAAACTTTTTCAGATAAAGTTTTGCAATTTGCTCAAACTTTCTATCAAAAATATTTCAATGACACTAATAAGCGGCGCTTAATATTGGGCAGTTCACCAACAAGAAGAGGATTGGCAATAACGGGAGTTCCCTTTGAAGATGGTTCCAATCTCCAAAAAGAAATAGGAATCTTAATTGGAAATTTTCATGTCAGTAATGCAGCTTCTATTTTTTAATAATGTCATAGACAAATAAGAGGGAAGGAACAAATTTTATCATGACTTTTACCTCAATTTTGCCAGCAATTTAGATGATGATGTGAATAAAATCAGATATTTTATGCAAAAAGCTGCCAATAAAAAGTTTCCATACTTGTCTGGTAATATGCTTTGTAACTATTGGCTCTATGCTCTCAGTAACTACATTGCAATTCCCTTAAAAAACACTAATAATATTTATATTACTGCAGACAAGCATTTAATCAAAGCAAGATATAAATTAGGCATAATAACCAAAGAACGAATGGAAAGTTCTAAAGTGCAAACTTATGTGATTAATGCTTGGACAAAAGAACTTCAGAGTACAGAATATGTGCCAACCGACCTGCAAAATCCATTGTGGTTATGGAGTACGAAAGATTTTAAGACTATGAATTGATGTGATAAATAATTAAACTGAAGGAAAATTAATGGTTTTAGAAAGGCTGGAACGGCAGTAAAATTTTACGCTAATAGATAAAAGGATTGCAATCTTTTTCTTAAAAGATGATAATGGGCAATACAAAAAAGCGCTTGCTTTGTTTAAAGTGAGATGCTATACTTAACTATACATTAATGGTGGGATGGTAATTGTCTCTGACAAGCTAAACCCGTTTACAAACATGAGTAGAATCTACTCTTGTTTGTGAACGGATTTTTTGTTTTAAAAATCTAATTTGTGATTCATAGTTAAAATCTAGTGAATAAAGATTATTGGCAACTATCAAAATTAACTTTTGAATGGTATGAGACATTATGGAAGGGAGCAAAAAGGAGTGATTATTTATAAAGTTTTAAATAATAATGCAGTAATTGTCCAGAATGAAAAAGGTGTTGAAGAAGTTATTTGTGGAAAAGGTATTGCTTATAAGAAAAAAGCGGGATACTTCTTACCGGATAATGGAAATTACCAAATTTTCGTAATGCATAGTAAAGATTTAAGTCATAAATTGCAACAATTAATTGAAGAAATTCCTTTAGAACAATTAACACTTTCATCTAAAATCATCGACTATGCAAAATTGCATTTAGGTAAGCCATTAAACGAAAGTATTTACATTTCTTTATCTGATCATATTCATACATCAATTATACGTTATAAGGAAGGTATATCCTTAAAAAATGTTATTTTTTTAGACATTAAACATTTTTATCCTGATGAGTTTCGTATAGGCGAGAAAGCATTAGAAATGATAAATAAAAAACTTGGTATTAGTTTGCCAGAAGATGAAGCGGGATTTTTAGCTATTCATTTTATTAATGCGGAAATGGATGAAAATTTCGATAATACTCTTGAAATTATTCATTTAATTCAAGACATTTCATCGATTGTCAAATACGTTTTTAGTATCGAGTTTGATGAAGACGATGTTTATTATTATAGGTTTATTACGCATCTTAAGTTTTTTGCCCAACGAGTAATTTCAAAAAAAACTTATCAAGAAAGTGATGATGAATTATTAGAGATTGTTCAAAAAAAATATCCAGCAGCTTTTAGTTGTGTTGAAAAAATTGACGATTATTTACAAAAAAAATATGCTTATCAAGTTCCTTGTGAAGAACAAGCTTATTTGACAATTCATATTCAACGTGTTGTCTATAAAACGAAGCAATATTAAAACATTTTTAAGATAGATAGAGAGACAGCATAAAAATAAAAATTTGGATGGTAACATTAAGTTGGCCAAACCTTCAATTTAATAAAATAAAGAAGAAGGTAAAAAGCAATGAGAAAATATGAAGAATTAGCAGCAAATATCATTAAATATGTTGGAGGAAAGGAAAATATTAATAGCTTAACCCACTGTGTTACACGTTTACGTTTTCAACTAAAAGATGAGCAAAAAGCTAATGATAATAAAATTAAAAGTCTTGATGGTGTAATAACGTTAATGAAAAGTGCCGGACAATACCAAGTAGTTATTGGTAATCAGGTACCTGATGTATATAAAGAAGTGGTGCGGCAAGCTGGACTTTCTGATGTTGCAGCAGAACATATAGAAAAGAAGAAAATGGGTATTGCGGCGAGTTTTATGGACTTTGTCACTGGTTTGATGACACCTATTTTAGCTGTCATGACAGCCTGCGGAATGATTAAAGGTATTATGTCCATTGTGCAAGCATTTGGATTGATTTCACAAAAAAGTGATTTGTATACCTTATTAAATGCAGTAGGCGACTCGCTGTTTTATTTCTTTCCTGTATTTCTTGGATATACTACAGCTAAGAAAATGAAAATTGATCCTTTTGTTGGAGCAGCAATTGGAGCTGGACTTATGTATCCTACATTGCAAGGTGTTAACTTGAATATTTTAGGTATAAAAATTAATGTAACATATTCGAGTACTGTAATACCAGTGGTTTTGACGACGGTTGCTGCTTCCTTTTTATTTAAATGGTTACAAAGCTTTATACCTGAAGTCATTAGAACATTTTTTGTACCAATGATTACCTTAATGATTTCTATTCCTGCTGGATTTTTATTAATCGGACCTTTTGCAAATCTGTTATCTAATACTTTAGCCAACTGGATTATGGCTATTTATAAATTAAGTCCTTTAATAGCTGGAATAGTTATAGGTGCTGGCTGGGAAATTATGGTACTATTTGGTATTCATATGGGGCTCATAGCTGTAGCATTGGTTCAATTTGCCGCTGGTCAACCGACTCCTGTTTTTTCATTAGCTGGTTCTGCTTCTTTTGCACAAACTGCCACAGTATTTGCTATTTGGTTAAAAACAAAGAATAAAAAATTAAAAGAGATCGCACTACCTGCTTGGATATCTGGGATTTTTGGCGTTACTGAACCTGCAATTTATGGCGTAACCCTACCACGAATAAAATACTTTATTATAAGCTGTATTGGAGCTGGATTAGGTGGTGCTTACGCAGGACTTTCTGGGCTTTTGGCTTATCAAATGGGTGGAATGGGAATTTTTTCATACCCAATGTTTTATGGTGGACACATGAATGTTATGCAAGCGACACTACATTTTTCAATTTCAATTTTAATAGCAATGGCTTTTTCCTTTATTGCTACAATGACACTGTTTAAAGATAACAAGTCTATAAAACCTTTACAAAATAAAAATTTTTCTTCCATACCAACCGAAGAAAAAATCTTGGCACCTGTTAGAGGACATGTTGTTCCTTTAAGTCAAGTTGATGATGAGGCATTTTCATTAGGTGTTCTGGGTAAGGGAGTGGCAATCGATCCAGCGGAAGGTAAGGTTTATGCACCGGTAGCTGGTACTGTAACAACTCTTTTTCCAACGCTACATGCCATTGGATTAACCTCTGATAAAGGTGTTCAGATATTAATTCATATCGGTATGAACACAGTTAATTTAAATGGTAAAGGATTTACTGCACATGTGAAGCAAGGAGACAGAGTCACTCAAGGACAATTATTGATGGATTTTGATATGGTAGCAATTAAAGAAGCAGGATATTCTCTTCTTACACCAGTGATTGTCACTAATAGTAAAGATTTGAAAAAAATTGAAGAGACTAAAAAAAGCCAAGTTTCAAAAGATGAAGAACTGATACGGGCAATTTATTAGTGAAAGGATAGTATAAATATGAGTTTTCCAACTAATTTTTTATGGGGCGGCGCTACAGCTGCTAATCAACTAGAGGGAGCTTGGAATATTGATGGAAAGGGAGATAGTATTTGTGATCATGTTCGAAGCGGTAGTAGAAAAAAAGCTAGAGTTTTTGATGATGTGATTGATTCCCATTACTACTATCCTAGCCATGATGGAATTGATTTTTATCATCACTTTAAAGAAGATATTGCATTATTTGCAGAAATGGGATTCAAAATTTTCCGTCTTAGTATAGCTTGGTCACGAATTTTTCCTCAAGGTGATGAGGTTGAACCAAACGAAGCTGGATTGCAATTTTATGATGAAGTGTTTGATGAACTTGCTAAATATGGTATAGAACCATTGGTAACACTCAGTCATTTTGAAATGCCATACGGGCTAGCAAAAAAATACGGAGGATTCAGAAACAAGAAAACTATTGAATGTTTTGTTCACTATGCAGAAACTGTTTTTGCTCGCTATAAAGATAAAGTTCACTATTGGATTACTTTTAATGAAATAAATTTTGGTACCTTGCCTCATGGAAAAAGGGCAGTCTTAGGGATTTTAGACGATTCTGTGGACGAAGAAACTTGTTTTCAAGCACTACATAATGTTTTTTTAGCAAGTGCAGAAGCGGTAAATATTGGTCATCAAATTAATCCAACATTCAAAATAGGTTGCATGATCGCATATATTACAATGTATCCATTAACTTCTAAGCCGAATGATGTAATAGAATGTCAATCAGTTAATCGAATGGTTAATTTATTTTGCGGAGATGTTCAAGTTAAAGGAAAATACCCCTATTATATGGAAAACTATTTTCATAAAAAGAACATTAATTTGGTAGTTAGTCCAAAAGACCGAGATATTTTGAAAAAGGGTACAGTAGATTTTTATACTTTTTCTTATTATATGAGCACTTGTATTACTGCAGAAAAAGGAAATACCACTACTACAGCCAGAGGAAATTTATTTGGAGGAGTCAAAAACCCATACCTAAAGACTAGTGATTGGGGTTGGCAAATTGATCCAGTTGGCTTACGGTTTACTTTGAATGAAATATACGATCGTTATCAAATTCCAATAATGATTGTAGAAAATGGATTAGGTGCTGAAGATAAGGTGGAAAAATCTGGAAAAATTCATGATAGTTACCGAATAAATTATTTGCGACAACATATTTTAGAAATGAGTAAGGCAATTGAAGATGGTGTTAATTTAATAGGTTATACCCCTTGGGGATGTATTGACTTGATTTCAGGTAGTACTGGTGAAATGCTGAAACGCTATGGCTTTATTTATGTAGACAAAGATGATGATGGAAAAGGGACATTAAAACGTTTTAAAAAGGACAGTTTCCAATGGTATAAGAAAGTAATTTCTACCAATGGTAAAAACATATAGTTAATTTTGATTTTATTTAAATATGATATTATAAAGGCTTTTATAAATACAAAAAATAAGATAATATACCTGATTTATTGATCAGGAAGAGACGGTAAAATTAATCCTCCAGGCTGAACAAAGGTTCAACTGGAGGATTTTATTATAAAAATATAGTCACTATAAAGTTAAATAGAAATTAGTATTTGTGATGATACCTTAAAGAAGTAGTTTATTATCTTTACTAGGTACTTTTTAATAATTACGCATAATAATCAATGATTGCTTTCAATATTTTCGCAGCGTCAGGGTTACCGGTGCCTTCTTCATAATATTTTCTAAAACGTGGGTCACACACATACATTTGGGCAAGTTTCTTATGTGCTTCTCCCGAATACTGACCTTTAGGCCATATTGTTAATAAATATTCTTTGTGCAAGTCGAAAAGGTGCTTGGCAGCAGCTTGTTTGATATCAGCAGTCTTATTAAAGTTCTTTAATTCAGTTAAAATTTCAGCGGACAATTTTTTGAAATGTGCTAATTCTTTTTCAGATAAAGAGCTAAATTTTTGATTGCTAAGATCTATATGATCATCACCATATTTCTCCCTGATTTCCCTACCATATTGTTTTTCATTTTTGCTAATCATTTCTTTTTTTAATGTGGCAAATTTTTCCGTGTCAGTCATTTGTGCTTCTCCCTTCATTGTTGCAAGTGTCTTGTCTAAATTCCTAATCAAATCATCTAGATATTGCTCTCGAGCAACTAGTTTGCTCCGCTGACTTCGTAAAACTTGATATTGAGTTTCCGGTGAAGTCTGCATTACCTGTTTTATTTGTTCAAGTGGTAAGTCAAATAGCTTTAAAAATAGTATTTTCTGCAATTGATCAACTTCGCTTTCCTCATAATAGCGATAATTATTTTCGGGATTCCTGCGCGCTTTTAAAAGTCCCTGTTTATCGTAATATCTTAAAGTTCGTGATGAAATGCCAGCTAGTTTTGCTAGTTCATTGATAGAATACGACATGGTTAAACTCTCCTCACTTGCAAAATTAAGTATATTGGTTGACGCAGCGTCAAGGTCAAGCACGGAAAATAATTTTTAGAATAAAAAGCCAGTAATCAATCAAGACTACTGGTTTTTGACTATGATATTTAATTTACGACGTTTAATTTTTCACCTTTTAGAAATGCCTGCAGATTTTCAACGACAATGCCCAGTAAGCGATTGCGGGTTTCGCGCGGTGCCCAAGCAATATGAGGGGTAATGTAACAGTTCTTAGCAGAAAGAAGTGGACTGTCAGCAGGAATGGGCTCTTTTTGGGCAACATCAATCCCCGCTGCAGCAATCCTGCCTTCATTTAAAGCGTCTGCGACATCTTTTTCATTAATTAAACCGCCACGAGCAGTATTAATTAAAATGACGCCGTCCTTCATTTGAGCAATTGCTTCTTGGTTTATCATTTCGGTAGTTGCCGGTGTTTGTGGCACATGCAAACTGATGATATCTGCTTTTTGATAAAGTTGATCAAGTTCAACCTGCTTAACGTAATCTGGTAAATCTGATTTTGGCCGATGGTTCCAAAAAATTATATTCATAGAAAAAGCATGACCGATTTCTGCCACTTTTTTAGCTATGTTGCCAAAGCCAATTAATCCTAAAGTTTTACCGTTTAGTTCCATTAACGGTTTTGCCCAAAAAGTAAAATCAGGGTTGCTGCTCCAGCGACCTTCATGGACTAATTTGTTATGTAAGCCAACTTGACTGGTAATTTCAAGTAGCAAAGCAAAAGTAAATTGGGCAACCGCATCAGTACCATAAGTAGGGATGTTAGTAACAGGGATGCCAGCTTCGCGAGCTGCAGTCGTGTCAATAATGTTATAACCAGTAGCAGTCACACCAATATATTTGATGTTGGGCGCAGTCTGAAGGACTTTTTCGTCAAGAGGCGTTTTGTTAGTCAAAACAATTTCAGCATCCCCAATCCGCTTTAAAATTTCAGCATCATCATTAACTGGAGTCCGGTCATAAAATTTGCATTCACCTAATTGTTCAAGTGCTGACCAATCTAAATCACCAGGATTGAGAGCATAGCTATCTAAATTAACAATCTTCATATCTTTGACCTCACATTAATATATCTGTACTTCTTAAGTTTACTACATATTTTATGCATAACGATAAATTGTGGGACAATCAAAAATGGAGAAATTGAGAGGTAATAATGACTGTATCTCTATCCTTATTAATTTTGCTACCTTATATCAAATTGAATATTGCAAGTTTAAATAAGATGTTATGATTTGTAGAATTTTAAAAATTTAGAATATTTGAATTGAACTAGAGTAGTAGTTATTACTGATACATGAAAATACCTTTTTATTAATAAAACGCTTTCTTTTTTTAAATGAATAAAAAAATATTTTTTAAAGAAAAACATCTGTTATAACTCTTAATATTGTGCTATTATTTTTTATATAATAAGAAAGAGAGGTAATTTTCTTCATATGCATGGATTAACTCAAATTGATGAGTCTTTTGCAATGGGGAAAGTGCGGCTTTCTTATCTATATAAATTGTTGCTGCTGTTTTTTAATATGATCAATAATAGACTTAGCTTGATACATTAGTATTATGCTAAGTCTTTTTTGATTGCAATATTTCCAGATTAGGAGGAAATCATGCCAAAATTTAAAAAGTTTTTAGTTGGTGCTATTGCAGTTTTAGGTACAGCTTTACTTGCCGGATGTTCTAATTCAACCAAAAAGCAAGCTGATAGTGGTACACCAAAGTCTCTCAACGTACAGTTCGTACCCAGCGTTTCTGCGAATACGCTAGAAACTAAGGCAAAGCCATTAGAAAAAATGTTATCCAAGCGTCTGGGAATCCCAGTTCATGTTTCAGTTTCAACAAGTGGTAATGCGTTGGTAGAAGCAATGAAGTCTAAAAAAGTAGATGTTGGCTTTTTACCAGGGGATGACTATGTGCAAGCTCATAGACAGCATGCAGCTGACGTTTTATTACAGTCGGAGCGTTTTGGCTTAAGCAGACCGGACGGCAACTGGACTAAAAAACTAGTTCATACTTTCCATTCCGAGATTTTAGTTAGAAAGGACTCTGGCATTAAGAGTTGGAAAGATCTTAAGGGTAAGAAAATTTCAATTCAAAGCCCAACCTCAACATCTGGTTATATCTTCCCAATTGCTGAATTAAAGCAAAAGGGATTAGATGTTCCTCGCAGCTGCAAATTAGTTACTACTACTGGGCACGATCAAGCCGTACTTAATGTCTTAAATAAAGACACTGATGCTGCTTTTGTTTTTGAAGATGCCCGCAACAATGTAATCAAGGATAATCCTAAGATTAAGTCCGAAGTTGTGCCAATTTACTATACACGTGCTATTCCCAACGACACTATCTCAGTTATTCCTAGTTTGTCAAAATCTTTCCGGGAAAAATTAGCTAACGCATTTATTGCAATTGGCAAATCTAAAGAAGGTAAGAAAGTAATCGAACGTGTTTACTCACATGAAGGATATGTCAAAGCCAAAGATAGTGACTATGACACTGTGCGCAAATATGAAAAAATTTCTCAGTCAATTTCTAAATAGTCAGATTATTAATTAATAGTAAATGCATCTTTTTAGCCAAAAGTTAAAAAGATGCATTTTTTGTGGATAAAATATAAACTAAATTCAGATAAATATAAGTTTTTAAATAATTGCGATCTTAATTTTGTAAAAAAGCTCCAGATTGTTTTAATTAACTTAAATGTAAATTGCAACCTTTTTAGTTCATACTATAGCTATCGAACAATTTCAAACATTGACAAACAAAAGTTAACAACTATAATAAAAATGGACTAAGTTAGTTGCTTAATCTAGTTAAGAAGTAGGTTACTAATGTTAAAGAGTGAAAGACTGAAAACTATCTTACAAGTAGTAAAAACTCAGAAATTTGTTACAGTTGATGAATTGGCACAGGCTTTAAAAGTTTCGGATATGACAATTAGACGGGACCTCAATGAATTGCATAAGGCAAATAAAATTTTGCGTATTCATGGTGGAGCTCAATTATTATCTGATCAGATTCGGACCGAAAAAAGCTACCAGCAAAAACGGGAAATTCATAGTAAAGAAAAGTATGAAGTAGCTAAAAGAGCTTGTAACTTAATCCACGAAAATGACTCAATTTATGTCGGCCCGGGAACAACGTTAGAGTTACTTGTTGCTAACCTAAAAGTTAAGCATTTGAGAATAGTTACTAATTCATTACCAGTATTTGAAGCTGCAAAAGATAATATGAATGACTATGACTTGATTATGGTTGGCGGCTCATATAGAAGAATAAGTGGAGCTTTTGTGGGTGCTTTAGCTAACAATGAGTTAAAAACTATGTCTTTTTCTGTTGGTTTTGTCGGCGTTAATGGCATTAATGATACTTCTTTGACAACTGCTAACTTAGAGGAGGGTCAAACCGAAGGTATTGGATTAGACCGTTCTCAAATAAAATTTGTTGTCGCTGATTATACAAAGTTGGATCACAGTGATTTTCACCAATTTTACGATTTGCGCAATGTGGATGGACTAATTACTAACCATGGAATTGAACCTGAGTTGGAAAAGCATTACAGCCAGTTTACGACTATATATAAATAGTTTTGAGAGGAGATTTGACTATGAAGGTTGTCATTGGTAGTGACAAGGCAGGTTTTGCTTTAAAGGAAAAAGTAAAACAATACTTGCAAGCACACCATTATGATGTTTTGGATGTTACACCGCAAGCCGCAGAGGACTTTGTTGAATCGAGTTTAAAGGTGACTCACGAAGTCTTAGATAATGGTATCAAAAAGGCCATTATGTTTGACGAATACGGTGTAGGCTCGGCTATGGCTTCAAATAAAGTTAAGGGCATGGTTACAGCAAACGTCAATGAAGAAAGAACTGCACATATGACCGCTATGCACAATGGTGCAAAGGCAATTGCGTTAGGTAGTGGCATCGTAGGTGAAAAACTAGCTTATTCAATTGTGCAACATTATCTAGATACAGAATATGCTGGCGGACGCCATCAGGTTCGCCTGAATATGCTTGAAGAAATGATTTAAGGAGGCTTACTAATGTTAGATAATGATAGACCACAACCAGAATTTGTTGATACTAAAGTTGACAAGCATACTGTTATTGCCTTAGGAAACGATCATATTGTAACCTCTGTTAAAATGGCCATTTCTGATCATTTAAAAGAAGAAGGATACCAAGTCATTGATGAAGGTACTCATGACAATACTAGAACTCACTACCCAATCTATGGTAAACGCGTAGCTGAAGATGTTGCCGATGGTCGTGCAGATTTAGGTATTGTTCTTTGTGGTACTGGCATTGGCATTTCTACTGCTGCTGATAAGAACGAGGGAGTTCGTGCGGCAATGGTAGGTGATGTTGCTCAAGCCGAATATGCTCGGCGTGAATTAAACGCCAATATCTTGGGCTTTGGTGGTATTGTTTTAGGACGTGACTTTATTTTTGATATTGTCGATTCATTCTTGAATGCTAAATATGAGTCTACCCCAAAAAGACAAAATTTAATTGCCAAAATAGACGGTATTGCTAAACCAAATCCTGATCAAAAGGATAATGTACACTTCTTTGATGAAGAAAATAAGAAGTGGGCTGAAGGCGTGTACCACGACTAATAGCTAAATAATAATCTAAAAATTTAAAGTTTTAATCGCACACAAAAACCATGACTTAAAAAAGTCATGGCTTTTATTTTGCTTAAGAAATTAATAGTGAATGTAAATCAAAAATGCGTAGTGCTAAAAAGTACAATATGATACTATTAAAGTTTTCAAATCGAATTATTTTGATTTTAGTAGTAGGACTAAATTTTTACAAGTAGTTTTTGTAGTTTAAATAGATATTAAAAATATATTGTTAATAATTTACCTACTCTTTGCTAGTTTAAATATTAATGTCAATTAAAATGTTTTATAATTTGATTGGACTATTATATTTTAATTTTGAAACATATTGTCTGGCATTTTCTTCTACCTGATCAAAGTTACCATTTGCTCCTGGACTTACAAGGTTACTGCCAATTCCCACTGCTGCAACGCCTGCTTTTACCCAGTCTGAAATATTATCTAAGTTAACTCCGCCAGTAGGCATTAAATTAGCATTAGGAATTGGTCCCAAAATACTCTTGATAAACTTTGGACCAAGGACATTACCTGGAAATACTTTGATTATATCAGAACCATATGATAATGCTGTTGTTATTTCTGTAGTGGTCATACAACCGGGGATGTATGGCCTTTGATATAAATTAGCAATAAGAGCAATTTCTTTGTTAAAGTTTGGTCCCACAATAAAGTCTGCGCCTGCTAAAATAGCTAAGCGTGCGGAAACTTCGTCTAAAATTGTGCCAGCACCAATTATTACATCATTTTGATATTTTTCTTTTAATTTTTTTATTACGCTATCAGCAGAAGGAACGGTAAAAGTTAGCTCGATGGTTTTAATTCCACCCTTAATGCATGCAGCAGCGTCGTTAAAGGCTTCATCAGCAGAAGCACCTCTAATGACTGCGACTAAAAAATTATGATTAATTGATTTTAAAATATTTATTTTTTTATCCATTTTATTGTCCTGTTTCCAAATAATAAATTATAATTACAAATAATAAATTCAAATTGAGTATAACGCTTGCAGTTTTTTTAATCAAGAAAGGAAAATAAATTATGACAGATAAACTTTATGGTACTGTTCTTCTCAAAGCGAAAAAGATAATGGATGTGCTTTCTGCATCAGAGACAAGCTTGACTTTAGAGCAAATTTCTAGTGCAGCAGGAATACCTAAGCCAACGACATTTAAAATATTGACTACCTTGGACTACATTAATTTTGTAAGAAAAGATCAATCTGAGAAAAAATATTCTTTAGGAACAAATTTAATTGGTTATGGCAGTAAAGCTATGAGTGGCTTTGATATAGTTTCTATTGCAGAACCATATTTGATTGAATTAAATAAAGTAACAAGTGAAACTGTTAATTTAGGAATTGAGGAGCATTCTCAAATTGTACTGTTAAAGAAAATTGATAGTCCTCAGCCAGTTAACTTAAATTCAAAAGTTGGAGGAACCCTTGAACTTTATTCTTCTGCTATGGGTAAAGCAATACTAGCAACTAAATCAGAAAGAGAGCTTGATCAATACTTTTCAAGCGTTGAGTTGAGGCCAAGTACACCAAATACAATTACAAGCATTGCTAAATTAAAAAAGCAGATTGAAGAGGTCAAAAAAACAGGATATGCAATTGATAATCAGGAAAATCAAGCAGAAGTGGTTTGTGTTGGGGCAGCGATTCAGAAATATGGCAAGGTTTTTGGGGCAATAAGTGTAAGTACGCCAAATTATCGTTTGGACGAGCTATTGTTTAGTGACTTGAAAAAGCTTGTTAAATCAGCAGTTGATCAAATTAATCAAATTATTTAAAAAAAACACTTGTAAAATCGCTTACATTGTATTATATTTTATTTGTTTGGATAAATAAGAAATATAATTTCTTATATGGAAAGGAAAAGCAATGTATGAAGACTTAACAAAAAAAGTTATTAACCCTGATCATAAAACCTTTTTAAGTAAACAAGAGATTGAAGCTGCGATAAACACAGTATTGAAGCAAATTAATCTGAATATCAAGTTTTTTGACAATCTTTATCCAGCTCCAGCTACTTCCCAAGGAATTTATCGCAAAATTTCCAATACTGAATGGACAAATGGTTTTTGGACTGGAATTTTGTGGCTAGCTTTTCAGTATACTCAAGATCCTAAATATAAAAGGATTGCAGAAAAAAACATTGACTCATTTGAAAAAAGAATTAGTCAAAAGATTGCAGTCAATCATCATGACTTAGGCTTTTTATATACGACTTCGGTAGTTAGTGATTTCAAAATTACTGGAAGTGAAAACGCCAGACAAATAGCCTTGAAGGCTGCTGATTGCCTGGTCTCAAGGTTTCAACCTAATGGTGGATTTATTCAAGCTTGGGGTGATCTAAATGATAACAATGAATATAGACTAATCATTGATTCTTTAATGAACATTCCTTTACTTTATTGGGCTGAACAGGTCACACGGAATTCTAAATACGGTAAAATTGCTGATCAACATTACCAAAATGTTATTAATACTGTTATTAGGGATAATGGTTCAACTTATCATACATATTACTTTGATAAACAAAATGGTAGACCTTTAAAAGGTATGACCAAACAAGGATATAGTGATGATTCAAGTTGGGCCAGAGGACAAGCCTGGGCCGTTTATGGTATTCCTTTACACTATAAATATCGTCACAAACAGGAAGATTTTAAACTTTTTAGAGGCGTAACTAACTATTTTTTAAATAGGTTGCCTAAGGATTTTATTCCGTACTGGGATTTGATCTTTAATGATGGTGATAATCAACCTAAAGATTCTTCATCTGGTGCTATAGCAATTTGTGGAATTGCTGAAATGCTAAAACATTTACCTGAATCTTTTAGCAACAAGTACGAATATGTATTGTTACTGCATAAAATGTTGAGATCTTTAATTGATAATTATGCAAATAATGATTTGAAGCCTGGTGCACCATTACTAAATCATGGTGTGTACTCTTGGCATTCAGGTAAAGGAGTTGATGAAGGAAATATTTGGGGAGACTATTTTTATTTTGAAGCACTTATGAGATTTTATGAAGACTGGAAAGTATTTTGGTAGAAAAGGGCGAAAGAAATGACGAATCCAAATATTGTAGCTGTCCGTTTGGATGAAAGATTAATTCATGGCCAGGGTAGATTATGGATTTCTAATTTAGGAGTTAATTTGGTCATAGTTGCAAATGATGAAGTTGCTAAAAGTTCAATTCAGCAAACTCTGATGAAGTCACTATTACCTGACTCAATCGGGGTTAGATTTTTTACAATTGCAGAAACTATTGACAAGATTTTTAAGGCAGCACCTCAGCAGTCAATTTTTATAATTGTTAAAACTGCAGCTGACACGTTAAAACTAGTTGAAGGAGGCGTACCAATTAAGAAATTAAATGTGGGAAATATTCATTTTAAAGATGGAAAAACTAAAGTTACAAATTATATTTCGGTAGACAAGGAAGATATGACGGCTTTTAAAACAATGAGAGATAAATATCAGATTGATTTTAATACCCGCGTAACTCCGATTGGAAACGAAGTAGGATCAGATTTTAATTTAAATAAATATGTTGATGATTGGAAAGGAGAATAAATATGAACTTTACCGTTTGGCAGGCTATATTGGTAGGTTTATGGGCCGCATTTTGTTTTGCAGGACAAGTTTGGGGCACTTATACAAATAGGGCTTTGTTTATATCATTTGGTGTTGGCCTCATTTTAGGAGACTTAAAGACAGCAGTTATTTTTGGTGCTACAGCTGAATTAGCATTTATGGGCTTTGGTGTTGGACCTGGAGGTTCTACTCCACCTAATCCGCTTGGACCTGGTATTGTAGGTTCAATTTTAGCAATTTCTATGCATAAATTATCGCCAAGTGCAGCATTAACTCTGTCATATCCATTTGCTATGTTAGTACCATTTATTATCACTTTGATTTTCACGATTAACTCAGGTTCAATGGCTTCTGCTAAAAAAGCCGTTAGTGAAGGAAAATATCATAAGTTCAATATTATGTCTAATTTAACTTTGTGGGAATTTATGTTATTTGCTTTTCTGTTTGGACTAGCAGCTACATTAAGTACATCAGCTTTAAGAGCATTTGTTATGATGATTCCTCAATGGTTGATGAATGGATTAACAGTTGTCGGTGGTTTGCTTCCAGCTGTTGGTTTTGCTCTTATCATGAGTACCATGCTTAAAAAAGAATATATACCAGCCATCATAGTTGGATATATCTGTGTTGCTTACCTTAAGATGCCGGTTATTGGTCTTGCATTTGTAGGTGTAGCCTTAGCATTTAATAATTACTACAATCGTAAAAAATCTGGTAGTAATCATCAAGAGCAAAACAATGGAGGTGTAGAAAATGGCATCTAGGAAACCAGTTTTAACTAAAAAAGATTATGCCATATCTATTTTAAGATCATATTATCTGCAAAATGTCCAGAATTACGGCAATATGCAGGGAACAGGAGTTTTAAAATCTATTTGGCCAGAGTTACATAAAATCTATCAGGATGATGAACAAGAGTTTAGACGTGTAGCTATTTCTAACTTAGAGTTTTATAACACTAACCCACAACCTTATCCTTTTGTTACCAGCATTATGCTGGCTATGTATGATAGTGGTCAAAGTGAAAGTGATGTGCAAGCAATTAAGATGGCTTTAATGGGACCTTTAGCAGGTATCGGTGATGCGTTATCACAATTTGCCTTGGCACCATTGTTTTCAACTATATTTGCCTCACTTGCTTTACAAGGCATTATTTATGCACCATTAATGTTCTTTGCCTGCTTATTTGGAATTACATTTGGTGTTAGATGCTTAATGGGTTACTTGGGCTGGAAAGTCGGTACTAGTATCATTGATACTTTGAGTGACAAGATGGCTGTTATAGCTGATATTGCTAGTACAATTGGTCTGACAGTTATTGCCGGGTTATCTGTTTCATTTGTTAAAGTAAATTTAGGCTTAAAATATTCTGCTGTAATCAAAGGTAAGACCCAACTAGTAACAGTGCAGGCATTTTTAGACAAAATCATGCCGTACCTATTGCCTGTATTACTAATTTACTTTGTTTATTGGTTAATTACCAAGAAAAAGTGGACAGTTTATAAGATTATACTTTTACTTTTAGTCTTAGGAATTGCACTTTCAGCCATGGGCATATTAGTTCCTTGAGGTAAATAGTTATGAAATATGATGTATGTATCATAGGACATGGTAATTTTCCTTCGGGCCTTAAATCGGCTGTCAAATTAATTGCAGGAACTTGTGATAGAATCACCTGCTTTAATTTAAATGAAGAAACTACTCATGAGCAATTTGAGCAAGATGTTGATCACTATATTCAATTACATACGAATGTAATTTTCTTTGCTGATATGGTTGGCGGTGCACCATACCAAATCGTAGCTAAAAAAGTTTTATTACAAAATGATGTACACAAATTTATAGTAGCTGGTGTTTCTTTAAATTTAGTTTTGGATATATATTTGAAAAACATGTCTGAGCAGTTGAACACTCAAAATATTGACAAAGAAATTAAGCATGTAATTAATGAATCAAAATTATTAATGAAAGAGATTTCATGTAAACAAGATTTAGAAAAAGAGTCCTAATAGTGAACTGGATCAATATTTTAATAACAATTATGGTAATTATCTTGGTAGTTCTTTATTTTGTTATTATTCCTATTGCCAGAAAAAAAAGCAATGAAAGGAAGAAAGCAGAGATGGATAACTTTTTTGCTTCACTACATGAAGGTGAAAAAGTTATGCTGCTTAGTGGTGTTGTCGGTACCATAAAAAACATAACAAAAAATTATGTTGATTTAAAAGTAACAGATAATGCTGTAGTCAAAGTCAATAAGCACGGGATAGCTTCGAAAATAAAAAATGAAACCAAATAATCTAAAAGAAAAAATAAATTTAAATAGTTTTATTCACGAGGGTAGGATTTCATATGCAAAAGACTATTTAGATAACGCAAAATTATTATTGAATAGCCAATTCCGTTTTCAACATGTTTATGATATGGAGCCTAGTCCTGAAGTATATCAATTAAATAGCTGGCAGAAGTCTCCTAATGGTGACCCTGAATGGCTTTATGTTTTAAAGCGTCAAGAATATTTACAGGATCTTTTATATTCTTATCTTCGGACAAATGAGAGTGAGTATTTATTTAAAATAAAAACATTTATTTTTGACTGGATACAAAATAATGATACAGACGATTCAGCTCGTTATAAGACATGGCGCACAATTGATACTGGGATAAGGCTGTTAAATTGGTCAAAGCCCCTTAGCTATTTAATTAGTAGGAACATCGTTAGTGCGGAAGAAGAAAGCCAAATTAATCAATCAGTCAAGTGTCAAGCTAAGTATTTGGAAGACAATTATATTGAAAAGTATGATCTAAGTAATTGGGGAGTACTAATAACCACTGGTATACTAGCCTTTTCTGCTGAACACCCTAATATAATAGATGATCAAATTTCAAATTGGGCCTTGGATAAGTTAATTCAAGAGTTAAAACTGCAAGTAGATGAGACGGGCCTTCAATGGGAGCAATCACCACTGTACTTCATTGAAGTATTTAGAAGCTCATTATCAGTTGTTGCTAGTTTTAAGGCTAATAAAAAGTTTGTTCCTGCAGAAATTACGAATGTATTAAAAAGAATGCTTAAAGCAAGCAAATTTTTAATTAAACCTAATGGCAATCTTTTACAGCAGGGAGATACTGATTCAATTAAAATAGCTGACTTAGTTGCAACAGCAGAATATATTTTAGCTGGCAAATTCAATTCGAATTATAAATATGATTTTTTACTGATTTCTTTGGCAGATAAAGCAGAAATAACTTTAGGCCAAAAAAAATTAGATGAAAATAGATATTTTGATTCGATTACTTCAGGAAACTTTTTCTTTAAAGATACTAATAGCAAGAATTATTGGCACATTTATAACGGTAATTTAGGAAGCGGACACGGTCATGCTTCTTCCGGTCATTTAGACTTGGTAATTAATGATGATGATATATTTCTTGATCCTGGAAGGTATACATATGTCAATTCGCAAGAGCGTAGATATTTGAAGTCAGGCTTTTCACATAATGTTATTTTAGTGGATAATACTTTTCCTACTGTACCACTAAATTCTTGGAAGTTTAGTACGGTAGTTTCAAACCAGAGAAATGAAGTAGCCCATTTTAAAACCTTTGACAGTATCAAATGTACTTATGTGGATAAGAAGATAAATTACATTGTGACAAGGTATTTTATCTGGATTAAGACTGCCACTATTATGGTTATTGTGGATATTGTCGAAGATTCTGGCCAGCACTTACAAAGCAATAATTGGATTTTAAATCCAGTATCTCAAGTAAAGGAAATAACACAAAACCAAATTAAAATTAGTATTAACCAAAATGAATACTATTTATTTCATTCTTCAAAACAAGTTGAAATACAAAGGCAATTACTTTCAGATAGATATAATCAGATCCAGCAAACTTCGAAACTGATTATTTCTGATAATTTTAATAATAGTAATGTTTCTTACACTGTAATTGGTAAAAAAGAGGTTATTGCAGGTGTTAACCATGTGGACTCAATGAGGAATGGCAAGGTTGATACAAGTGATATCCATAACTACGGAATAGTTATTTCTTTGAATGGAAGAAAGCCGATAACTGTTAATATTCAACATGAAAATACCATTAAAGGAAATAAGTTATATTTTGTAAATAATATTCCTTTTTATGGCAACATCAGTGTTGAGGAGTAGTTTTAAAGCCAAAAAGAGGTGAACAAAGATGAAAAAAAAGAAAATTTTTTGTTTCATTTTAACATTTGCCATAGCTATTTTAGGAATTGCATTTACACAGACGAATGTTAAAGCAGCTACTTATTATGTTGATCCTAAAGGATCGGACTCAAATAGCGGCATAAGTAGAAATTATGCGTGGAAAACACTTGCTAAAGTTAATTCTGTTCAATTTTTACCTGGCGATAAAATCCTTTTTAAGAGCGGTGCTGAATGGAACGGCCAGCTTCATCCCAAAGGAAGTGGCAATGAAAATCACCCAATTGAAATAAATAAGTACGGGGGAAAAGAAAGACCTCGTATCAACGGCAATGGTACTTCAAATTATGTTAGAAATTCTGGAACAGTAATGCTTATTAATCAACATGATTGGGTGATAAGTAACTTAGAAGTTACAAATTATAGTTTACAAGTTCATTCTCAGAGGTCCGGAATTTTAGTAATTAATAACGGAAATACACCAGAAAAAAATATTACAATTGCTAACAATTTTGTCCATGATGTTAATTCTGACACACAGGTAGATCATGCCTGGAAAGTAACTGGTGGAATCATACTGATTGGTATCAATGAAGATCTCAATGGCAAAATAAATAATAATAAGAACTTTGGCTTTCAAAATGTTTCGGTCACAAGTAATCAAGTTAAAAATGTAGCAACAGCTGGAATTAGAAACAAAACTACGATGCTTTATTCTAATGGTTCAGAAAGTTACCCTAAGCTAAATAAAAATATTAGGTATGAAAACAATAAAGTTGACGATGTGTTTGGCGATGGATTGATTATTTCTGAGGTTGCTAGTGATGGTATTGTAAAAAACAATATAGTTAATAAATTTTGTAATGCAAATACTAGTTATAACTACGCTGGACTGTGGGTAATGTCCTCAGACAACGTTGTAGTTGAAAGAAATGAAGTTGCCAACGGAAAATATGGTTCTAATGACGGTACTGCGTTTGATATTGATTTAAACTGCAATAATGTTATTGTCCAACACAATTATTCTCATGATAATGCTCGTGGTACAGTGCTGTTTATGAATTATTCTAAAAACGGGGTATTTCGATATAACGTCAGCGTCAATGATGGTTGGGATAATAATAAATTGATTTCTTATCTACCTAAAGACAATGCTGAAAAAGTGGATATTTATAATAACCTTTTTATTACTAATCCAAATACGGCTGAAATATTTAAAACAAGTTCTAAAAAACGGACTTTGAGGTTTGTAAATAACGTCATTATTTCTAAATCGGAAAAGCTAAAAACATTCAATTATGACGACATGACTGGTGATATTAATATTTGTAATAACGCTACTTATGGTTTTAATGATAAGTGGTTCACAAGTGGTGAGAATATTAAATTACAAAATCCCGTACTGGTAGAAAAATTACTTTCTGATATTCAGGATAGTGATTCAGGGATAAATAATTTGAATATCGCTGAGTTATTACAAATATCAGAATTACAGAAAGCTGGTACTACTATAGCAAGTAATATTACAGATTTTGCTGGTAATCCCATTTCAATTAATCCTTCAATTGGACCATTAGAATTTAAGTAATATAAAGAAAGGCTTTTATTTTTATGAAAATGAATATTAATTATGGTCATAACCCTGAAGATATAAAAAACTATTCAACTTCAGAATTAAGAGATCAGTTTTTGGTAGAAAAAGTATTTGAACCCGGAAAAATCAATTTGACCTATACTTTTAATGATCGAATGATTCTTGGCGGAGTAATGCCAACTGATAAGCCATTGGAAATAGTTCTAGATAAGGACTTAGGAGTTGACTACTTTTTGCAAAGACGTGAATTAGGAATTATTAATCTAGGAGGCGATGGTGCATTAGAAATTGATGGTCAAAAAGAACAAATGACAAAACATGATGGCTTTTACATTGGTAAAGGAAATAAGCATGTGGTGTTCACTTCTGCTAATCCAAAAGAGCCGGCAAAATATTACGTAGTATCAACACCTGCTCAAAAAACGTATCCTAATAAAAAATTGTTATTTAAGAATGCACTTAAGAAACGTTTAGGTGATCAGGAGCATATGAATAAGCGTACTATTTATAAATATATTGATGCCAGCCAGATGGATACCTGCCAATTACAAATGGGGTATACAGTTCTAGATAGTGGCTCAGGCTGGAATACAATGCCTGCGCATACTCACGCCAGACGTATGGAAGCTTATTTATATTGTGAGTTTGCTTCACCAGATACCCGAGTGTTCCACATTTTGGGTAAGCCGCATGAAACTAAGGAAATTGTTATTAGAAATGAACAAGCTGTAATCAATCCTAGCTGGTCAATTCACTGTGGAGTCGGAACAGCAAATTATGCTTTTATCTGGGCTATGGCTGGTGAAAATCAAACTTATGATGATATGGATACAATTCCAATGGAAGATTTAAATTAAAAGAGGACAAAATGGAACAATCAAAAGAAGAAATTAAAAATAACGAAAAAGCATTAGATAAATTTAAGATGAGCTTTTTTGATCTAACAGGAAAGGTTGCCGTTATTACTGGTGGTAATACAGGATTAGGTCAAGGTTATGCCGTTGCTTTAGCAGAAGCAGGAGCCGATATATTTATTCCTACTTTCGGTACACTTGAATGGGATAATACTCGTGCAATGATTGAAAAACGCGGCCGTAAAGTAGAGTTTATGGATGTTGACTTGACTAAGCCAGGCGTTCCTCAACAGGTAATAGATAAAGTACTAGAAACTTTTGGTCATATTGATATTTTAATTAATAATGCAGGTATGATTAGACGTAATCCTTTACTAGAATCAAAAGACGAAGATTGGGACAAGGTTATTAATATTAACTTGAATGCAGTTTACCATATGTCAATGGCAGCAGCTAAGGTAATGGCAAAGCAAAAGTCCGGAAAAATTATAAACATTGGTTCTATGCTATCCTTCCAAGGTGGTAAATTTATACCATCATATACTGCTTCAAAGCATGGGGTTGCAGGACTTACTAAATCTTTTGCTAGTGAGTTAGGTGCTTACAATATTCAGGTTAATGCTATTGCACCAGGCTATATTAAAACAGCTAATACCGCCCCAATTCGTGCTGATAAAGATCGCAACAAGGAAATTCTAGATCGTATTCCAGCTGGTCATTGGGCAGAACCTTCAGAATTGATGGGAGTGGCAGTTTTCTTAGCTAGTGCTGCTTCAAATTATGTCAATGGTATTATTTTACCAGTTGATGGTGGTTATTTAGTAAGATAGGATACTATGAAGCGGCTTAAATGCCGCTTTTTTATTGGTGAAAATAATGGAGTCTCAAAAAAATAAAGTTTTAACGGTAGGTGAGCCAATGATTGTGTTTAGCTCTAGAGACATAGACCAATCATTGATTGATTCTGAGAATTTCACAACGTTTCCTTCTGGTGCAGAGCTAAATGTCGCTGTTGGTCTCGAAAAGTTAGGAATAAAAACGACATATTTATCAAATGTGGGTAAAGATCTTTTAGGCAAAAAAATTGTCAAATTTATGCGAAAGCAAGAAATAGATATAAGATATTTGCGACAGGATGAGGAATGGCCTACGGGATTTTACTTTAAGGAGTTAGTGTCAAAGGGAGATCCGCAAGTTTCATATTGTCGTAAAAATTCTGCTGCTTCACATTTGTGTTGTGCAGACCTGGCAAAAATTAACATTTCAGATTTTCAGGCAGTTCATGTGACAGGTATTTTAGCTGCGTTATCAACTAGTACTTTACATTTAACTGAAAAGATTTTGACTGAAGCTGAAAAACAGGAAGTTATTAGTTTTTTCGATCCTAATATTCGCATGTCTCTTTGGCACGATAAAGAAAAAATGATTAGAGTCCTCAATGATTTATCATTTCAGTCTAAAGTTGTTCTGCCTGGAAGCAATGAGGGAAAAATATTAACTGGTACTTCTGATCCAAAAGAAATTGCTAGTTTTTATTTAAGTAAAAGTGATATCACAAAATTAGTAGTTGTTAAATTAGGAGCTAAAGGTGCCTATTACCAAACTAGCAGCGGTTCTAGTGGATATGTAAAAGGATATCATACAGATAAAATAGTTGATACTGTTGGTGCTGGAGACGGTTTTGCAGTGGGACTAATCTCAGGCTTGATTTCTGGCTTAGAAATAAAGCGATCTGTAAAAAGAGCTTGCGCAATTGGCTCGTTAGCTATTCAGTCTCGTGGTGATAACGATGGCTATCCTAATGTAAGTCAATTAGAACAATTTATGAGGAAAAATAATAAATGCGAATAAAGGTTAGCTTAAAAGATGCAGAAGATAAGGTATTATTGGAACAAATGCAAGATGATATTACAGTTCTTGTGTTTAAAAAAAGATATCAATTGGGGGATTATTATGAAATTGAATTAGAAAAGCCTAATTCATATATAGTTGTTCAGCTTGATC
Source organism: Lactobacillus melliventris (assembly GCF_042679465.1). NCBI lineage: Bacteria > Bacillati > Bacillota > Bacilli > Lactobacillales > Lactobacillaceae > Lactobacillus > Lactobacillus melliventris. Next base: position 58,870 of record NZ_JBHTMT010000008.1, on the reverse strand, counting down.
CTATTTTAAATCCAGCATTAATATATATTCAGGGCAAGCACTGGCGGTATAATATTCCCTTTAATTTTCAACGCTACCCTGCTATGGCAGATGGTTCTTTTGGAGGGATTGCTCATTATGCCTACGTCCGAGAGGCAACAACAGAAGAAATATTAAGAGAACAGAACCTGGCATATAATTCACACGATCAGCACCAAAATAGTGGAGCCTTTCCTCATGTTACTGCCAATGCAGAGACCAGAAATGAAGATGCCTTTTTAGCTAAAAATGTGATTGATGGTTATTTAGCAAATAAAGGACACGGTCGGTTTCCTTTTCAGTCATGGGGAATAGACCAAAGAGATGATGCTGAATTAAAATTAGATTTTGGCCGTGAAGTGTTGGTTAAAAAAATTGGTATTCTTTTGCGTGCGGACTTTCCTCATGATAATTATTGGACTAAAGCAGATATTACGTTTTCTGATGGAGCAACTATAACATTAAATTTAGAAAAGACAGATAAAATTCAGTATTTTTCCGTAGTAAAAAAGAAAAGCAGTTATTTAAAAGTCAACCATTTGTGTAAGGCTGCGAATGGTAGTGAAGCTTTTCCTTCTCTAAGTCAGCTATTGGTGTGGGGAACGAATATCAATTAAATAGTTATTGTATTTCGGCTGATTCATTTTTTCTTTAAATTAATGAATCAATAATAAGTCAAAAACTTATTTACTTGAGTGAAAAATTTGGAGAAAATATTACTTTTAAAAATTAGTTGAATAAATCTAGTTAATACCATTAAGGGTTTTCTCTTAATGGTATTTTTAATCTCCTATTTCATTTTTATTATTTATAAAACACTAAAATCAAATTGCAATGAACCGCTTTCTTTGATAAACTTTAAGTGGTATCAACCAGTTAATTGAGGAGGGGGTATTAATGGAAAAACCACTTTATCGACAAGTAATTTTAGACTTAGAAAAACAGATAAAAAATATGAAACCTAATGCCAAATTACCTAGTGAACGACAACTATTGGTTAAATATGGGGTTAGCCGTAATACAGTTAGGTTAGCACTTCTGGATCTTGAAGAACGGGGACTGATTTATCGTCTTCATGGTAAAGGTACTTTTGTTTCAAGTACTTTTCTTAATCAGCCTAATATTGGAGGGATGTACTCTTTTTCAGAAGAATTAAAACGAACTGGTCAGAAGGCTTCAACTAAAAATCAAAGTTTAGACTTGATTATCCCGGATAAAAATATTGCAGCACAGCTACATTTAGGACCGACAGAAAAAACATACAAGCTTGTACGTTTGCGTCTTGCTAATAATGAGCCGCGAATTTTCAGTACGTCCTATTTACCGGAAAAAATATTCCCTGAACTTGTTATTGATGATTTAAAATCTAAGCCACTCTATACTGTTATGAAAGAAAAATACAACCAAATTAGTGTAATGGCTTTTGAAGATGTTGAAGCGGTTTGTCTTAATTCTGAAGAGAGTAAAAATTTGGCTGAGGAAGTCGGCGCACCGAGTCTAAAAATATTTCGAAAAACTATTAATGATAAAAATGTACCAGTAGAGTTTACAATTTCTTTGGCTAGAGGCGATAAATTCGTTTATCGTTCACGTCAATATAATGATTTATCTTAGTTATATAAGGAAGGAAAATAATTATGTTTTCAAAAACAGATGCAGAATTAGAAAAAATGGGCGCTAAAATTACTACTCGCGAAATTGAACAGCAGCCTGAATTATGGGGACAAACATGGTCAATTTATCAGAATAACAAGGCGAAAATTACCGAATTTTTAGACGAAATAAAGCAAAAATGCGGCAAAGCCAGAGTTATTTTCACTGGTGCCGGTACTAGTGCATATGTTGGGAATACGATTATGCCATATTTACAAAAGCATGGTGACAGAACAAGGTATGACTTTGAAGCTATTGATACTACTAAAATTGTCTCTACTCCGGAAGATTATTTGGCAAAAGATACTCCTACAATTCTGGTATCATTTGCTCGCAGTGGTAACTCACCGGAATCTGTAGCAACTGTAGAGTTAGCTAAAAAGTTAGTTAAAAATTTATATCAAATAGCGATTACTTGTGCACCAGAAGGCCACTTGGCACAAGACTTAAAAGGTGACCCTTCTGGATTAGTTTTATTAATGCCGGAAAAGTCACTAGATCAGGGATTTGCCATGACAGGCTCATTTTCCTGCATGAGCTTAATGGCACTGCTTGTTTTTGATACATTGTCAGATGAGCAAAAAGAGCAGATTGTTAAGCAAATTGCACAGATGGGTAAAAGCGTCATTGACCGTGAAGATGAAATTCAATCTTTAGTTGATACTGACTTTAATCGTATTACTTATATAGGAAGTGGCAGTTTAGGAGGTCTTGCTGAAGAAACGCGACTTAAGATTTTGGAATTAACTGCAGGAGAAGTGGCAGCACTATTTGATACATCAATGGGCTTACGTCATGGCCCTAAGTCATTTTTGGACAAAAAGACAATAGTTTTTGATTTTGTTTCAAATAATACTTATACCAGACAATATGATTTGGACATTTTAAACGAAATTAAAGATGACGAAATTGTACCGCTAGTGATGGCCGTGGGGCAGGAGAAAGAAGGACAAAACTTCTCAGGTAAATCATTTACGTTTGCTGAGAAAGAATTGTTGCCAGATGCATATTTGGCTTTACCCGATGTAATGTTTGGTCAAACAATTGCTTTGTTAACCTCAATCAAAGTTAATAATAAGCCGGATACACCTTCTCCAACAGGCACGGTTAATCGTGTGGTTAAAGGAGTCACAATTCACGAATTTCATTAATATGCTTTTGTTGTTATTGAAAAAAGTATAACTATGTTTTCAAAAAAAGGTATTTTAAATATACCAAAATATATATTGACAAAAATTGGTTGGTACCTTAATATTAGGGTTGAAAGCGTTTTTGTTAATATTTAGATTTCCTTAAAAGATATGGAGGAAGAAATATGAATATTGTAGGAGCGAGAGTTGATGAACGCTTGGTTCATGGTCAGGTGGCAAACTTGTGGACACCTCAGTTGCAAGTAGAACGGATTATTGTTCTTGATGAGAAGGCAGCTAAGGATGACATCCAAAAAAGCGGCTTGAGAATGGCTACACCTATGACTACTAAGCTAAGTGTTTTACCAACTGAAATAGCTGCTGATCACCTGAAGAAAGAACGTTATGGCAAGCAGAGACTGTTTTTGGTAGCTAAGAAACCAGATAAGTTTCTTGAATTGCTTAACATGGGTATTAAGCTGGACACAATCAATGTTGGTAACATGTCTAAACAAGATGATACTACTGAATTGACTAAGCAAGTTAATATCAATGAGCATGAAGCCGATATTTTTAGAGAGATTTCTGGCAAAGGCGTTAACTTAATTGCCCAATTAAATCCTAGTGTTGAGTCACGGGATTTAATGAAATTGATTAATGAAAAGATGAAGTAGGAGGAGAAAAATGGCTTGGTGGCAAATATTACTGCTTACGTTGTATGCAGGATTAGAAATTTTAGATGAATTGCAAATTTATTCATCATTAAACACACCAGTTGGTGCTGGGTTGATCGCCGGTCTGATCATGGGAGATCTGCCTACCGGTCTGTTTATCGGTGCATCAATGCAGTTGACAGTTTTAGGTATCGGTACTTTTGGTGGTGCTTCAAGAATTGACGCTACTACCGGTACAGTTTTGGCTACAGCATTTTCAACTAGTATTAAAGGTATGAGTCCTCAAACAGCTATTTCTTCAATTGCTGTTCCAGTTGCTGCTATTATGATTGAATTGGACGTTTTGGCAAGGTTTGCCAACACCTACTTTTCACACAGAATTGATCATTTGATTGATCAAGACAAGATTAACTATAAGGCAGTTGAAAGAAATGTTTTATACGGTGCAATTCCGTGGTCACTTTCACGTGCTGTTCCTGTCTTTATCGCATTGGCCTTTGGTCAGGGATTAGTACAGCAGATCGCAAATGCTTTAAATGGAGATCTGTTATGGCTTGGTAATGGTTTGACTGTTGCTGGTGCCACATTACCAGCAGTTGGTTTTGCTGTTTTGCTCCGGTACTTGCCAGTTAAGAGACATGCAGCATATTTGATCTTGGGCTTTACAATTACGACATTGTTCTCAGTGCTCTTTAGTGGAATGCAAGCTTTGGGTACAGGCTTAACAGCTGTTAACAAAGGCTTCACTACTATTTTCAATGGCTTGCCAATGCTTGCAATTGCAATGCTTGGATTAGCTCTTGCAATTTTGCATTACAAGAATATTCCGATAAATAAAGGTACTGCTCAAGCACAAAGTACAGAAGGTCAAAGTAATAATGCAAGTTCAAGCTCTGATGACGATGAAGGAGAGATTACTGATGACGAACTCTAAACCTAAATATAAATTAACTGAACAAGACTTCAATCAAATTAACCGGAGATCTTTGTTTGGTTTCCAGTTAGGCTGGAACTATGAAAGAATGCAGAATAGTGGTTATCTATACACTATTTTGCCCCAATTGAGAAAAATTTATGGCGATGATACTCCAGAGTTAAAGGAAATGATGAAGACTCACATGCAGTTCTTTAACACTTCTAACTTCTTTAATACAATCATCACTGGTCTTGATCTTGCCGTAGAGGAAAATGAGGGTGTTGAAGGAAAAGACACCGTTACTGGTATTAAAGTTGGTTTGATGGGTTCATTTGCCGCAATCGGTGACTCTATCTTCGCTTCTTTAATTCCAACTATTTTTGGTGCTTTAGCTGCTTCAATGGCAACTCAAGGAAACCCAGTTGGTGTTATCATTTGGGTTATTGCCTGCCTTTTGATCTGTGTCTTCCGTTGGAAGCAACTTCACTTTGCTTATGACAAAGGTGTTTCTCTAGTTACTGACATGAGAGACCGCTTAAACGCTTTAACTGATTCCGCTACTGTTTTGGGTGTATTCATGGTTGGTGCCCTTGTTGCTACTATGGTTAACATTAAGTTTGCCTGGGCACCTCAAATTGGTAAAGTTACTATGAATGTTCAAAATAATTTGGACATGATTCTTCCTAAATTATTACCAGCAGCTGTTGTAGGCTTTGTTTACTGGCTTCTTGGTAAGAAGGGTATGACATCAACCAAAGCAATCTTTATTGTTTTAATACTATGTATTGTTTTAGGTGGCCTTGGAGTTATCGCTAAGATATAATTAAATATAGTAATTGCTTTAAGTAAAGCTGATAGTATAAAGTATTAAATAGAAAGATAAAGTATGGCAGAAAAAGAATTAATTTTAATTAGTCATGGCAAAATGGCTGAGGGCGTAAAAGCCAGTGCCGAATTAATTATGGGCGAACAAGAGCACGTACATACGGTATGTTTGCTTCCATCTGAAGGTCCTGATGATTTTAAGAAAAAATTTGAAGAGCAGATTTCAGGAATGAATATCGAAGATATTACTGTTTTCGCCGATTTAATGGGTGGAACTCCGGCAAATGTGGTTAGTCGTCTGATTATGGGTGGTCAAAAAATTCACTTAATCTCGGGAATGAATTTACCACTGGTAATTGAATGGCTCAACAGTCAAATGAGCGGTGCAGAATCCGATTATGTGACAGCAGGTAAAGCTGGTATCGTTGATGTCACTGCAATGTTGGCTAAAATGAAAAAATAGCATTTAAATAAAAAAATAGCGTCTAGTTCTAAACAAAGAGACTAGGCGCTATTTTTGGCTTTTATTTAATTTAAAACAGTATTTGAATAGTTTCAAGTGGTGCTAAAGGCTCATCTATTGAAGCAATGCCATTTTCAACATTAATATGAATTTTTGTCTTCTTAACTGAATTACCAACTTTTCTAACTATCGTTGCCTCATTACTTACAAGTGGTGCTGCCAGATGCCATTTTATTTGCTGGTAACCATCTAATGTAAAGTTAGCGAGCCAAGCTTTTTGACCATCGTTTTCAACCAAGAGCTTAACATTAGGCATTCCTATTAAGTAGTCTACAGGCTTAATACTGTCAAGCATTTGCTGGAGCAGTCCCTGCTTATACGTAATAAATTGGGAATCCCAACCGTGGCGTGGATCTTGATCCATAGGTAAAACAATAATATGTTGATCAATAACAGCCATAACGTTGCCCAATTTTTCATCAATCGAGTTGTACGCAAATGACCATACGTTTACATCACTTTGAGGCTGATATTCAATTTTTAAATAATTACCAGTATGTTGCAACATTGTTATTCGTGGATTTTTGACGCCATCAACAATGTGTCCGTCGGCTTGTTCAAAGGATTGATAATTGGTGCGAACTGGATGCCACTCAGCATTTTTAACGTGCAATAAGTTACCCAGATTGCGGTCAAGCAAAACTTGCACGCTCTCGCCATCAAGCAATACCAAATTCTTTTTGAGCAATGCTGTAATCTGGTCATTTGCCAGATTACGTAAAAGTTGCCCGGAAACAGCAATAATTTCGTTTTCTAATGAAGTTTTTTGATTAACAGGTAAAATGCTTGTTGCAAAACTAAAAGCTCCTAATAGACTAGCCCAGTTTTTTTCGTGGGGCAAAAGTTCTTCCACGTTTTTGCCGGCAGTAGTTTGTAAGTGATAACTGGAATCTTGATCAACCAGAACTTTAATCCCTCTTAAATGATCTAGCGGCAGGCGATTTTCTAATAGTTGATTAACGAATGGCTTGATGTCAGCAAGCATTTCAGCGTAATGCCAGCTTTCATTGATACCATTACCCATCATGTCATATAAGTTGAGTAGGATTCCCTGACTTCCGATTAAAGCAGCAGTGATAATTTGAAATGCAGTAAATGCATTTGATTTGACTAGAGGGGAATACATATAACTTTCTAATTCAGGGTAAAATTCAGCATTTTCTCCTAAAAAAGCAGCGGTAATACGAGTATACTCTTCAAAATTTCTACCATATGCTAGAGGCGCAACTTCATTGTAAGCAGGTAGGTGGGGCCGAGCCACCTTGGGATGACCTTCACCAGCTAAAGCCTTAAACAATTTTTCCCAATCACGACCTTCTAGAGCGTGCCAGTCAGGGTATGAAGTCATCTGTGCCAGATCTGTTTCGGGACTGACTTCATGAACGGCTTGCTCAATTAGATGTTCATTTTCAATCATTTCTTGACGTGCTTGATCCAGGTAAATTTGGCGCTCCTTAGTGGGTTTTCCCGGTTGCAACATCTTTTTAACAAATTCAGCACGTGTTTCTTTTTTGCCTAATTTTTCATTATACAGTTGCATATGATAGTCGCAGAAACACATCAATTTTAAAGGGGTGTGATTATAGTGGCGAAAATCGTCTTCTAACCATAATCGACGGGGATGTATGCTGGCATACTGAGCATAAGTGGCAGCCAAATATTTGCGCCATGTAGGATCAGCAGGACAAGCCATATCCTTAGCCTTATTACCATCAATGTCAACAAAAGTATTGAAACCAATCTCAGGATTAACCCGATAGCCCCGATCGGAGTGCATAATAGTTGTCCACGGGTTTAAACTAGTAGTTACACCTATATCAGATAATTTCTTTTGTAAAGGCTTAATGGCATCTAGCCAGACTTGTGTTTCTGCTTTAGTTAAGTGACTGTGGTTTAATTCTTCCCCATTTATGAAAAAGGCTACATCATCAATTCGGCCTTTTTTAACAAAATCAATTAATTTTTCGTCTTTTGCTGGCGTATTTGTTCTTGGATCCAGCATATATCTTAATGTATAAATAAATGTCATATTATTGTTCCTATATAAAAATAACTGTATATCTTATCTTAATTCTAGCATAATTTAAGGCTGTATACCTTGAGTTTTAAGTAGAAAGACAAATAAGTGGTTGGACAATAATTTTGTGTATAACTATTTATCCTCACCCTGATTTAGCATATAATCAATCCTATCAAACATTTCTAATTAAGATTAATTTTCTTTTAATATGAAGGAGGAGAGCACTATTAATAAAAATGACCAAAACCAAGTAACCGATTTTAGTAACTTGAAGTTGCAAGCTATCACTAATGTGACTAAGCAATCAGGTTATTTTGAAATTAACTATCAAAACGGGCTGACAGCTCGCCTTTATATCTTGGACTCAACAACATTCAGATTATATATTGATCCGACTCAAAAGTTTCAAGAACCAGAACAATCTGAAGCTGGCTTACATGCTCAAATTTTTGTGAAAGATATTTATGATTCTTGCGGTATGAATGGTGCCAGTATTCGTGTAACCAATACCGGCTGGCAAATTGATACGGGCATAATTGAAATTAATTTAAACAGAAACTCAGCTACTTTAGGCGTCACTAAAAACGGTAAGACGATTTTTCAAGAAGCAAAGCCAGTTGAATTGAAGGATTCATTAACAGTTCAAACCCTAGTTGATTGCAATAGTAATTACTTTGGTGGAGGTACGCAAAACGGGCGATTCACACTCGCTGGAGAAAAAATTGCAATTGTTAATACCAATAACTGGGTTGATCAAGGTGTAGCATCTCCTAATCCCTTTTACTGGTCAACGGCTGGTTATGGCGTGATCCGTAATACTTTTAAACCCGGACATTACGATTTTGACAACGCTTCTAACAATAAAATTACGACTGCTCACGAAGAAAAACGCTTCGATGCTGTCTATTTCTTTGCGGATTCGGCTTATGAATTGCTCAGTGCTTATCATCAGTTAACTGGCCAGCCGGCTTTAACACCAATTTTTGGTTTTTATGAAGCTCATTTAAATGCTTATAACCGTGATTATTGGGTAGAAGTTAACTCTAAAGAAAAGGGTGCTATCAAATATCCAGATGGTAAGTATTACAGGGAGTATCAACCAAAAGATTTACCTGCAGAATTAAAGCCAAAGTCAATTAGGGAAACGCTGAACGGCGAACATGGCGGGGTTTCCTATCAATTTAGTGCCCGGGCAATGCTTGACCAGTACCTTGAGCATGATATGCCTATAGGTTGGTTTTTGCCTAATGACGGCTATGGAGCTGGTTATGGGCAAACGGATACTCTAGCAGGAAATCTTAAGAACTTAGCGGAGTTTGTCAAATATGCTAATAGCAAAGGCGTGCAAGTAGGATTATGGACGCAGCAAAATTTAGCACCAGTTGATCCTGAAAATCCTAAGCCGGATGATCGCGATTTTGAAAAGGAACTAGTTGCCGGAGTAACTGCACTTAAGACGGATGAAGCATGGGTTGGCCATGGTTATTCGTTTGGGTTAAATGCCACGCAAAGTACAGCTAAAATGATTGCTAAAATTAAAGGCGATCAGTTGCGGCCGTTTATTATTACAGTTGATGGTTGGGCAGGAACGCAGAATACTAGTACAGTCTGGACAGGAGATGAAGTTGGTGGCGAATGGGAGTATATTCGCTTTCAAATACCAACTTATATCGGTGAAGGATTATCGGGCCAACCTAATGTTGCTTCGGATATGGATGGTATTTTTGGTGGGCAAAACCCGATTGTTAATACTAGAGATTATCAGTGGAAGGCCTTTACACCAATTCAGCTGAACATGGATGGCTGGGGCAAAAATCCTAAGAATCCATTTGCGTTTGGCGGGATCACAACTAAACTGAATCGTGCTTATTTAAAGCAGAAATCAATGTTGCTGCCGTATGTTTATAGTATTGCTGCCCAGGCAACCTTTACTAGTAAACCAATGGTACGTGCCATGTTTTTGGAGTACCCTAACGTTCCAGAATTTTATACAAATTTGGTCAGGTACCAGTATTCATGGGGAGATAATTTCTTAGTTGCTCCAATTTATCAAAACACTACCAGCGATGAAAAAGGAAATGATGTCAGAAACGAAATCTATTTGCCTGATAAAAAACAAATCTGGATTGACTACTTCACTGGTCAGGAATATCAAGGTGGACAAGTAATTAACAATTTTGCCGCTCCATTGTGGAAACTGCCGGTATTTGTTAAAGCCGGAGCCATTATCCCGGTAGCACCAGCAACTAACACGCCGCAGGAATATCTCAACTTAAAAAAGATGCGGCAATTTGTGATTTATCCCAGTGATACTAGCAATTTTAATGTCTATGAAGATGATGGCTTCTCTGCCCAATATAAGCAAGATAGATATGTCCAAACTGAAATTAGCAGTAGTTTACGGGGCTCCAGTTTGACCATTAAAATTAATAAAGCTCAAGGTACTTATGCAAAGTTTGACCCTGAAAAGACAACTGAGTTAAGCATTAAAACTAATAAAGTACCAAGGACAATCGCAGTTCTGATCGGTAATAAAGAAGTTCATTTAACTGAAGCAGAAAATTTAGCGGATTTTCAAAAGCATGATAATTGCTACTATTTCGATCAGCATTATCTGACAAATCCATATTTAGCAGAATTTAGCGCAAATTTGGAGCAGACATTTTTAAGGATAAAACTGCAACAGACGAATGTGTGTCAAAATGAAATCACTGTTGAGATTACAGGCATCGCTTCGACAGCAGTACCAGTTAATGAACTGCCGCTAAAAAATGAGGCTCTAATAGTTCCAGCTAATTTAACACAAAATGATCAAAAAACCACCTCAAATTCTATTACAGTATCTTGGCAGCCAGTACCTGGCTGTGACAGTTATCAGTTAAAAATCGATGGTTTGCTATATTCTAATATTGAAAAAACAGATTTTACGTTAAATAACTTGAAGCCTGAAACGACACATACTTTTCAAGTTAGAGAAATTAAAGAACTGACAGCTTCTTCTTGGGGAGCAAAAATTATTTGCAAGACCAAGAAAGCCGTTAGCTCTAAAAAGAAATAATTTGGTATTTAAAGTAAATTTTTTCTAGATTATTTGTAATTGTGAAAAAGTTTACTAAAACTTCTGCTTTTCTTTAAAAGGCTAAACTATCAGTATATAATAATAATTGTGCGATTAAAGATAATGTTAAAGGAGATATATAATGAAAACAATTTCTGCAGCAGTTGCCAAACATATGGAAAACTTGTCAACTACTGATGGTGTAATTAGTGCTTTGGCAATTGACCAACGTGGCTCTTTGAAAAAGATGTTAGCAGAGGCTGCTAATAAACCTGCTGATGAAACAACTATCGTTGATTTTAAAAAAGCAGTATCTAGTGAGCTGACCCCATATGCTTCATCTATTTTGACTGATCCAGAGTATGGCTTACCAGCTACCAAAGTTAGAGATAAGAATTGCGGATTATTACTTTCTTATGAAAAAACCGGTTATGATACTACTGAACCAGGAAGAATGCCTGACTTAATTGCTAATCAGTCCGGATTAAGAATTAAAAATGAAGGCGGAGATGCCATTAAGTTTTTAGTTTATTATGATCCTGATGAGGGCCAAGAAATTAATGATAAAAAGCAAGCTTTTGTTGAAAGAGTTGGTGCAGAAGCTAAGGCCAATGAGTTACCTTTATTCTTAGAAGTTTTGACTTATGACGCTAACATTCCTGACGCCAAGAGCGAAGAATTTGCCAAGGTTAAAGCTGACAAAGTTTTGCAGACAATGAAAGAATTTTCAAAGCCTGAATATGGTGTAACTGTCCTTAAAGTTGAAATTCCGTTTAACATTAAATTCGTCGAAGGCTTTAACGGTGACAACAATGTTGTTTATACTCAAGAAGAAGCCAAGAATCTGCTTAAAAAGCAGTCTGAAATAACTGACTTGCCTTATATTTTCTTATCAGCTGGTGTAACCAGTGAAGAATTTATCGCTGAAATTAAAATGGCTGAAGAAGCTGGAGCTGACTTTAACGGTGTTCTTTGTGGTCGTGCTACTTGGAAACCAGCCATTAAACCGTTCGCTGCTGAAAGTGAAGAAGCAGGTAGAAAATGGTTATCTACTCATGGTAAAGAGAATATCGAAAACTTAAATGAAGCTCTTAAAGGTGCAAAATCCTGGCGTGATAAGCTGGAAGTTGCTGAATAACTGAATTTCTCAAACTTAAAAAAGCTTTCTATACTATTTTAAAGTATAGAAGGCTTTTTATTTGCTCTTATAAAAATCACATCTAACCGAATAAGCGTCACAAAAGATGCGCGTCATTATTTGCAGTGGCAGGCGTGATCTAACCTCATATTCAGGAAAATAGTTAGTTTTTGATTTGTAGCCAGTGAAAATTAAAGTGGAGAAAGGCAAAATACTGCCTGATGAGTTAGTTGTAAATGTCAAAATTGGAACATCATTTTTATTTAAGGTTTTAGCTGCAGTTACTAATTCCTCAGTTTCTCCATTTAAGGTAATAAAAATTGCTAACGAATCCTTCTTAATCTTGCTGGCAATTGTCTTGATAATATTTGGATCTGAGTGAAATTCACAGTATTTTCCGGTTAATTGTAATTTGACCATCATTTCGTGAGCAATTGATTCAGACAAACCACGAGCAAAAATAAAAACGATTTTAGCTTGTTTTGTCAATGAAATACTATCTTCGATTGTGCTATAGCTCAAATTGTGCAGCGTGTTGTTCATTTCAATTTCATTTTTAGTAATGACGCTTCTGATTTTATCATCAGCATCATTTAGCACACTGAAAGTAGAATTTGAATTGCTTTTTAGTTTCAAAGTTTCACGGTAAGAGGTGTAACCACTATAGCCCATCTTTTGCATGGTGCGTACAATTGTTGCAGTCGAGACATTCGCGAATTGACTTAACTTTACTATTGACATATTAGCGATCTTTTGGGGATTATTTTCGACTATATTCCAAAGATGCAATTCTGCTGCTGAGAGTTCTTTTGTTGACATTTAAGTGCTCCTTTTGTAAATATTTTTCTTTTTATTATAGTAAACGCTGTCAATTCAGAAAAACGTTACACATATTTGTCTTTATAATAATACAAAAGGCAAAAAAAGGGAGAGAAATCTTTGATTTATACAGTAACGTTGAATCCAGCAATTGATTTAGTAATTGTCACTAAGAAGCTGGAACCGAAGGTAGTTAATAGAACTGAAAAATTTGAATTACAACCTAATGGCAAAGGGGTCAATGTTTCATTTATCTTAAAGCAACTAGGTATAGATAGTGTGGCCACAGGAATTGGTGGTGGCTTTACATTAGATTATGTCATTTCTGGTTTAGCAGAGAAGGGTATTAAAACTAATTTCTTAAAGGTAAAAGAACCTACTAGAGTTAATGTCTTTACGGATGTTTTAGACGAAGGTACAGAATACAAACAAGTTAATCCGGGACCAGTAGTAAGTTCAGATAAACAAGATCAATTTTTGGATTATCTTGAAAGCACAGTAACTAAGGATGATATGGTAGTTGTTTCCGGTAGTTTTTCTCGGGGTATAAAACCAGACTTTTTAGTCCAACTGGCTCAGTTAGTCCAAAAACAGGGGGCTAAATTTGTGATTGACAGTAGTTACCTAGAAGTAATTGATACTTTAAAATACCGGCCGTTTTTACTTAAACCTAATGATAGTGAACTCGCTGCCTTCTTCAATTATGAGGGTGAGATGACTGCCGCAAAAACGGTCGAATTGGCTCAGAAATTAATCAAATTGGGTTGTCAAAATGTTTTAGTTTCTCTAGGTGCTGATGGCGCTGCTTTTATTAATAAACATCATGTTCTATTTGCCAATGCTCCGCAAATACAAGTGGTTAATTCAGCTTGTGCCGGAGATACCATGTTGGGTACTTTTATTGCCTTTTTGGAAAAGAACAAACCAGTTAGTGCTGCTCTTAAAATGGCTGTTGCCGCGGGTAGCGATACCGCTAGTCGCACAGGACTGACAGATTTTTCTTTAGATGAGTTATTACCGCAAATTTCAGTGGAAGAAAGGATGAAATAAAGTGGCTAATTATGATTTAGTGGGTGCTACTGGTTGTGCAACCGGTGTCGCTCATACATTTATGGCAGAAGAGGCCTTAGAAAAAGCGGCTGAAAAGCTTGGTTATACTATCAAAATTGAAACACATGGTCAAACGGGCATCGAAAATAATCTGACTAGTACGGAAATTGCAGATGCTCAAGCAGTGATAGTTGCTTCTGATATTGATGTTGGCTTGGATCGCTTTGCAGGAAAGAGACTGGTTGTTGTTCCTGTTGCCAGAGGCGTAAAGGAACCAGATGCTTTAATCAAAAAAGCGTTGGCAGCTCCTATTTATAAAGAGGGTCAGGCAGCTGAAGATTCCACTCATGAAAGTGTAGGAAAGCAAAAGCTAGGCAACAAAATTTATACCTCTTTAATGAATGGCGTCTCTCACATGTTGCCGTTTGTCGTTGCAGGTGGTGTGCTAATGGCCATTTCCTTCTTCTGGGGAATTGATTCAGCAAATCCAAAAAGTAGCGAATACAATCAATTTGCTGCGATGCTAAATACAGTCGGCAGTACTACTATGAACTTAATGGCTCCAGTTTTAGGAGCTTATATTGCTGAAGCTTTGGCTCAAAGAACGGGTTTTGTAGTAGGCCTTTCTGCCGGTTTTATCACCTTCAACGGTGGCGGTGGCTTTTTGGGAGCCATCGTTGGTGGCTACTTAGCAGCAATTGTTGTTTTAGGCTTGCAGAAGCTATTTCAACCACTGCCAGATGATAAATTTAGAGGGTTGAAATCAATCTTTCTTTTACCTGTTCTCGGGGTTTTAATCACGGGATCAATTATGTATTTGTTAAATACCCCAATTAAAGCATTGAACGTTGGTTTAATGTCCTGGCTTAGAGGTTTTGAAAATACTAATCCTGCACTGTTAGGTATCATAATTGGCATCATGTGTGCGGCAGACTTTGGTGGACCAATTAATAAAGCGGCATACGTTACGGGAACCGTGCTGTTAGCACAAGGAAACTATTACTTTATGGCTGGTGTTTCTGCGGCTTGTATCGCTCCACCTCTAGCTACGGGCTTTGCGGTCTTAATGAATCGCAAAGCATATTCAAAGAGTGAAAGAGCTGCTGGCTATGTCAACTTTTTACTAGGATCAACTCATATTACTGAAGGCGCGATTCCTTTTGCTGCTAAACACCCATTATGGAATATTCCGGCATTTATGGTTGGTTCTGCAGTAGCATCAGTTTTAACTTACATAACGAAAATCAGTGTACCTGCTCCTCATGGTGGCTTTATTGTTTTGCCGTTAGTTAATAAACCGTTCTTATGGGTATTGTGGATTCTCATTGGAGCTGCTATTTCAGGAGCGCTGTTAGCTTTAATTGCCGGTAGATTTGATAAAAAAGATAAGCTGGCCGCAGCAGCAGAAACTACTGTTGCACCTAGCGAGGCCAATGTAACTAATCAAAATACTGAAATTAATACAGAAGCTTTTGAGCCCAGTGATATTCTTGAATTAAGGAACATTCAAGTTGGTGTTGCTGTTACTAGTCGTAATGATGCACTCAAATATCTGGCTGATTTTGCTGTCAAAAACCAATTAGCAAATGATAGTGATGCGGTTTACGATAGCTATCTTAAACGTGAAAAAGAAGGCTCAACTGGTATGACTGATGGCTTTGCAATTCCCCATGCTCAGTCAGCTGCAATTGCCAAGTCTTCAATGATAGTCTTAAAACTCAAAGAGCCAATTGATTGGCAATCTTTAGATGGCAAGAAAATTGATACAGTTATTTCTTTTTTAATACCAGAAACTGATAGCAATGCTCATCTGCAATACTTGTCAAATACTGCTAAATTGTTGACTCATGAAGACTTTATTGCAAGCCTTAAAAAGGCCAACACTCCTGAAGAAATTCAGGCTTTGTTTGAAAATAATTAATATACTAAAAAGAGTCTGGAAAAAAGTGCTCTTTGAAGTTAAATTAAAAAATTTCACAATTTAAAAAGACCGACAAATCAACGTTTTATTGACGTGATTTGTCGGCCTTTTTAGTTAGGTTAGAGTTTTTTTCCCAGTCTCTTTTTGTTTAAAGTTATAATTGCGCTATCTTACAAAAGTGCTTGCTGCTGGAATAGATTTGATAATGTGATATCGCCAAAATATAGCTAATGAAAATCTTCTATGACTAACAAGTTCAATTTTATCTTGCATAGACAATTTAGTCCCAAAATATTCCTCAAACTTGGGAGCAGGACATATCTGCTTTCTAGTCGTATTAACTTTTAATCTTCAATCTTTTTAGCTGCATTCAATGCCTTCATAATTGAAGGATTTTTTGAATGACAATCCTCAAGCATCTGTAAATCATTTTCATCTAATTTAACTTCATATTTACTCATTTTTCTTTTCCTTTCAGCTGAATATTAAATTAACTATAGCACTTTTGCAACAAAAATATTCAAAACTGGCTATTGTTTTTCATTTATGTTGCAAAAATAATCTATACTCGCTTAAATCTAAGTGAACAAACGCATGTTCTTGCTACTTACAACATTGCATTTTACCTTGCTATTATGGCTGTTTGTCAAATTAAATAACAGTTAACTTTGTGTTACAACTATGACATTTTTCATAAAAATGGTAACTAATTCTTAAAGGTTGAGTGATATTCCTGTTATCATTCTGCAATTTTACAGTTGTAGTATATATAACATCAAATTGATTATTAGTTTACTATTTTTGATTTGAAAAACATATTATGGATTTTTATTTAAGGAGAGAATTTTTTTGAAGGTAAAATCTATTTTAGTTAAATCAGCAGCAGTAGCAGCATTATCTGCTTCTGGAGTTGCAGTTATAGGCAGCGTTGCAACTAGCGACGTTCAAGCAGCTACCGTTGAAAATGATGCAGCAGTTGTAACTGTTAACTATGTTGATGGTAATTCAATTCATGTTTGGAACAGTTATAAACACCCTAAGGCTACTGGTCAAATTTTACCAAGTAATTCTTCTTGGAAAGTCATTAAGACTGCTTATGACAAAAAGGGTCACAAGTGGTACGACTTAGGCAAGAACCAATGGGTTAAGGCCAAATACGTCAATAAAGGCTATCATCCGGCAAATGAATCTCAAAATACAGCGGTAACCAGCAGTCAGACTGAAAACAGTACGGTTGCAAATAACACTGAGTCAACTTACGCTACTAATATAAATTACACTACTGCTTCAACTGACTCAGAAGCAGGAGCAAAGGCATGGATTGCCAGTCGTGAATCTGGTGGCTCATACAGTGCGCAAAATGGTCAGTACATTGGTAAATACCAACTTTCTGCCGCATATCTTAACGGCGACTATTCAGCCGCTAATCAAGAGCGTGTTGCTGACAACTATGTTGCTGGTCGCTATGGCTCATGGGCAGCAGCTAAACAATTCTGGCTTGCTAATGGTTGGTACTAATTAGTTAGTCTAAAGTTAAAACAGAATATTTATAAAAGTAAGCAGACACTAGTAGAAAACACTAGTATCTGCTTTTTTGATTTGAAAATTAATGGTTAACTGCATAGGTAAACTTATCGCTGCGGATAATTTCTTGAGTAATATGTAACGGAAAATTATGATCATCATAAACTAGATCTTTAATCCGCATTAATGGTGTTTTTTCGTCAACATTAAGTAAGAAGGATTCTTCTCTATTAGCGAATGCAATTTTAAAAGTCTTCTTTCCTTTTCCAGGATTAATGTGAAATTTCTTTCGTAAAATCTTGTACAGTGGCATATCAAGATCTTCATCTTTAATAGCACTATATTTAGGAGCCAGCCAAATCCATTCAAGACAGAAAGGAATATCATCGATATACCGCAAACGTTTAATTTCAATAATTTGTTGTTGGGCATTAGTTTGCAGAAATGTATTTTGCTCATCATCACCAGTAATACTCTTGATACTAATTAAACGATTGGAGATTTTTTTACCCGTTTTTGCAGCACTGTCTGTCAAGCTAGAAAACTTTTGATTCTGAGTTTCAATTTCGTTTCTTTTGTCGGACACAAAAGTTCCCTTGCCAGGAAGCTTAATTAAATAATTCTCATCACTTAATACTTTAAGAGCTTTTCGAACAGTGGTACGACTGACAGAAAACTCTTTTTGCAGCTCCATTTCAGAAGGTATTTTTGTGCCTATTTGATATTTATTTTCTGCAATTCTGTTTTTTACGATCTTTGCCAGGTCAATATATAATGGCATATGATTTTCTGATTTTTTTAACATGTTTTTTTCTTTCTTGAATATTATTATTTGTATTATAACAAAAGCTGATTGATTAAGCACCAGTATCTATTTTGTACCAAATAAAGATACTGGTATTTTTTAATATTCCCTTTACTTTATAAATAAAGCGCTTTATAATTTGTAAATGAAGATACATGTATCATTTTTAAATACAGGAGAGTAAAAATGAAGATACAAGATGAAGTTAAACAGACTGTCAAAAAAGCTGTTAACAAAATGGAACACGAAGGAGGTATTAAGCAAGTAATTTGGATAGGCGCCGGTGGTTCGTTCGGTGGCTTTTATGGCGCTAACTATTTCTTACATCAAGAATCAAAAAAGCTATTTTCCAGTATGTATACTAGTGGGGAATTTGTTTATGCTCCGCCAAAGAATTTAGACCAAAATTCATTAGTAGTTTTATGTTCTATGAGAGGAACCAGTGAGACGATTGATTCTGCTAAAGTTGCTAAAGAACATGGTGCAACCACTATAGCTCTATATGTTGATGAATCCGACTTGGTAAAAGTTTGTGATTTTAAAATAAAATATGAAAGTTTAGCTTTAGATGAAAGCAGGCTTGAGCGTGTAAATGGCAGTATTGGGTTATGCATAGCAATGAATTTGCTCCAAGAAGTTGAAGGCTATGATGATTTTGAAACAGCGATGAAGACTTTTGATTTACTTGATCCTATTTATCGTAAGGCAGTTGATTACACTACTCCTTTGGCAAAAGAATGGGCAGAGCTAAATAAAGATCAAAAAACTATTTATGTTATTGCCAGTGGTCCAGCGTATGGTGCAGCTTACGTTTTCTCAATTTGCAATATAGAAGAAATGCTGCAACTGAATTCACCAACCATTCATAGTTATGAATTTTTTAATGGTCCTTTTGAAGTTACAGATAAAAGCAAGTCAATTTTTCAACTATTGGCCACAGGCAAAACCAGGCCTGAAGATGAGCGTGCTCTTAAATTTGAACAACGGTTTGGCGGCAAAAAATTATATGTATTAGACGGTAAGGAAATAGGTTTAGATGATATCAAGCCCCAAGTTTCTCCGTATTTTAATCACCCGATTTTTTCATCTATTCTAAATAATGTTTATATGAGGGAACTTTCTTATGCTACCCACGAAAGCTATGAAACTCGTAGGTACATGTGGAAAGAAGATTATAAATAATCATTTTAGACGTGAAATGATTATAGGTGCTTGAAGCTTGTGTCATTATTTTTTAATAACAAATTTAGCGAAAACGCTTTAAAAAAATAATTTTTAAAATAAAATTTAATTATTTTTGAAGAAAGCATTTACGTGATCAGATTTTTATATTATTATATCAGGTATACATGTTAATACATCTTGTTAATATGCTAGTAAGTGTTTGGATTAGGGGTGAAGTTTAGTGAAAATAATTTTAGTTAGCCATGGCAAGCTTGCCAAGGGAATGAAAAATACTGTTGAAATGATCGCTGGTAATCAGGATAATCTTGAAGCATATGAAGCCTATAAAAATGGTACGAGTGATGATAGCTTTATTGGTGATATTAAGAATTCGCTTGATAAGGTTGGTGATCAGAAAGCAGTAATCATTACTGATGTTTTAGGTGGCTCAGTTAATAATGAGATGACCCAACTGTTAAAGGATCATCAAAATTTGACGGTGTTAACAGGCATGAATCTGCCTTTGGTTATAACTTTAGTTACTACAGCAGATTCCGGCCTAACCCAAGAGAGTATTGAAGAGGCTATTAACGAAGGACAGAAAGGAGTTTTGTCGATAAATAAGTTAATGACTGAGGATGACGATGAAGGAGATTTATTATGATAAAAGTAATTAGAGTTGATCACCGATTATTGCACGGACAAGTCATTTTTTCATGGACCAAGTTTGCGAATATCGAAAGAGTAATTGTAATTGATACAGCTACAGCAAATGATGATTTTAAGAAAATGTCCTTGAAACTGGCTAAGCCAGAAGATGTTCGTCTAAACGTTTTTAGCGTCGATAAAGCAATTAGTAAAATTGACCAGATTAAGGCACTAAAAGATAATATTATGTTGCTTTTTGAAAACGTAGCGGAATTGAGTAAATTTATTGCTGCATATGGATCTGTAGATGAAATTAATTACGGCTTAATTCCATCTAAACCAAATGCAAAACGCTTTAGTAATGCCATTTATTTAACTCCAGAAGAAGTTAAGCTTACTAAAGAAATGTGTGATAAGGGTATTAAGATCAGCATGCAACAAGTTCCTTCAGCTAATAAAGAACTTCTAAATAATATTATTTAGAAAGGGAGGTAAAAAATGTTTTGGAAAGCATTAGTAGTCGGCTTGGTTGGTGTATTCGCCATGTTCGACTCAAGATTGCTTGGGCGTGAAAACTTTGAGCAGCCATTAATAGTGAGTACACTTGTTGGCTTAGTACTGGGAGATGTTTCGAAGGGATTGCTGGTTGGTGCGACACTAGAGCTAGTTTCAATGGGAATAGTTCAAGTAGGTGCTGCCGTTCCCCCAGATATGGTTTTGGGGTCAGTCGTAGCTTCAGCTTTTGCTATTTTGTCACATACCAGTGCACAAGCTGCGTTAACTGTAGCTTTGCCAGTAGCCGTTTTGGGGCAACTGGTAGCCATAGTTATCAGAATGCTGTTTTCATCTTTTAATCAGTTAGTTGAAAATGCAATTGATGCAGGCAAATTCAGAAAAGCGCGAAGCTACCACATAGTATATGGACCAATTATTTATGGTTTGTTATATTTTGTTCCAGTATTTTTGGCAATTTTCTTAGGTACAAACGTTGTTACCAGTTTTGTTAAGATGATTCCAGATTGGCTAACTAATGGTTTAACTTTGGCAAGTAAGATTTTACCAGCATATGGATTTGCACTTTTGATGTCAACTATGATCGATAAAAAGAATGCAGTTTATTTGTTCCTAGGATTCTTTATTGCTGCATACGGTAAGATGACAGTTATTAGTGTAGCTATTTTTGCAGTTATTTTCGCTATTATTCTTAACAAATTTATGACTAATAACGGCAATAATAGTTCTGGATCAAATTCATCAGGTAGTGACGACCTAGATGATTTGGAAGAATTATAGGAGGACAAATTATGACCGAACAAAAGCATACAGATAAACAGCTACGTCATAGATTTTGGCAATTCTTCTGGAGATCGTGGGCTATTCAGACATCTTGGAACTATGAAAGTCAAATGAACATGGGTTTCATGTATGGGATGGCACCAACAATAGATGAAATTTATGGCGAAAAGCCGGATACACCTGAAAAACTCCAAAAGAAAAAAGAGGCATATCATCGTCATATGGCCTTCTTCAACTGTACACCACAGTTAACCTCGTTTGTTCTGGGATTATCTTCTGCAATGGAAGAAGAATATGCAGCC
Source organism: Lactobacillus melliventris (assembly GCF_042679465.1). Taxonomy (NCBI): domain Bacteria; kingdom Bacillati; phylum Bacillota; class Bacilli; order Lactobacillales; family Lactobacillaceae; genus Lactobacillus; species Lactobacillus melliventris. The sequence continues at coordinate 37,386 of NZ_JBHTMT010000008.1, read as the reverse complement.
AATCCAGATACATTCGATCCTGATTCAATTAACGGTGTGAAAACTTCATTAATGGGTCCTTTATCAGGTATTGGTGATTCCTTCTTCCAGGGAACAATTAAAATTATTGCCTTTGGTCTGGGAATCAACATGGCTCAACAGGGAAACATATTTGGGCCAATTTTGGCAATGATTATTTCCATCATCCCTTCAGTTATTGTTACTTATTGGGGCGGTAAATGGGGTTATCTGCAAGGTAAAAAGAATATTCAGCGTCTTATTAGTAACGGTACCATTAACAGAATCATGTCTTTGATGAACGTAATCGGGCTAATGGTTATTGGAGCAATGGTGGCAACAATGATTGGGATAACGACACCAATTAAATTTGGTAAAACTTTTGTTTTACAAAAGACATTAGATTCAATTTTCCCACAAATGTTATCTCTTGCATTCACCTTAGGTATGTTTTACCTAATCAAAAAGAAGGTTAATACTGCTTGGATTATGGTCATCTGCATTTTTGGCGGTATTCTACTTAGCGTATTAGGTATTTTTAATTAGTTGTTAGTAATTTTTTATAATAATAAGGAGATTATATAAATTATGGATTTTGAAAAAGTTAAATCTATTGTAAGTGATATTAAGGAAAAACAACCTGATATTGATCGTGTAATGTTTGTTGGCTGTGGTGCTTCAATGGCTGACTTGTATCCAGGCTATTACTTCGTTTCGCATGAAAGTACTAAACTGCTTTCCTCAATTCATACTGCAAATGAATTTAACTATGATACGCCAAAAGGAGTGGGAGAACATACTATTGTAATAACTGCTTCTCTTGGAGGTACAACTCCTGAATCAGTAGCTGCAACTAAAAAGGCTAGAGAATTAGGTACTCACTTAATTACTTTATCAATGGCAGATGATTCACCTATTATTAAAGAAACAGAATATAAAGTTATTCATGGCTTCCACGAAAATTATGCTGCTAAAACTGAAAAAATGTCATATTGCTTAGCCTTTGCTATTGAAATTGTTAAGCAGTTTGAGGGTTATCAGTTTTACGATGAAGCTGTTGCAGCTTTCAACGGCATGCCTGATTTGATTGAAAATGCAGTAAAATCAGTTGGTCCATCAGCAAAAGAATTTGGTGAAAAGTACAAAGATGAAAAGAAAATTTTTGTACTAAGCAGTGGTGCATCACTTGGTGTTGCATATTCAACAGCATCATTTTTGTTTATGGAAATGCAATGGATTGCTGCTCCAACAGTTCATTCCGGTGAATATTTCCATGGCCCATTTGAACTTACCGAAAAGGATGCACCGTATCTATTATTCATGAATGATGGTAGCACTCGTCATCTTGATGCCCGTGCTTTGACATTCTTACAAAGATTTGATGCACAAGTAACAAATATTGATGCTAAGGATTATGGTCTTAATGAAGTTGCTGGTGAAAATGTAATTGATTACTTTAACCCAATGATTCATACTGGTGTAATGCGTGTTTATGCTGAAGAGCTTGCTAAGGCTAGAAAGCATCCATTAACCAAGCGTCGTTATATGTGGAAACTTACTTATTAATAGAAAAGAGTTTTAAAAGGATTCTATGAAAGTAGAATCCTTTTATATTAAATAGTCATATTAAAATTTAACATAAATTAGGAGTTCAAAAATATGGATAGCAATACTGTAAACAAAGTTGTTAAAGATGCCTTAAATCATAATCAGGGAAAAATAAATAGTATTTATTTTACAGCTTGTGGTGGTTCGTTAGTTGATTTATATGTTTCAAAATATTTTCTGGAAGCGGAAGCGAAGAAAGTAACTACAGGCTGGTATACTGCAAACGAATTTGTACATGTAACTCCAGCAAAATTAGGTAAGGATTCGATCGTGTTCGTTTGCTCACACAGTGGCAACACACCCGAAACAGTCGAAGCAGCTAAGGTTGCACAAGAGCATGGAGCTTTTACTATTGGCTTGACGTTTAATAAACAGGCAGATTTGCTTACTTATTCTGACGCTAAAATAATTTATGAATGGGGTAACGAAGCCGAAGTAGTCAATAATCCGATGGCAATAACGCTGCACGCCACCGCAAAATTATTACATGGAATTGAAGACTACCCTTATGTCGATCAATTTGAGGACGGTTTTAAAAAAATAGATACAGTTGTTGCTAATGCTATTGATCAAGTTCAACCACGGACAAAAGCTTTTGCCCAAAAGTATAAAGATGAGGAAATGTTTTACGTATTGGGTAGTGGTCCTTCTTTTGGTCACGCATATGGTTTTGCTATCTGCTCTTTGATGGAAATGCAATGGTTAAATGCTTCAGCAATTCATTCTGGAGAATACTTCCATGGTCCATTTGAAGTCACAGATAAGAACACCCCTTATATTCTAATTAAGAGTTTAGGAAGAACTCGAGCTCTTGATGAAAGAGCACAAACTTTCTTAGAGAAATATGCAGAAAAAATAGAAATTGTTGACGCTAAAGAGCTTGGCTTGGACATGATAGATGACAAGGTTTCAGAGTACTTTAATCCAATTTTGTTCTATACTATTCTTTGTGAATATAGATCAAAATTAGCTGATGTACATAATCATTCATTGGATGTTAGAAGGTACATGGGCAAAGTTAAATATTAAGGATAGTGATGACACTTGGCAGCAACAGGTTCTTTATATTCTCAAGTAATGGAAAAAATCAAGCAAAAAATTATTACAGGCGAGTATCCGACAAATAGTAAATTGCCAAACGAATTTGAATTAAGTAAGCAATTTAATGTTAGTCGTGTGACATTACGCAAAGCTATTGCTGGCCTGGCTGAAGATGGCTTAATTGAAAAAATCCACGGTGTGGGTACATTTGTCCGCAAGCCACGCAAGGTAAAAAGGATTATTAGTTCTGCTTCAGCTGAAAGCTTTTCACAAACAGCTGCAAAGGCTGGGTTTAAAGCTAATGCAAAAGTAATTAAAATTAAAAAGGTTGAAACACCTGAAAATTTGAAAACTACTTTGAAAACCAAAGTTGCTCTCTATGTTGAACGGGTATATGCAGTTGAAGATGAACCTGTAATGCTTGAACGCAATTATTTTCCTTTACCACGATTTACTGGGCTGGAGAAAACCGATCTAAGTAAATCTCTATACCAAATTTTACGCAGGCAATATCATATTAAAGAATTAAAATCACGTGATATGGTTATTAGTGTTGCTTTAGCAAGTCTCAGCGAAGCTAGAGTCTTAAAAAAATCTGTTGGTTTTCCTTTGTTGTTACTACAAGTGTGCGTTGAAGATGAAAATAACAATATAGTACACGCCGGAAAACACTATATAATTTCCGACAGGTATGAATTTCACGTATGAGGAAAGAAAAAGTGATTAATTTTTTTAGAGTAGATCACCGCTTACTTCATGGTCAAGTAGCACAAGCATGGTACGGTGCTACTGGAGCTAATTGTATTTTAATTGCAAATGATGAAGTTGCTGGTGATCAATTAAGAAAAAACGTAATGAAGCTTGCCAAGCCGGCAGGCGCAAAATTAGTAATTCAATCAATTGCTAAAAGTGCAAACTCGATTAACAGCGGGGTTACAGATAAATATCATGTTTTTGTAGTAGTCGCCAGTATACATGATGCTTATCGGCTATTGCAGAAATTAACGGTCAATATCAAAGAATTAAATTTAGGTGGTACCAGCCCGTCTGCTGAAGCAGAATCATTGTCTGCTGCTGTTGGCGTTACGCCACAAGATAGAAAAGATTTACGAAAGCTACAAGAAAAGGGAATGGAAATATTCATTCAACAGGTTCCTTCAGAAGCAAAAAAAGTCGTAAATTTTAGAAAGGAATAGTGCTCATGTTTTTAGAAACAATTCTAATTGGAATAGTCGCACTATTTGGTTATGGTGAGTACTTTCTGACTGGACGTGGTATGGTGGCCAGGCCTATCGTCATGGGACCTTTAACCGGACTAGTATTAGGGGACTTATCTACCGGTATTAAAATAGGTGCGGCTTTAGAATTAGCTTATATTGGAGTAGTGGAAGTTGGAGCATCTGTGCCGCAGGATATGGTCTCCGCTGGAGTCTTAGGGACCGTTTTTGCTATTTCAACTGGGAAAGGCACTTCGGCGGCATTGGCTTTTGGTTTGCCTCTTTCTATGTTGGTTTTATTAGTGCAAAACTTTGCTTATGTTGCCGTTTGTCCTTGGTACGTCAAAAAATGTGATGATTATGCCAAAGCTGGGGAGCCAGACAAATTAAGTAGAATGTCATTTTGGGGTGGAACCATAATTAATTTTGTTCCCTCAGTAATATTAATTATGTTAGCCTTCTATTTTGGTAATAGTTTTTCTAAAGAAATAGTTGCTGCTATTCCGCAGTTCGTTCAAGATGGGTTAGTCGTTGCCAGTGGTATTTTACCTGCTTTTGGTTTTGCAATGTTATTGGAACAAATATTACGTAAAGAAATAATTCCTTTCTTTGTTATTGGCTTTTTGTTAACAACTTATCTTAAAGTACCAATAATTGGTGTTGCTTTGTTTGGCGCATCAGTCATTGCAATCATGTATTTTTACGAAAAAAAATATCAACCCAATATGGCTAACAGTCAGATAGGAGATGATGATAATGTCGATGAGTTCTAATAACAAAATGAATAAAGTCCTACATAAGACGTTTTGGCGGACTTTTACCATGGGTGCCTCTTGGGAATACACCAGACAAATGGGTACGGGATATTGTTACGCGATGGTACCTGCTCTAAAGTCAATTTATCAAGGTGATAAAAAGCAGATGGAAATTGCTTTAGAAAGACATATGCAATTTTTTAACATTACCAACATTTTTGCACCCCTTGTTTTAGGGACTTCGATAGCAATGGAGGAGAAAAATGCTTCTTCAGCTGATTTTTCACCCGACTTAATTAATAACATTAAAATAAGTTTGATGGGACCTCTGTCTGCGGTTGGGGACTCGCTGTTTCTGTCTACTTGGAGAATTATTTGTACTGGACTTGCAATTTCACTGTGTCAAGCTGGAAATATTCTGGGGCCTATTCTATTTTTACTTGCTTACAATATTCCGGCTACATTAATTCGCTATTTTGGTTTGAAAATTGGTTATAAACAGGGATCAAGTTTTTTAAATAAACTTAGTGATACTAATATTATTCAAAATATTTCAGAAAAAGCTTCGATTTTAGGGATGTTTGTAATTGGTTCTATGGTCCCTAGCCTTGTTGTTGTTAATACACCTCTTAAAATAGGTATTGGTAAGAATGCCCAGTCTTTAACAAGCATATTAAATACTATTATGCCTAATATGTTGCCATTATTGGCTACTTTTATCATTTTTGCTATGTTGAAAAAGAAGGTAAAGGTAGTATGGATTTTAGTATCAATTGTGGCTTTTAGTATTTTAGGAACTTGGCTTCATTTCTTGTCAATATAATAAATATTACAGACTGTTTCTTAATTGAAAAAATAATTTAATTGGCAATTTTTCATAATAAGTTTAGAATTGAGTTTGTACCATAAAGAGCCAATTTAAGAGTAACTCTCGAGGAAGAATATGAAGAAAAGCAAATTTGCTATTGCCGTAGTTAATATTATTTTTTTATTTACCATTCCAGGATTAACTCTAGGCGGGACTGAACAAGTAGCAGCAGCCACTATTAAGGGCTATGTTAAAGTTAAAAAGAAGAAGAAAGTTCGCCTATATAAAATATCTGGAAAGCATTCTAATTTTTATGCAAAAGCTAAATATAGCTATCCATATAGTGCGAAGAAAAAAATTGGTAAGAAAAAAAGACCTGCTTATAAAATCGGTAACAATTCTCATTGGATTTTAGCTAAGGATGTTAAAGTCGTTAAGAAAAGTTTCCCCAGAGTATATACTCAGGCAAAAATGAAATTACCAAAAGGTTACACTAAAAGCGAATTGCTGCTCGCTTATCAAGGCAAACCTACTAAGAATTTTGTCAATGCTTCAATGCGAGGGATGAAAGCTAATGATTTCAGCCGCCTTAAAGTGTCTGAAAGTAAAGCTGATGATTTGACTCAAGTTGACTTAAATCAGCTTACACCTAAGCAAATTAGCGATCTAACTGCTTTTTCACTTCGTCTTATTAATGAAGCTAGGAGTGACCTAAATTTGTCACCTTGGGTTGAAAGTAATGGAACCGGTAAGTTAGCAGCTGATATTGCCTTGGAATATAGTAAGAATAATAAGACTATTAAAGATAGTCACTATGTTCCGGGTATTGTTCGTGCTTGCCATGCTAATGGCCTTAATCTTGATGATAATTTTGTCGAAGATATGGCCGGCTTTTATAATATTAGTCAGACAATGTCTATGACCGAATTAAAGAAAAGCGTTTATTTTGGCTTAAAACAAATGATATTTGGTTATGTTGGCAGTGGAGAAGAGGAACGATCTAACAGAAGCTACTATCAAGAATGGGAGCATGCTGGAGATTTGTTTAATACACAAGGGTCGCTTCACGATGGAGATTACAACTATTATGGCTTCAGTATTTCCCATAATGACAATGTTTGTTCTCTGCATTTTATTAGCGTTCCCACATATGTAGTTAACAGTAAAAAGTATAATAAAGGTTTTAAACCGTAAAAAACAGCCTAGTAATTGGGCTGCTTTTGTTTTACAATTATTTCTATATATTTTTAAGTAGGGTAAGAAAAATGTTAATTTATATTCGGATGGCTGAAAAAGAAGATCTTGATCAGATCATGACCATTATTGATGAAGCAAAAGCGTTGCTAAAAAAAGACGATAATCCCCAATGGCAGAATGGCACGCCCAGTCGTGAAATGCTGACAGAAGATATAAATCTTAAGCGCGCATACTGTCTAGTAGCAAATAAGGAAATAGCTGGTGTCGCGGTCTTGCTGACAACACCGGATCCTAACTATGCTGAAATAGCTGGAGCCTGGTCTAATAACAAGGAGCAATATGCCACAATTCACCGAATTGCCATTAGTTCCAAATTTCGCGGGCAACACCTCAGCCAATTTATGATGTCCAATTTAATCTCTCGCGGGCTCATGCTTGGCATTCGTAATTTTCGTATTGATACCCACGCGGTCAATAAGCGGATGCAGGGCTTAATTAAAGGTTTAGGCTTTGAATATCGGGGGATTGTTCAGGTTGACCAAACTGAAAATGGCGCTAGAAATGCCTATGAATTAAATTTATAGCGGGAAAAAAGTTATTTTGTACTTGACTTGCAAGACACAATTTCCTATACTATTTAATGTTGAGCAATCAAGTAAAAGCTCAAATGGTATTGGGTTATAGCCAAGCGGTAAGGCACTAGTTTTTGGTACTAGTATGCGCTGGTTCGAATCCAGCTAACCCAATTGTTCTTACGAACACCCAACCCGAAAAATGGCAGGTCTGTAAAGGACCTGTCTTTTTTTGCCCAAAATTCATTGCAAAATTTCTTTACTTTTTTAGTCTTTCATATTTAAAAAATAGCTAAATGGGTTTATTATACTCATTATGTTTTGTTTGTAATGTTTATCTTTTTGATGAGGTTTAACTAATACAAAAATATGAATAGCAGTAAAAGTAAGACAATAGTATTTGGACATAGAGGCTATCCTGCTAAATTTGCAGAGAATTCTATGGAAGGCTTTCGTAATGCTGTTGCAAATGGTGCTGAAGGCGTTGAATTTGATGTTCACCTGACACAAGATGGGGTCCCTGTAGTTATGCATGATGAAAAAGTTGACCGTACAACAGATGGCACCGGTTATATCAAGGACTTCACCCTTAAAAGGCTGAGAAAATTACATTTATCAAACGGTGAACCCGTACCCACTTTGCAGGAATTATTTGAGCTTCTTGAAAATAAAGATATTCAAATAAATTTGGAATTTAAAACCGGAATCATTCACTATCATGGTATTGAAAAAACCGTTTTAAGTTTGGCTTATCTATATCATTTTATGCATCCTATTATTTATTCATCCTTTGACTATGTCACTCTGAAGAACTGTCAAGAAATTGATCCTAATCAAATTTATTGTTACTTAACGGATGAAGAAGTAGTTAATTCAGCTAAGCTGGTCAAAGATAATCATTTTGCTGGTATCCATCCAGGTAAATTGCTTCCAACGCGCGAGGCAGTTACCGAGCGAATTTGGACGGTTGATGATCCGCAAATAGCTAAGAAGTATTTTCAAGAGCATGTTGCGGGAATTTTTACTAATAATTATCCTTTAATGATTAAATTACGAGATCAAATACAGGGAAAAGGATAGCTGAATATCTAAACCAATATTTTTAGAAAGGCCTTAACTCGTCTAGTTAGCAGGCCTTTTTTGCTAAATTAGTTTGAAATTAAAAAAATATTGTAGAAAAATAATTTTTTAAAAGGTATAATTTTTATAACTAAAAAGAAAGTTAGGTGAAAATATGGCAGATTTAATTAAATATGTACGAAAGGGTCTGGCTGAATCCCCTTCTAATCCAATTTTAAAATTTGCGGATTATGCCAGTAAAATTCCGGATGTTGTGAAATTTACTCTAGGTGAGCCTGATTTTAATACACCGGATCACGTAAAGGAAGCAGCCAAAAGGGGAATTGATGAGAATCATTCTCACTATGCTCCTTCAAACGGAACAATTGGTTTGCGCAAAGCGGCAAGTCAATTTTTAAGTAAAAAATATGGTCAAAATTATGATCCCGAAACTGAGGTTTTGGTTACAAATGGTGTTACTGAGTCAATTTTTGATTCAGTTATGGCAACTCTGAATCCTGGCGATATTATGGTTGTTCCTACTCCATTGTTCCCACTTTATATGAGTGATGCAGGTTTAATTAATGAAGGCATTGAAATAGTTAAAGTAAACACATCAAATGATGGTTTCAAATTGACTCCTGCAAAATTGCAAAAGGTAATTGACAAATATGGTGACCGGGTTCGCATGCTGGTATTGAATTATCCTACTAATCCAACAGGGGTAATGTATAGTCAAGATGAATTGGATGCTTTGGCGGATGTTATTCGCGATAAACCAATTTTTGCACTATGTGATGAAATCTATAGTGAATTGAACTATGACCAACCTCATGCGTCAATGGAAAAATCATTGCATGACCAAGTAATTTTAATGAACGGCGTTTCCAAGTCATGGGCCATGACCGGTTACCGGATTGGTATTGTCTGTGCGCCAAAAGATATTTTGCAACAAATTGCAAAAATTCACCAGGCAATAACGACTACTGAACCAACTCCTATGCAAGATGCAGCTGAAGAAGCTTTTAAAAACGGCATGGATGATTCTTTGCCAATGAAAGAAGAATTCCAAAAACGGCGAGACACTTTGTATGCCGGATTGACCAAAATAGGTTTTGAATGTGCTAAACCCCAAGGTGCATTCTACATTTTTGCTAAAATACCAGATGGTTTTGAGCAAGATGATAATAAATTCATTTATGAGCTGGTTGACAAGGCACACGTAGCGGTTTCTGCCGGATCCAGCTTTAGTGAAGGCGGAGAAGGTTATATTAGATTCTCCTATGCTGTTTCAATGGATCAAATTGAAAAGGGGCTTCAACGACTAGAAAAGTTCGTTAAAGAAAATAAGAAGTAATTTTAGGCAAATTTTGCTTGCAATCGCGCACGTTTTTCGGTATTATAATTAACGTGCGTGACGGAGGAGTAGCGAAGTGGCTAAACGCGGCGGTCTGTAAAACCGCTCTCTCTGAGTTCGGCGGTTCGAATCCACCCTCCTCCATCATTATTGGGTTATAGCCAAGCGGTAAGGCACTAGTTTTTGGTACTAGTATGCGCTGGTTCGAATCCAGCTAACCCAATAAAAAAGACGGCTCTTGTGAGTCGTTTTTTTTGTCGGCTCAGAATTGTTATTTGCATATCTGTTTTCAATAAATGTTACGGGACTTCTATTTCTGAAATTGTTTGCCCCTGTTAGCTATAACACAAGCTGACTGCCATAAATTTCAGTGAAAGCTCTAGCTTCGTGCTAGCCAAATGAATTACCCCTCAATTTTTACTGTTTAAACTGGTATTTATCTTGACCTCAAACAATTAACGAAAATTCCGCGTTTTATTTTAAAATATTGCAAATGATTTTTTAAATCTTAAGAATTTGGTTGTTAAAGTTTACCTATTTTCATTTCAATGATAGTACAATAGTAAGAGCTAACTTTTATTAAGAAGGGAAATATATGTCAAGACTTGTGCGCGTTGGTGCTGGAGGTAAAGAAATTAGCTGGCACAATGCCTTAAATGATTTACGTGCAGATGATGTTTTGCTTTTGGAGCCGGGATTTTATGAGTTACCCGCAGGAATTTTCTTATCTGATATTACTATTAAGGGGACAGGTAATCTTCCAGAAGACACAACAATATTAGGCTTTATCAATATTGATGCCGGCAGCCAGTTTGTTAATTTAGAGAATTTGTGCATCAACACGGTAACTGATGCGAATAGTTTGTTCGTTCCGGCCGAAGCTAATACTTTTTTGTCATTGCGCAACTGTATCGTCAAAGGCTTTGGTGGTGATACAGCGGTTATTGCTGCCAATGGCAAAGTCACCTTGGAATTATTCTCAACAGTGGTTATGAATGGTTCTGTGTCATTATTTGCTGATTCGAATTTTCGCTTAGAGATGAATGACTCGACTATTAAAAATACTGTGAAAGACATTGGTGCTCTAGCACTTGAAGGGCATGGCACCGCTGTTATTAATAATTCACGTATTCATGGCAGTATTGATACTTTTAGCAAGTCAAATGTGGAATTAGATATTAATAATACTGTTGTGAATGCATTGCTTATTCAGGGGCAAGCTTGGCTAAACATGCTTAACAGTATGCTTTTGTCACAAGAAGATACGGCAATGTTCATTACGGATAAAACTTGGATTAATATTATTGGCAGTGAGTTTAAGGGTGGTATTTATTTTGAAAAAGAGCCGCATGTGATTATCCAAAATAGTAGAATCGACCGCTTGATTGCCACCGGAGAAGCCCAAATCACCCTGAATAATTCTGTTATCGTTAATCATGCCGATTTTCAAAATAAAGTTAATTGTAATTCTAGACGGGCAACTTTTAATGGCGGAAATGAATATGAGTATTTCTTAGTTCTTAGTGATCAAGCTGAATTTGAGGGCCATGATCTGATTTTCAATTCTAACGGTGCTACTTTAGCTGTCGAAAATCAGGCTCATTTGCATGCTAGCGTCATCGCAACAAGTGATGATTCAATTATGGTGGAGTGCGGACAAAATGCAGAATTCCGTTTATGGGGCATGAAATGGACCACTAAAAAATAAATAGCTTGCTTTATTATAATTTGTAACATATCATACGAAGTAGACCAATTTAGATTATATAAGATGTGTAATGGGGGTATATTTATGGAAGAACCAATGTACATCAAAATTCATAATCAAATCAAACGTGAAATTGAAAATCATGACTATAAAGTTGGTAGTAAAATTCCAGCGGAAAGACAATTAGCTCAAAAATTTGGTGTCTCGCGGATGACTTTGCGTCAAGCAATTAAAACTTTAGAAGATGAAGGAATTTTAGAGCAGCGGGTTGGTAGTGGTACTTATGTTGCCAATCAAAAAGTGCAGGAAAAAATGTCGGGTGTCATGTCTTTTACTGATATAACCCATGCAAATGGGCAAACACCTTCAAGTAAGCTAATATCCTATCGCTTTGGTAAGCCTTCCTTATCAGAGATGGAGCGTCTTAATCTGGATGATAAGCAGGAAGTTCTACGGATGGAACGTATTCGTTATGCGGATGATGTTCCAATTTGTTATGAAGTCGTTTCTATTCCACAAGGCCTGGTTAAAAATATGTCGAAAGCTGATATTTCTTCACATTTATACCAAACTTTGGAAAAAAATGGTTATAAAGTAGGACGTGTAACAGAATATATTTCTGCCGCAGTAGCAAATGAAAACTCAGCAAGACTTCTTGATGCCAAAAAAGGTGAGGCGTTGATCACGCGCTTGCAGGTAACTGAATTATCAAATGGCATGCCATTTGAATATACAAGGGCAAACTATGTTGCAGATCGCTTTGAATTTACCTTTGCTAAATAAAAACTCCGAATTAACTGTGTTTAGTTAGTTCAGAGCTTTTTTATTTTAAATCATCTTTGATTTTAGTGGTAGAAATTCCTGGTGTGCGTGACAAATAAACTACTTGGCAGTAGGGCTTTAAAAAGTCAAACTTGCCTTGCCAATCGTTACCCATAACAAAAGTATCAATATCATATTTTTGAATGTCGCTAACTTTTTGTTCCCACCCTTTTTCTGGGATAACTTGGTCTACGTAGCGGATTGCTTCAAGAATATATTTGCGTGCGGCATAATTATTATAAGACTCCTTGTGCTTTTGCAACTGGTTAAATTCATCAGTAGACAATCCAACAATGAGGTAATCGCCTAGTTCACGAGCCCTTTTTAGTAAACGAACATGACCGTAATGCAATAAATCAAATGTGCCATAAGTAATTATTTTTTTCATAGTTCCCGTACTCCTATCATTTTGACGAGTTAATAGTATCATATTTATAGAAAAGGTAAAGCGTATTCTGAACTGGTTGTTATTTTGGTAAAATAAGGTAAATTGCGGATTAGGAGATATAGCTATGGCTAAGGTAAATGTTTTAGGTGTAAATTTTGATAATAAAAGTTTTAATCAATTTCAAAATGAATTTATTGGCAGAATTAATACCCACCAATCAACTTTTATTGTTACTGCCAATCCTGAAATTGTCATGTCAGCAAATGAAAACCCTGAATTTATGAAGATCCTGACTTATGATGCTGACTATATTACTGCTGACGGTATAGGCATTGTCAAAGCAAGTCATATTTTAGGTCAGCCACTTAAAGAACGGGTAACCGGTTATGATTTATTTACTTGGCTAATGAAGCTGGCAAATGATCGGGGCCTCAGAGTTTATTTAATTGGCGCTCGCTCAGAAGTGATGCATACGATTCAGGCTAAGATTGCACGAGAATATTCTGATATACAGCTAGTAGGAGCTGAAAATGGTTACTTTAAAGAAGATCTGGAACTAATTGCTTACCAAATTGAACGGACAGAACCGGATTTAGTTTTTGCCGCCTTGGGTTCACCCCGTCAAGAACAACTTTTATCCATTCTCCGGAGAAATCTCCTGCCAGCTTTAATGATGGGAGTAGGAGGCAGCTTTGATGTCTTTTCGGGTAAAGTAAAACGTGCTCCTCAAACATGGCAAAATGTCCATTTAGAATGGCTTTACCGTCTGCTTAAAAACCCCTCACGCTTAAAGCGAATGACGATTTTGCCTCATTTTGTGCATGAAGTTTATCAGTCAAAAAAGGGAAAAATCTAATTATGAAGGTTTTGCATGTTAATGCCGGGCTTGAAAATGGTGGTGGCTTAACTCATATTATTAACTTGCTAAAACAGGCAAAAAATGAACAGCAGGATTTTACGTTATTATGTTTAGCTGATGGCCCAGTTGCCCAAGCTGCACGAACTGCACAATTAAACGTGCAAGTTTTAGGTGTCAATAGTCGCTATGACTTGGCTGGCTTAAATAAGCTGGCTAGTTTTATTAATAATGCTGACTTTAATATTGTCCACACACATGGTGCGCGGGCTAACTTATTTGTCTCTTTAATTAGGCACAAAATTACCGCAAAGTGGTGTGTAACCGTTCATTCCAATCCTTATCTTGATTTTGTTGATCGCGGCTTCACAGGGAAAATTTTTACCAAATTAAACATTCAGGCCATTCGCAAAGCGGATTGCGTTTTTGCTGTTACTAAAAGATTTGCTAATTTGTTAGTTGAAAAAGCTAAAATTAAACAGAAAAAAGTTCACGTGATTTATAACGGTACTTTTTTTCATGCAGACAGTCAAATCCCTGCAAAATATGAACACCCCAACTTTAATATTGTAAACGTAGCCAGGGCTGAAAAAGTTAAGGGGCAAGACTTGTTACTGCAGGCTCTAAAACAATTAAATAATGCTAATGTGCATTTGTTTATTGCTGGAGACGGTTCTCAATTAAGATCACTAAAGGACCTGACGCAAAAATTAAACTTGGGTCCACAAGTAACTTTTCAAGGCTTCATGACGCATAAACAGTTAAAAAATCTTTATCGCAGAATGGATTTGGCCGTTCTAACATCTTATTCTGAGAGCTTTCCTTTAGTGTTGCTGGAAGCAAGCGATAATTTGTTGCCACTTTTGTCAACTGCCGTTGGTGATATTAGCATGATGATACCAGATAAAGAACATGGTTTTGTTGCAAAAGTCGGTGAGATAGATTCAATTTGTTCAGCTTTAAAGCAAGCTGTGAACACGCCTAAAACTCAGCTTAGAGAAATGGCGCAGCTTGAGAAAAATTATGTTGAGCGGCATTTTTCGTTACACGAGCAATTAAGTAGTATTTTACGGGTATACGATGATATCGTTTAAATTGGTAAGTTTGTTAAAAAGGCCACAAATGTTTATAATAAAACAAAAATATTAGTGGATTTAGTTAAGAGGACAGAATGTTTTACCAAGAATTGGATGAAGACGATTCATTAACCCTTCATACAGATTTGTATGAAATTAATATGATGTATACCTACTTTAAAAAAGGTATTTCTGAACGCAATGCTGTTTTTGAAGTTTACTATCGGAAAGAGCCTTTTGGCAATGGCTATTCCGTATATGCAGGCTTAGAACACGTCATTTTATATTTACAAAACCTGAAATTTAAAGAAAGTGACTTAAAATATTTAAAAGAAGAAATTGGCTATGATGACGATTTTATTGATTATTTGCGTCATTTGAAATTGCAGCTTACTGTACGATCGATGCCTGAAGGAGAAATTGCTTTTGCCAACGAACCCTTATTGCAAGTTGAGGGTCCACTTGCGCAATGTCAATTGGTTGAGACAACTATCTTAAATATTATTAATTACCAGACTTTACTGGCCACTAAAGCGGCGCGCGTCAAGTTGGCCGTTCAAGGTGACGGAGTGATGGAATTTGGTACCAGGCGTGCACAGGAAGCAGATGCAGCTATTTGGGGCACTCGTGCTGCTTATATTGGTGGCTTTGATTCCACCAGTAATGTTCGGGCAGGCAAATTATTTGGTATCCCAGTTTCTGGCACACATGCCCATTCCTTAGTAGAAGCCTTTGGCAGTGAATATGAAGCATTTAAGGCCTATGCAGAAACGCATAAAGATTGCGTCTTTCTGGTAGATACATACGATACAGTTAGAAGCGGCGTACCAAACGCAATTCGGGTTGCTGACGAAATGGGAGACAAGATTAACTTCCAAGGCGTGCGTATTGATTCGGGCGACATGGCCTATATTTCAAAGCAAGTACGCCGGGAACTGGATAATGCTGGTTATACTGATGCTAAAATTTTTGCTTCAAATGATTTGGATGAAACTACGATTACGAGTTTAAAGATGCAAGGAGCAAAAATTGATGTTTGGGGGATAGGGACTAAATATATTACGGCTTACGACCAGCCTGCTTTAGGAGCTGTTTATAAATTAGTTTCAATTGAAGATGATCAGCACCATATGCGTGACACTTTAAAAATTTCTTCGAATGTAGAAAAGGTATCAACTCCAGGTAAAAAACAAGTCTGGCGTATCTCAGCTAATACTGCTAAGAAAAATGAAGGTGACTGGATTGCACGGGCCGGCGTAGATCCGCGTAAATTTGATTCATTGTACATGTTTCATCCGCAATATTCTTATATCAATAAAGTGGTGACTGATTACACTGCAGAACCACTTTTAAAAGATATTTTTGTTAAAGGCAAATTAACATACCAAAAGCCCAAACTAATAGATATTAAGAACTTTTGTGCAGCCAATCTGGACGGACTATGGGATGAATACAAGCGCAGCTTGAACCCCCAGGAATATCCTGTTGATCTTTCTCAAGATTTATATGACAGTAAAATGACTATTATTCAGGATATTCGCACCAAAATCAATAAAGGAGATACTGCACAATGAGACCGTTACAAAAAGAAATTATAAAATATGAGCATGTTTTGCCTCAAATTGATCCGCAAAAAGAAATTAGACGTTCAGTTGATTTTTTAAAAGATTATCTCAAAGCAAATACCTTCTTAAAGTCTTATGTATTGGGTATTTCTGGTGGACAAGACTCTACGTTAGCAGGAAAACTATGTCAAATGGCAATTTCGGAAATGAGGAGTGAAACTGGCGATAATTCATACCAATTTATTGCAGTGCGCTTGCCTTATGGAGTTCAAGCTGATGCACAAGATGCGGCAGATGCTGTGGCTTTTCAAAGACCGGATCAAGACTTGGTAGTTAATATTAAACCGGCTGTTGATGCCTTAGTTTCTACTCTAAATGAAGCTGGGCAGGAGATTACCGATTTTAATAAGGGCAATATTAAGGCGCGCGAGCGCATGGTGGTGCAGTATGCTATTGCTGGTGCCCATAATGGTGCAGTTGTGGGGACGGATCACGCAGCTGAAAACTTCAGCGGCTTTTATACCAAATATGGTGATGGTGCGGCAGATTTAACTCCGCTGTTTCGTTTAGACAAGCGCCAAGGAAAACAGATGCTCAAGTTTTTAAATTGTCCAGAGCATTTGTATCACAAAGCGCCCACAGCAGACTTGGAAGAAAATAAGCCTGGCTTACCTGATGAAGTTGCACTCGGCGTCAGCTACAGGGATGTTGATGACTATTTAGAAGGGCACGAAGTTTCTGAAGAAGCCGCTGAAAAAATCGAATCTTTATGGCGTAAGAGTGAACACAAACGGCATTTGCCCGTAACCGTTTTTGATGATTTTTATCGTAAATAAGGACTAGGGCATTTTGAGTTTAAATTTTACCTTAATAGGCCTGTTATTGACAAAAACTGTGCAAGTAGTACAATTACTGTTAACTTAAGATATGTTTTTTAAGAATAACAGTTCAAAGAGAGAGCCGCCTGGTGAAAATGGCTTACTGTTACTTAAAAGATGCTCCTTACAGTTCAAATAAATAAAATAATTAAGAGGTAACAAACACTGTTGCAATTGAGGTGGTACCGCGTTTAAAGGCGTCCTTAAGATAAGCAACGGTGTTTTTATTTTGGCAAAAAGGGAGATATATTTGATGAAGAAACTGACAAGTTCAGAATTTAGACAGATGTTTTTGGATTTCTTCAAGCAGCACGGCCACATGGTATTGCCCAGTCAATCATTGATTCCGCAAGATGATCCAACATTGCTGTGGATCAATTCCGGTGTGGCAACGATGAAAAAGTATTTTGACGGCTCAGTAGTGCCCAAGAATCACCGGATCACCAGTTCACAAAAGTCCATTAGAACTAATGATATTGAAAATGTTGGTAAAACTGCCAGACACCAGACCTTTTTTGAAATGCTGGGTAACTTTTCAGTTGGCGATTATTTCAAAAAAGAAGCGATTACCTGGGCTTGGGAATTTTTGACCAGTCCTGACTGGCTCGATTTTGATAAAGAAAAACTTTACTGTACGGTTTATCCTAAAGATACAGAAGCACATAAAATTTGGCTTGAAGTTGGTATGCCTGAAGACCATATTGTTAAACTTGAAGAAAATTTCTGGGATATTGGTGAAGGTCCTTGTGGTCCTGACTCTGAAATTTTCTATGATCGTGGTCAAGAAAATAACGATGTGGCAGAAGATGATCCTGAAAACTTCCCTGGCGGTGAAAATGCCCGTTACTTGGAAATTTGGAATATAGTCTTTTCACAATATAATCATTTAGCAAATGGCAAATATGTAGATCAGCCACACAAGAATATTGATACTGGTATGGGCCTAGAGCGTGTTTTGTCCATTTTACAAGACGCACCAACTAACTTTGAAACTGACCTCTTCTTGCCAATTATTCATGAAACTGAAAAAATGACTGCTGCTAAAAAGTACGGCACAAACAAGGCGGATACAACAGCCTTTAAGATTATTGCTGATCATGTACGGACTGTCTGTTTTGCCATTGCGGATGGAGCGTTGCCATCAAATACAGGTAGAGGATATGTTTTACGGCGCTTGATTCGGCGCGCTGATTTAAATGGTCAACGTTTAGGAATTAAGGGTGCTTTTCTTTACCAACTTGTCCCAGTGGTCGGTAAAATTATGGAAAGTCATTACCCGGAGGTTACAGACCAAAAGGTCTTTATTGCCAAAGTAATTAAAAACGAAGAAGAAAGATTCCAGCTAACTCTTGAATCTGGGTTAACTTTACTTGATGACTTAATTGCCAAGGCCCAAAACTCTGAAGATAAAACAATTACCGGTAAAGATGCATTCAAGTTGTTTGATACTTATGGCTTTCCTTATGAATTGACTTTTGAAACTGCACAAGATGCAGGCTTAAAGGTTGATCAAAAGGGCTTTGATGCTGAAATGAAGGCCCAAAAAGAGCGTGCGCGTAAAGCTCGGGGTAATCTGCAATCAATGGGTGCGCAGGATGAAACTTTGATGAACTTAAAGGATAAATCAGAGTTTGAATATGGTGTTTATGAAGAAAAACATGCCAAATTAATTGATATTATAGTCAATGACCAATTAGTTGATAGAGCAGATGGTGATAATGCGGTTTTGATTTTTGATAAAACTCCATTTTACGGTGAACGTGGTGGCCAGGTAGCAGATCACGGTAATATCTATAATCAGGAAGGTGAACTGGTTGCTCAGGTAACGGATGTACAACACGCTCCGAATGATCAAAATATGCACTTTGTCGATGTGATTTTGCCTCTGAAAAAGGGTGAAGAATATACTTTAAAAATTGACAGAGTTCGCCGCGAAGGCCTGCGCCACTCACATACAGCTACACACTTGTTGCATGCGGCTTTGAGAAGCGTTCTGGGGGAACATACGCATCAAGCCGGCAGTTTGGTGGAACCTGATTATTTGCGCTTTGACTTTACTGCACTTGAACCAATGACTGCCAAGGAAATTAAGTCAGTTGAAAATTTGGTAAATCAAAAGATTTGGGCAGCAATTGATGTCAAAACTACTATTACCGATCCTGATACTGGTAGAAAAATGGGAGCTTTGGCTTTATTTGATGGAAAATATGGTGATAAAGTTAGAGTTGTCCAAATGCAAGATTTTTCTATTGAATTCTGTGGTGGTACTCATTGCGCCAATACTAACCAAATAGGTATTTTTAAAATCATTTCTGAATCTGCCATTGGTGCTGGAATGAGAAGAATTGAAGCAGTTGTTTCTAAAAAGGCCTACGAATATCTGGCTAACAGATCTGAACTCCTGGATGACATTCAAGCGGAAGTAAAATCGACCAAGCCCGAAGATATTATTGATAAGGTTGATTCCCTTGAACAGGAATTACATGATAGTCAAAAGCAGGTTGAAGATTTAAACTTGCAAATTAATCAGAGTAAAGCAAATTCAATTTTTAATGATGTAAAACAAGCAGGAGATTTGACCATTATTGCCCAAGAAGTTGAAGCCGGTGGCATGAATGATTTGCGTGAGTTCGCTGATACTTGGAAGAGTGGTCAGAAGTCTGATGTGCTCGTTTTAGGAACTGCCAGTGATGGCAAGGCCAATATGATTATTAGCTTAGGTGATAAAGCTTTGGCAAAGGGGCTTAAAGCAGGAGATCTAATTAAACAAGTCGCACCAATCTTTGGTGGTGGCGGTGGCGGTCGACCAAACATGGCTCAAGCCGGTGGCAAAAACCCTGAAGGCCTTGAAAAGGCTATTCAGACAGTGGTTACAATGATTTCCAAAAAATAATTAATTGAGTTTGTGCTGTTTTTCAAGTAAAATTATGCTAGGAGGAATAATTATGAGTTCGCTAGATAAGACAATGCATTTTGACTTTAACGAAAATAAAGGCAAAAATGTTCATGATACTCTGCAAGACGTTTATAATGCTCTGGAAGAGAAGGGTTATAATCCAGTTAACCAGATTGTCGGCTACTTATTGTCTGGCGATCCGGCTTATATTCCACGGCATAATGATGCTCGTAATTTAATTTTGAAGCATGAACGTGACGAAATTATTGAAGAGCTTGTCAAAAATTATCTTGGAAAAGATAAATAATGCGACTAGTTGGTTTAGATGTTGGATCAAAGACAGTAGGCGTTGCTGTTAGTGATGAATTAGGAATAACTGCGCAGATGGTTGAAACCATCCCCATCGATGAAACGCGTTATAATTTTGGTATGCGTGCAATTAAAAAAATTGTCCGCCAATATGAACCAGAGGCCTTTGTGCTGGGTCTGCCTAAAAACATGGATGGCTCTTCAGGTGCTTCAGTTAATCGCAGTAAAGCATATGGTGAAAGACTGGAGAAAAAGTTTGGTTTGCCAGTGCATTATTTAGATGAGAGACTAACGACAGTGGAATCTGAAAGAGTTTTAGTTGAAGAGGCAGGAATGTACGATCGCCATAAGCGCAAAGAAGTTATTGACCAAATGGCTGCTGTTTTGATTTTACAGAATTATTTGGATCTAAACCGAAAGGATTAATATGGCACAAGAAATTAACGGTGATGACCGTCAGATTACCCTGATTGATGATCAGGGTAATGAAGAATTATACGAAATTTTATTTACGTTTCATTCAGATGATTATGATAAATCATATGTTTTGCTCTATCCGGCAGCTGCTAGTGATGATGACGAAATTGAAGTCTTAGCATTCAGCTATGATTCAGATTCCGCAGGTGATGTTACCAGTAGTGATTTACACGAGATTGAAGCAGATGATGAGTGGAACATGGTCCAAGGAGTCTTAAATACATTTTTGGACGATGACCGATTAAGTGGTGAATAAGAAAGACTGGCTGGGCCAGCCTTTTTTATTAAAGATTAATAATTTAGAAAAATAATGAATGATAAAATATTAAAAACTTTAGAATTTGCCAAAATTACTGAACAATTACAACAAATGGCGATTACTACACCAGCTAAAATGAAAGCATTCAACTTACTGCCAAGTAATGATTTTGCTCAAGTTGAACTTAGTTTGAAGCAAACTCTTGCTGGTGCTGATATTTTGCGGGTTAAAGGGCAATTGCCATTGACTGATTTTGCTGATGTTACTGCAAGTACCAAGCGTTTGCGGATCAAGGCAAACTTAAACGCCAAGGAATTGGGTAATTTGTTATTAGTTTTGGCGCTTGCAAATGAAACAAATGAATTTTTTGGTGAAATTGATGAGGAAAAACTAGATTTAACCGCCATAGATTCTATTTTGGCACAATTAGATGTACCTCAAAGTTTGTATAACAAACTTAATCGTTCTCTAGATTTTGATGGAGAAGTTCTCGATACTGCTTCCAGCGAATTAGCCTATTTACGTCATGAAATCAAAAGCAATGATGCTGAAATTAAGCAGAGAATGGATGGCTATATTAAGGGTAGTAGCAGCAAGTATTTGTCAGAGCAGATTGTGACAATTCGTGATGAACGTTATGTTATTCCGGTCAAACAAGAATACCGCAATAAATTTGGCGGCGTTGTTCATGATCAAAGTGCCAGTGGACAAACGCTTTTTATTGAACCTAGTGCAGTTTTAAATCTCAATAATCGTCAGCAAAACCTTCTGGCACAAGAAAGAAGAGAAATCAGTCATATTCTGCGTAACTTGTCTGATCTAGTGCGACCGGAAGCTGATAGCATTGATACGATTGCTGGTGCTTTAGTTAAACTCGATTTTATTCAGGCAAAAGCGAAATTAGCTCATACTATGAAAGCAACTGAGCCTAAGTTAACTCATGATCAGTCACTTGTATTTTTACAAGCACGGCATCCTTTAATTAATCCTGAAACAGTTATTGCCAATGATATCCGTCTGGGTGAAGATTACGATACTATGTTGATTACTGGTCCAAATACTGGTGGAAAGACGATTACATTAAAAACAGTGGGTATTTTACAGTTAATGGCACAATCAGGCCTGTTTATTCCTGCTGCAGAAGGAAGCAAAGCCGGTGTTTTTAAAGACATCTGCGCAGATATTGGGGATGAACAATCTATTGAGCAATCACTCAGTACCTTTTCTTCACATATTAATGGCATTGTCAAAATAATGAAAAAGGTCGATGCCAAGACACTGGTTTTGATTGATGAAATTGGTGCGGGAACGGACCCAGAAGAAGGCGCTAGTCTGGCAATCAGTATTTTGGACTTTTTACGGCAAAAGAAAGCTAAAATTATCGTTACTACCCATTACCCAGAACTGAAACTATATGGCTATAATCGTGAAAGAACAACTAATGCATCAATGGAGTTCGATCTAAAGACCTTGTCGCCCACATACCGTTTACAAATTGGTATTCCTGGTCACAGTAACGCATTTGCAATTGCGCGCAGATTAGGGATGCGCGAAGACGTGGTTAAAAAAGCACAGGGGCTAATGAGTGATGAAAACGTTGATATTAACCAAATGATTACTGAGTTAACGAAGCAAACTAAGGCTGCTTCAGATGCCCGCAGTCATTTAACTACCAGTCTTGATCGTGCTAAAAAGTTGGAAAAGAAATTGCAGCAAGCACTCGATTGGTACAATCAACGTGTGCAAAAGCAGCTGGAATTTGCTCAGGAAAGAGCTAATGATGTAGTTACCAAAAGCCGTAAAAAAGCTGATAAAATTATCGCACAACTTGAGCAGCAAAAAGGTAATATTAAACAAAACGAAATTATTGCCGCCAAGGGTGAATTTAATCAGCTTGAACGACAAAACGAAAATCTGGCTCATAATCGTGTTCTGCAACGCGAAAAAAGAAGACACCATGTTAATGTAGGCGATCAGGTAAAAGTACTGTCTTATGGGCAAACTGGTACGATTACCAAAAAGTTGTCTGAACATGAATATGAGGTCCAGATGGGTATTATTAAAGTTAAAGTCAGTGATCGCGACATTGAAAAAAGCACTCAGCATGAAAAGCCGCAAACTCATTCGAAAGTGCGTGCAGTTAGTGCAAACAGGCGTAGCAATGCTAAAAGTGAGCTCGATTTGCGCGGTCAGCGTTATGATGAAGCAATGACTAATTTAGATCGCTATATTGACTCGGTGCTGTTAGCTGGTTTAGATGTTGTTACCATTATTCACGGCATAGGTACTGGTGCTATTAGAAAAGGCGTTTGGCAATATTTACGGACGAATAAGCATGTGAAAAGTTATAATTACGCCCCTACAAACGAGGGCGGAAATGGTGCAACCATTGTGCATTTGCAATAATTTACTTTACTTGTAAAAAGTAAGTCTGGTTGCTATAATGAAAATATCAATAGAATAATGTTTTTCTCTAAAGGAGGTTTTTTCAATGGTTGATGAACTTACAGATCAAAACTTTGAAGAAGAAACAAAAGATGGCGTCGTGTTAACGGACTTTTGGGCAACCTGGTGTGGCCCGTGTAAAATGCAATCTCCGGTAGTTGATGAATTGGCTGAGGAGAGACAAGACGTTAAATTTACCAAAATGGATGTTGATCAAAACAAGGAAGTACCAAGCTCTTTGGGAGTTATGGCTATTCCGACTTTGCTAATCAAGAAAAACGGTGAAATTGTAGATCGCATTACAGGTTACACACCTAAAGCAAAATTGAGTCAAATTTTGGATCAATATACCAATTAAAAAATTCCTGCAACTGCAGGAATTTTTTTAATTGCTTTTTTCTTTTAATAGATCGCGAATTTCTTTCAAGTAATCTTCAGCGGTTGGGCCAGCTGGTTGTTGCTGGTCGTTATGTCTTATTACTTTATTGACAGCTTTAACTAGCAAAAAGACGATGAATGCAATAATCAAAAAGTTAATCACAGTATTGATAAATTCACCGTATTTAAAAGTAGCACCTCCGGCTTTAAATACCAGATTGGAAAGATCAATTCGTCCGATAAATAGACCCAAAAGGGGATTAATTAAATTGTTTACCAATGAATTAACAATGTTGGTAAAAGCTCCGCCGATGATTACACCAACAGCCAAATCGATAACGTTGCCCCGTTGAATAAATTCTTTAAATTCTCTAAGCATTTTGTTTCCTCCATTCTTACTTTAATAATATTGCAAAAATGGTAAAAAACTAAATTATTTGTTTCAAAGTGCTTAATCAAATTTGGCGATTAATTTTACTATTTTTTTATGTTCATCAACCTTAATTTCGCATTCAGTAGTGCGACCAGTTTCTTTTTCAACTGCTTCTGCAATTATTCCTGCTTCAAGGGAAAATTCCTGATTACCACTGCTAATCCGATCGGCTACATTTTGTCCGGTTAATTTGAAAATTTTTTCACTATGATGGGCTCTTGCTTTTTCAATATTGCCAAATTCAGTAGTTGCAAAAAAGCTGGCTACATCTTCAAAGGACGCTAAGTCATATTTACGGGCTATGCGCTTGCCACCCCAATATAGAATTACATCATTGTCTTTGCCTAAGATCGTTGGCAGTAAAAAGTCCCGATAAAGCTGATTTACAAAATAAACATGTTCATGTTGCTGGTTATTGTCTTGCATAAAGAAATTCATCCCTTTTATTTTCTTTTATTTTACCGTAAAATTGACTGAAGTATAAATTATTTAGGGAGTCTTTTAATATGGATAATCGACCAATTGGCTTATTAGATTCAGGAGTTGGCGGCTTAACGGTAGTCAAAAAAATAATTGCTAAAATGCCTCATGAATCAACTGTTTTCATTGGTGACAATGCTCATGTTCCCTATGGTGATAAGTCTAAAGCGGAAATTATTGCGCTAACAAAGCAAAGTGTTAATTTTTTATTAAGTAAAAACGTTAAACTAATTGTCTTTGCCTGCAATACTGCCACGGCAGTAGCTATGAATGCTATTCAAAAAGAGATTGAGCCGCAAATTATCGGCGTAATTCAATCGGGCGCTCTAGCGGCAGCGCAAGCTACTAAAAACAAAAACGTGGCAGTTGTGGCGACAAAAATGACTGTTAGTTTAAATGCATACCAAAAGGAGATTCAAAAGCGTGATTCCCAAATAGTTGTGCATGAAATAGCAGCCCCCCAGATTGTACCCCTAATTGAAGCTGATGCAGGTCATCAGGCGTATGTCTCTGCACTGCAAGAACTTTTGCTGCCAATCAACAAGCTGGACATAGATACTCTCGTTTTGGGATGTACGCACTATCCTATTATTCGCAGTGAGTTTGCGCAATGTTTAAAACCTAATGTTCAAATTATTGATCCAGCTGACCAGGTAGCGCAATACACGTATAATGTAATGAAACGTGACGGCCTTTTTGGCAGTAATTCTAATGATGGTGCGCACGAGTATTACACAACGGGGGACGTCAGAATGTTTAACGAATTGGGGAAAATAGTATTAGACGAGCAATACGTTAGTGCAAAACACCTTTAAGAAGAAAGGAAAAAAATGGAAGTTTTATTTGCAACAACTAATCAGGGCAAAGTGAAAGAATTAAGCGCAGCTTTTAAAAAAGCTGCGCTTAACCTCACAGTTAAGACTAATGCCGATTTAGATAGGCCGCCAATTGTTGATGAGTACGGTACAACATTTGAGCAAAATGCTAAGCTAAAGGCACATGAATTAGCTGACTATAGTCAGCTGCTGACGATAGCGGATGACTCTGGCTTAATGGTTGATGCACTTGATGGTGCTCCTGGAGTTCACTCGGCGCGTTTTGCCGGTCCTGAGCATAATGATCAGAAGAATAATGCTAAATTACTGGCCGAGCTTGGTGGTGTGCCGTTAGCAAAAAGAACAGCTAGATTTAATACTACAATTGTAGTATCAATGCCAGGTCATTTTGAAAAAGATTTGGTTGTCTCAGGTCAATGTGAAGGCCTAATTTTACCAGCGCCTGAAGGTGAAGACGGCTTTGGCTATGATCCGCTTTTTTATGTACCGGAAAAGCAGAAAACTTTTGCCGAAATGACAACTGCAGAAAAAAATAGTCTTTCTCACCGAGGAAAAGCACTCGACAAATTATTAAAGTGTTTACCAAACTGGCTCGCTCAGTTTGAATAAATATCTAAAAAACTGATAAATATTATTTTTAATACTTTTTACTGGAAAAGTGTTAAAGACATTTATCAGTTTTTATTTTATTCTGCTAAAAGAACTTGGTTGCTTTGCAGGACGTTTAAATACTGCGTTAAGTATTTATCCTGCACTTCTTTTTCATAACCGGGTTTAACTTGAAAATGAACCACATAATTAACAGTTTGTGCTGTTTGCGTAGCGATGCCAATAATTTTAGGTTCCTGCACTAAAAAATTAATATCGGTACTCAATTTTTTGTTTACCTGTTCAATAAGACTATGAACTTTTGCAAAATCGTTATTAGCTTTTAGTTGGATTTCAATATCTAAGCCAATGCCACCGTGGGCTAAATTTTGTACGATTGAAATATTACGATTGGGGATGTAGATTAGAGAACCATCAGACCCTTTAAGTCTTGTAGTCCTTAATCCCAACTGAACCACTACTCCAGTTTGATTGTTGATTGAGACAATATCTCCTACGTCAAACTGGTCTTCACTTAAAATGAAGAAGCCGTTAACTAAATCGCTGACAAAGCCTTGGGCTCCCATCCCTAAAGCCAGAGAAAAGATACCAGCACTCGCAAGTAGCGTACCAATTGGAATACCTAGGATAGATAAAACAGCAAACAAGTAGAAAAAAATCACAGTGTATTCAAAGATACTGTTAATTAATGCAGTAACTGTTTGAGTTCTCTTATTTTGTTTTCTTTTACTATGCTCTAAATAATGTTTAATTATTTTTTTACCAACATGGTCGATCAGGTAAAAAACTAAAGCTGAAACTAGGAGCTGCCAAATAATTGTCAGAACTTGTTCTCCCAGCCTGTCCCAGTTAAACTTGAGCACGTTTTTATTGATTTGAAATATTTTATCCATAATAATTACCTTTCGTATATGCATATTAACTATAACAAAATATTACATATAGATTGAGATTGAAGCATTTTCATGCTAGACTTTTTTTAGGTATAGAATTGGAGGTAAAAGATGAAATTTTCTTATGGTGCATTAGCAGGTTTAATAGCCGCCATTGCATTATTAATTTTAGTACTTTTCACAATTCCAGTGCTTATACGTGCCGCAAAAGCGACTAGAGAAGCAGAAAAAACGATCCAGAGTGCTAACGAGTCAATTCAACAGGTCACTGGGGATGTAAATGATTTACTTCATCAAACCAGTGATTTGCTTGATAAAACTAATGTCTTGCTAGCAGATGTTAATGTTAAAATGAAAACTATTGATCCTGTTGTGCAAGCAGCAGCTGATTTAGGCGAAAGCGTTTCGGATGTCAACACATCTACCAGAAATATGGCAAAGCGTTTCAATAATTTTCATTGGAAACGTAACGGGTTGATGTCTTCTGCTTTAGCATCAGTGTTTGCACGGCATAAGCGGCGTAAAGGTGAAGATTAGTAAAAGGAGTTACTTTTATGAAAAATTTTGCAAATTTTGTTTTAGGTACTATTGTCGGAAGTGCTGTAGGGTTCCTAGCTGGTTCCTTATTAGTCAGTGATGAACAAATTGACGAACTGAAGAAAAAAGTTAAGAACAATGAAACTGTTCAAGACTTAAAGAAAAAGTATGATAACGGTACTGAAATTGTAAAGAATCAACTGGCCTCATTCCCCAAGAATGTAGAAGATGATTCTGAACTGAAAGATTTTGATGATATCGTTATTGATAGTTCAAAAGATACTGATGTACAGCAAAAAGATCATGCTGCAGATGTAGCTGATGACTTGCACCATGCAGAGGGTCCAGATGATTTTAATCACTCGGAACCCTCAGACCCAAAGCCTGAAGGCCCTGCAGATGCACCTGCTGATCCATATTCTAGACCATAAACACGATTTTAGTAAAATGGCACTGACAGAAAATAAAATCTGTCAGTGCCATTTTTATGCAATAAATAAAGTGAGTTTATTTAAAGAGGTAAAACTTTTAGTTCCTTACTTGTATGAGTAAATGGTTCATAGCCGTTTTTAGTTACAACACCACAATCTTCGATTCTGACCCCCGCTACGTTAGGAATATAGATACCAGGTTCAATTGAAAAACACATACCCTCTTCAATGATCAAATCGTTGCCTTGAACAATTGAAGGGTATTCGTGTACTTCTTTACCAATGCCGTGACCCAAACGGTGAATAAAATATTCACCATAGCCCGCTTTAGTAATAATATCACGAGCAACACTATCTAATTCAGAAGCTGTCATTCCCGGTCTCACTGCGTCAATTGCAGCTTGTTGAGCTTCGCGATCAATTTCGTAAATTTCTTTTTCTTTGGCTGTTGGTTCGCCATAAGCAACTGTTCTGCTGGAATCAGAAGCGTAACCGTTGTGCATAGTACCAAGATCAAATAACACCAATTCATTTGGCTTGACTTTATTCATAGTAGGACCTAAATGAGGATTAGCGGCGTTGGCCCCAGCTTGTACAATGGTTTCAAAACTTTCATGCATTACGCCTTTTTGTACCTTTAGCTGATATTCAATCTGACCAGCAATATACCTTTCAGTAACACCTTCCTTAATGGCGTCAAAACCAATTTGAAAAGCAAAGTCTGCCTCACGGCCAGCGGCTTGCAATTGCTTAATTTCCTCCGGTGTTTTATATAGGCGGATTTTTGCAACAAAATTAGAAACATCACCGTCAAAATTAGCATCTGGAAATTGCTCATGGATGAGTTGATAATGGGAAACAGAGAGGTTATTTTTTTCTAACGCCCATTTTTGGTATTCTTTGGTTCTGCTTTTCACTTTGTCAGCAATAATTGCCCAGGGATCTTCTGAGTCAAGATAACCATATACATCACCGTTCCAAGCTGAATTTTTAGCTTCTTCAACATTTAAAGCTGGAACAAAGACGAACGGATCTTGATCTTTAAATGCTAAAAGGGCAAAGATTCGTTCATGTGGCTCCATGTCATATCCTGTAAAGTAAGCAATTGTCGTTGGATTAGAAATGTAGGCAACATCGCAATTGGTACTTTGCAGCCATTCTTGTAATTTAGTTAAGTTCATAGCTTCTTCCTTCCATCTTGATTTTATGATTAAAATCAGTATATCATGTTCTAGACCTGAAAAAATGAAAGAATAGTTGTAAACGTTTGCAATTTATGGGAAAGAATGATAAATTTTATTCTAGTAATTTTAAGATGGGGGAACCAAAATGCGAAAACAGGATATTACAATTTATGATGTTGCTCGTGAGGCTAAAGTTTCAATGGCTACTGTCTCACGAGTTGTTAACGGCAATACAAATGTGCGTAAAGACACTCGCGAACGGGTTATGAAGGTAATCAACCGGTTGCATTACCAGCCAAATGCGGTAGCACAAGGATTGGCATCTAAAAGAACCACCACTGTTGGTTTAATCGTGCCGGATTTAACTAATCTTTATTTTGCGGAATTGTCAAAAGGAATTGATGATATTGCGCTTTTATATAAGTACAACATTATTATCACCAGTATTGAAAACCGCTTAATGAGGGAAGATCAGGCAATTCAGGGATTGCTTAATAAGCAGGTCGATGGTGTGATTTACATGTCAGACAATTTGCCAGAAGAAGCGGTTGAGGCCTTTAAACGGACTGATACGCCAGTAGTTTTAGCTGGTACTAAAGATAGTCACAGTGAATTTCCATCAGTTGCCATTGATTATCAAAAGGCCGATACAGAAGCTTTAAACCTTCTGTATAATGATGGCAGGAGAAATTTAGCCTTAGTCTTAGGCAATCCAGACACTGTGGTTAGCGCTGAAAATAGAATTCCGGCTTACAAAAAATTTATGGCTGATCATGGTTTAGGGGAAGGTCATATCTATACTAAGATTAAAGACCATTCTGATGGCTATAATTTATTATCCCAACTGGAGCAGGACGGTATTGATGGCGTGATTGTCAGTCGTGATGTCACTGCAGTGGGAATTTTGAATTCTGCTATTGATGCTGGTAAAAAAGTGCCGGAAGATTTAGAAATAATTACAGCCAGCGCAACTCAAATTGCTTCAGTTGTGCGCCCAGCGTTAACAGCCATTCGTCAGCCGCTTTATGATATTGGAGCGGTGGCAATGAGAATGTTGACTAAATTGATGAATAATGAAGAAGTGCCAGAGAAGCAAATTGAGCTTTCTTATGAGATATTGAAAAAGCAAAGTACTACAAATGAATAATATTATTCACACAAAAAGTGTTGCAGTTAATTATGCAGCACTTTTTTAGTAGTTATTTTTTTAATTTGCTTGATCTTCTGCCACGTGTTTAACGTCTTTGCTGGTTGCAGCTGTAAATAAGGAGTTAAAGCAATATTTGAATAACGGCTCATTCGCGGCAAGCGGCGATAATTTTGCCAATTTGCGTCGTCAAAGAAACCATAGAAAAGAATATCACGTGCTTTGATCCAACCTTGTGATGTAAATAGCCATAAACTCTTAGGACTACCATTAAAATTCTGGATTTTAAAAAGAGTATTTGCCGGTAGCAATTTTTTTGTTTTGGCTTGATTATCAGGGTAACGATAAATTCGAACATCTTTTTGCGGTTTAGCAATAATTTGCTTACTTTGATAAGGTGCAATATCTGCTGGTCTTAAGTCCATGTTGACAAACTCAGCTGAGATAAATGTTTGATTTGCAATCTGATAATAAAGTTGATTATGCGCCCTGACACCATACATTACTTCAAATTTTTGTCCCGGATAAACATATTTATTTTGCATTTTCTGTACATAAGGGTTCATCATTGTCTTGGCTTTCTTTTTACCAAAATAGCTGCCTTTGCGGTGGATAGCATACTTTTTGGTGCCTTCCTTAGCCAGCTTGTACTTAAATCCGGTGCTGGGAAAATTGGTTACCACGCCATCGACATTTTTATTAATTAGCCATTGCCATAGATCGGGCGATTCGTCCATTTCTGTCCACACAAAAACCTGTTTATTTAACTGGTGTAACCAATGTATCAGCCAGGAATGATTTAAAATTAGGTCGGAGGAAACATTAACAGCATTGACTTGCGGTAAATTACTAAAATTCATTCGTTTAAGACTGCCGACAATTAGAATTAAGTAGGCATTGGGCATAATTTTGCGAAAATGAAACAAACTGGCAGCAGAAAATGAATGAATCATTATTCTTTTTTCCATATGATATTTCTTTACAGTGGCGGCAATCTGATCTTCTAATTCATAAGAGGGATCAAGTCCATGATCAATTTTAGTTTCAAGAATAAATTTGGTATTAGGCTTTTTTTGATAATATTCAAATAGCTCTGGTAAGCTCAGCACATGTTCACCATTGTCATAGGTCAATTGGCTAAGTGCCTGCCAATAATTTTGTGATACAATTGCATGTGTATGGGTCACTCGAAATAGGTCATCATCATGTGATACAACTAGTTCACCGTCTGCAGAAAGGCGCAGGTCAAGTTCAACGTAGTCTGCACCTGAATTAAAGGCAGAGTTGTCACTTTGAATAGTTTCTTCAGGATATTTGCTGGGGTCTCCGCGATGGCCGACCACAGTGAAACCACTAGTTGTGATAAATATGATGCTAAAAATGAGAGCCTTAAACAGTTGGCTTTGATATTTCATGTGTACACCTCTGTTGTTAATTACAATAGCATGGTTGCACATTTTTTGCTATATGTCACAGATTTAATTTATACGGGGAATATTGATGAATAAGCAACAATATGAAGAATTAGATTTAATTGAAGAAATTGTGCGCAATGACGGCAGCAAGTATTTTGAAATTTCTAATATTGATCAGAATGGTATAGCAGAACTTGCAGCTGACAGAGGAAAAATTAAGAGTGTTCGTATTTTACAATTAAATATTCCACGTACTAAAGCACTTGTTACTTATGAAGAATATATCAATCAGAACTATAAGCTTGAGACTTTGACAAACGAAGATGATTGGAAAAATCCGGATT
The DNA here is from genome assembly GCF_042679465.1 of Lactobacillus melliventris. NCBI lineage: Bacteria > Bacillati > Bacillota > Bacilli > Lactobacillales > Lactobacillaceae > Lactobacillus > Lactobacillus melliventris. The sequence goes on along the minus strand of NZ_JBHTMT010000008.1, from coordinate 5,409 downwards.
GGGTAGAATGGCAAAAGCCTAAGGGAAAAGTTCTAGACGCCTATAACATGGTTTTAAAGTCGAATCAAATTGGATAGAGAGCAAGGATAATGGAAAAAATTCGCATTTTACATACTAATGACTTACACTCACATTTCGAACATTTTCCCAAAATTGGCCGGTATTTGCGGGAAGCTCAAAAAGATCAAACTGTCGATCAGGTGTTTACTTTTGATGCTGGAGACTTCATGGACCGCTCACATCCTTTGACTGATGCAACTTATGGCCAGGCTAATATTCAATTAATGAATTCTTTTCATTACGACGCAATTACTATTGGTAACAATGAAGGTATTTCCAATTCCCACGCTGTAGTAGAAAGACTATTTGATCATGCCGATTTTCCCGTTATTTTAGCCAATTTGCGTGAAGAAGATGAATCTCTGCCTCACTGGGCAGTTCAGGATAAAATCGTAACTACAAAAAAGGGAACACGCATCGGTCTCATCGGTCTGACTGCCGCATACCCACTTTCATATGAACCTAATCACTGGCACGTCAAAATGCTGAAAGAAACAATGGATAAGGTTTTGCCACAAATAAAAGGCCACTATGACGTGTTAATTTTAATAACTCATATTGGCTTAGATATGGATACCTTTTTAGCCAAAAATTATCCAGAAATTGATTTGATTGTGGGAGGCCATAGCCACGACTTGCTTCCCCATGGTAAAGAAGTTAAGGGTGTCTGGATTACTCAAACCGGTAAATGGGGCAACTATGTAGGCAATACGTATATGGAAATTGATGACAATCACCATGTACTCAAGATTACGCCGCACGTTGAACCAACCAGTTTGATGAAGTCTCATTCAGCTGATGAAGACACTATTTTAGGATACAGGCAAAAGGGCAAAGAAATTTTGAGTCGAGAACTTGTTGCTGATTTGCCCGAAAAATATGATGGTGACCGTGAAGCTGCAATCCAAGTTTCAATGAATGCAATTGCTCATTTTGCAGGAACCGATTTGGCAATGCTCAGCTCGGGTCTTTTCTTAACCCCTTTTAAAAAAGGCATTATCACTAAATATGATTTGCAAAAGTCTTTACCGCATTCAATGCATGTAGTGCGTTCTACTTTAAGAGGCAGTGATCTATGGCGCCTAATTATGGAAATTGAAAAAAACCGGCATTTTTTAGATCAATTCCCTTTGCAGGGAATGAGTTTTCGGGGGAAAATATTTGGTCAAATGCATTATAAGGGCATAAAATTTGACCCTATGAGTAGAGTAGTCTTCGTCAACGGCAAAGAAGTTGATCCATACCAGGAATATCAAATTGCTGTTTTGGATCATTATGTTTTGGTGCCGTTTTTTCCAACTCTGGCAATCGTGGGCGACAATGACTTTTTGTTTCCACAATTCTTGCGTGAGGTGATTGGAGACTATTTGGCACAAAAATACCCTATAACTGGAAGTGAAAATAATAGTGAAAAAAATAAACAGTAATCAACTACAAGAAAATAAATTTGACCAGGAGCAGCCTCTGCGCCATCCCCTGGCAGCAGTGGCTTTGGATAATGAGCAGTTAAAAATTAACAAACAATTGTACCAGGTAATAGTTAATAAGGATGATGCTCTGGATCTTGAACTTTTGCGGCAAAAATACGACCCATATCTTGATCAATATGATTTTATTGTAGGAGACTTGTCCAGTGATCATCTGCGTTTAAAAGGTTTCTACCAGGATAATGCTCAGGCTGCAATCGATCGTAAAAAACAAACAATTGCGGATTATTTACTTGAATATTGCAATCCCGGTAGTCCGTATTTTATCTTGCAGTTGTTAAGTCCAGTACATCATTATCATAATAATAAAAGAAAAAGGCGACTAAATTCGTTTAAAAATCGGGGACAAAATATACACAGAAAGAAGCTTTACAAATCGTTTAAGAGTTACCATGTTCGCCAACCTAAGATAAAGAAGCCCGAAACAGTGGCAATAAAAAAAGAGCGTGCGAATAACCATTCTTTTGTAATCAAAAAAAGGAAGGGCAGCAAATAAGTGAAAGATTACCGTTTGTTTTTAATTGATCTTGATGGCACCATTTATCGGGGCAAGGAAACTATTGCTGCAGGTGTTCGTTTTGTTAAGCGCCTTGAACAGGCACATAAAAGCTATATTTTTTTGACTAATAATACTACTCGTACGCCACAAATGGTGGTGGATAAGCTTAAAACGCATGGCATTAAAACCGATGTTGCGCACATTTATACTCCTTGCATGGCAACGGTAAGTTATATTTTAAGCCGTGAAAAGAAGCGGCAAAGTAAAATCGGTATTTATATAATAGGTCAAATTGGTTTATGGCGTGAATTTTTGCAAAATTCTGCTTTTGAAGTCACTGATTTTAATCCTGAATACGTGATTGTGGGGATGGATACGGACTTGACTTATCATAAAATTCAAGTGGCTGCTACTGCAATTAGGAACGGTGCTACTTTTATTGGGACTAACGCAGATTTAAATTTACCTAGTGAAAAAGGTTTATTGCCCGGTAATGGTTCTCAGTGTGCGATGATTGCGGCTTCTAGTGGCCATAAGCCATTTTTTATCGGCAAGCCTTCTTCCGTGATTATTGATATGCTGTTAGCTAAACTACAGTTTTCTAAAGAAGATGCACTTTTAGTAGGTGATAACTACGATACTGATATCAAGGCGGGTTTTAACAGTCATGTTGACCAATTGCTGGTAACGACGGGTATTACAAAATTGGCTGACATTGAAGGCAAAAGGCAGCCGACAATTTTAGTTGATAGTTTGGATCAGGTTAAATTATGAGCAAAAGAAATAATATATTAACTATTATTTATCATTTTATTTTTGCTATTTCTACTAGTGTGGTGACAGCTCTTGTTGCAAGTTGGCCACTGTTATTCGTATTTGTATTAGTGCAAAAAACAAATAAAACAGTCAATTTATCGATTGAACAAGTGATGAATAGTTATAATCAGTTGTTGTGGTACCTCATTTGGCCATTTAAGCGTAAGCTGCACATGCGTGATTTTCATACGTCTGCAATGGCTGCCAGGCATTTTGCTGATGTCAAAAAATTATTTGTTTTGGCGATCGTTGCCTTCTTGTGCTGTTTAATCATATATTTTTGGTGTAAAAGACAAAATCAAAAATTTTTGCGCTTAAATAAGGTTTGGGCGTTATTATTTTTGCTATTGCCGATTGCCGTTTTACCGTTTGCTTTGGCAAATTTTGATAACTTTTTTATTACATTTCATCATTTGTTTTTTGCTGGCAGCAATACTTGGCTGTTTGATCCCGCTACAGATCCGATTATTAATGTGCTCACAGAAGGCTTTTTTGCTTCTTGTTTTGCGATTGCCGGTATCGTCTATGAATTGTATTTTGCAGATAAATTATTACAAAAATAAAAAGGAGTCCTTAATGGATCTCCTTTTTGTTTTTAATCCGCTTTTTTAACGATACTATAAGAAGCGGCAGAACCGAGATTATAATTATTGCAAGTATTAACATTGAGAAATGATTTTTGACAAAAGGGATGTTGCCAAAGAAGGCACCAAGTATTGTGAATAAACCACTCCAAAATATTCCGCCAACTACGTTATATAAGGCAAACTTGCCATAATGCATGTTACTCCCACCCGAAATGAACGGGACAAAAGTTCTGATGAAAGGGATAAATCTGCCAATAACAATAGTGATTGGTCCATGCCGCTCAAAAAAGTTTTCAGCAGCCGTCCGATTTTTTTGATTGATTAAGCTATTAAACCAGGTATGCTTGGAACCTTGTCTGACTGACCAGGCGCCTATTTCATAATTACAGGCATCGCCTAGTATTGCTGCCAGCAGCACTGCAAAATAAATCCACCAGATATTTAACTTGTATGCAGGATTAACTGCTAAAGAACTGGCAGCAAAAATTAATGAATCACCTGGTAAAAAGGGAAATATAACTAATCCAGTTTCGATAAAAATAATGGCAAAGATAATCAAATACGTCCAATTGCCAAACTGATTGACTATTTCAATCAGATGGTGATCGATATGCAAGATAAAATTGATTACTGTCATAAACATCTCCTAAATGCTGGTTGAATGTATTGTTAAGGTCTTTTCAGGGAAAAGCTTACGCATAATTGTAGTAATTGCAATTTGTGCTTCTCCAAAGCCCAGTCCAATAAGTGGGACTCGGCCAGAATAAGTAGTGACATCGCCTATTGCATAAATACCAGGTATATTGGTTTCCATAGAGCGAGAAACTTCTATTTGGTTATTAACTAAATTAACACCCCATTTTTTTACAAATTGATTATTAGCTCGAAAGCCGTAGCCAACGATTATTTGATCAAATTGCTCGTCAGTAATAGCGTTACTTCCAATTTTTTTCAAGCTAATATTAAGTTGATTATCTCTAATTTCAATTGATTTAGGAAGATAAGGGGTCTTTATTTCAACATTTTTTAAACTTTTTAGTTTGGTGACACTTGATTCGAGACCGCGAAATTCATTTCTTCTATGAACTAGTTTGATTTTGGCAGCCGATTGACTTGCTAATTCAATTGCCCAGTCAAGAGCTGAATCGCCACCACCGAAGACACCTACTTTTTGATGAGCAAACTCCTGGGGATCTTTAACATAATAGTGAATCCTTTTTTCAATTTCCTCATTCGTTTTTAGTGGAAATTTTTTAGGACTGAAAAACCCAGTCCCAGTGGCAATAATGACGCTTCTAACAGAATAGTCGTCATCGATAACAAATTCATTGTTACTTTGCTCAATGGCTCTAACTGGATGATTTAAAACAAATGTTGTATGTTGTCTGGCATCATTTTGTAATTTGGTAATTAATTCATGAGCTAAAATAGAACTGTAAGCTGGTATATCCAAAATTTCTTTAAAAGGATAAAGTAGTTTTGGTTGCCCGCCAACCTCAGCTAGTGAATCAAAAATTATTGTATTTAGACCATGAAGATGAGCAAAATTGGCACAGAATAACCCTACGGGTCCCGCTCCTATAATTGCTAAATCAAATTTTTTTATTTTGAAAACTCCCCTCTAAACGTTGATATGACAACTTTATCATGAATAAAGAAGATAGTCACTTGAATAATTTGCAAAAAAGACTTGCAAAAAAGAAAAATACTTGCTAGTATTAATAACTGTCGTCGGGCAATGAGCCGCAAGGCAAGAGCACGAAGACAGCGTTAAAAAACCAAGCATAAGCAGTTGACAAAAGACAATTGTTTTAGTAAGATAATAAACGCTGTCCGGTAAGACGGCAAAATAAGTCAGAAAAAAGTGCTTGACAAAAGCAACTGAATCTGGCAAAATAAAAAAGCTGCTTTAGCAGCAGGTAGTACCTTGAAAACTGAACAATGTTTTCGCAAAAATGTG